>NZ_JAYWYV010000016.1:0-70327 GCF_048147885.1 Acinetobacter sp. 228
GGCTAAAGTTGGTCCGAAACCATGGAATTGTTCAGCGACCAGATTGAGGCACTTGAGTCTGATCTCTTCAGGAAGCCTGGAATTGCTGGTTTGGCCACGACCGGCATGGGCTAATGCAGTGGGACCTTGAGCTTTGTATTTTTGCAGTAAGCGTCTGATCTGACGTTCTGAAATATGCAGTAGCTGAGCAGCTTGGGATTGAGTTATGCGTTGATCACAGATTTCCTGCAAGATCGACAATCGTTTAAGTTCTTTATCCGACATAGACACCAACATATCAAACCGTCCGCTAAGGAAATTGCAAAAGTGCATATTCTAAAAGCGGACATTTTTACTTTGGAGAAACCGGACATTTCTATTTTGGGCTTACACTTGGGTTACATATAAGACGTTTTATGTTAAATAAAGACATTTATTATTTCTTCAAAAATTAAAAAACCGCCTAATAGGCGGTTTTTTAATCAAATATTGCTAATTGGCAATATTTAAAGCGGTAAAATTTGGTGGTTGATATATGATTTGCATATGGGAAAAAATCATCATTCCCGAAATTAAAAACATTAATATTGTTATTACAGAACTATATAATCGCATTCATTACTTATCAAACTTGCTAGACCAGCATATTACATTATATTGTTATATTTACAATATATATTTGATTTTATTTTATTTTTTATAAAAATATGGGTTTTTTATTAGAAAAATAAATATATATATTAAAAAACTTGATTATTTATATTTTTAGTGTATAGTTAACTTAACTAGAAAAAAGTCTTGTTTCGGTAGATCTTCTTTAAGTATCGCAGTTTTAGTCATAATCCTTCGTTTTTTCAGATTTTAAGTCGCTTCTTTATTATTTTCAAAGTTATACTCAGTCAATAAAATGACTCAAAATTATTAAAAATTAGTAGGATATATTATGTCAAACTCAAATGTTGTTAAAGGTACTGTAAAGTGGTTCAACGAAACTAAAGGTTTTGGTTTCATTCAACAAGAATCAGGTCCAGACGTTTTTGCTCATTTTAGCGAAATCGCAAGTTCAGGTTTCAAAACTTTAATGGAAGGCCAAATGGTTGAATTCAGCGTAGCCCAAGGTCAAAAAGGACCGAATGCTGTAAATATTGTTGCTATCTAAACAGTAGCAAGCAGTAATAAAAAGCACTCATGAGTGCTTTTTTTATAATTTAAAATTAAATTTTAAAGTTATTTCCAAAATTGGAAAATTTTCAGAAAAACAGGATTCAAGTTGTTAAAAATAAATTATTTAATTGCAAAAGCTAAAAATGGTACCGAAATTATTGTTTCATTAACTCCTCTAAATAAAATGCAAAGTACACGTCAGGGGTTAAAAACAATCGAAGTGGGTAAAAGAGTTCTTCTTTCATCGGGGATAGAGGTTGATTTAAATTTAGATGGCCGTACATTTTATACTTCTTTAAATCAGTTGTTTAAACTAGATCATAGAGTTGTTTAGATAAAAGAACTAAAAATCATATATTTATTTAAATGGTTTCTACTATAATTTTATGGAAGGTATATACATGCTTAAACAGAGTATTAATGTTAAAGATCAGTTTGGGGTTAAACACACTATTCAAGCGACTGTGGATCATCAGTTTGCCAGTACTCGCTCTCATTCGAATATAAAACATATCACTGTTGATGGGGAAAATATTAGACCTGGTTTTGAAATGTTTTTTCAGAGTACTGTAAGTGGGAAAATTTTCAAAATTGCATAGATAGTACGAAGTTTAAGCTAGTATATTTTTCAAGTGTACTTTAAAAGTTAAGGCTAGCTTAGCCTCATTAAAAGGACTAATTTTGTATTATGCAAAATTAGTCCTTTTGATTTAAACCGGGATATTAAATCGTATACATAACCATTTCAAAAATAATTGTTTATGATTAAAATTTGGTGCAGCTACAGCATCTACTACTAGCCAGGATTTATTGAAATTTAATGTAAAATTTAATGGTTGATGCGCTTTAAATTCACCGATTTTATGGTCATGGAGTTCAAAGAAAAACCCCTTCAACCTTTCAAATTGAGTACTATTCTGAAAATTTGGAGATTCTTTTAAAAAGTTATAAATTTGTTCTATAGTTAATAAAGAGACTGTGTGGAACATTGTAACCTTTCATATGTTTTGTATGGTTTGATTATGACATATATAGACGTATTTAGTTTTTTTCTTTTGTGCCGTTCGGATTCTTAAAGAATGACAACTTTGTTTGAGAAATTTCCAATAAGTTGCTTCATATTTAAGAAAGAAATCATTAATTACGCAAAATAATTCGATACTATCGAATATCAGGACTAGAGCTTTAGGTTTGGTGTGCTCACTCAACTGATGGCTCTAGTCCTCCTGTTTTTCAAGTTAATTTCTTATCCGCGATTCGGGTTACTTAAAATAATTAAATTTTAGTCGCAGTGGAAGCTACCTGCGAGATGACTAACTTAGAGCTTATCACTGGATTATTTTCAGCAGTAGGGCCACCATTTGTAGGGCGATGATGTGCTTGTTTAAAGGCATCAGACTGACGCCATACCTCAAACTGTTCTTGTGACTGCCAATACATATTGACACTCATTTCATCATGATCCTCTTGTTCTGAGACTAAAACTTCAACTTTTTCAAAACCATCAAAGCTTTGAAGTGGGCCTTCTTTGGTAAACATTGGGGCCATTTTTTTGCCCATGCCTTTTTTTACGCAAATGCGATTAGTCACAACAATCATGAATTACTCCTCATTAGTAAATAATAGAGAGTTTAAAATATTTTTAAAATATACACCGTTGTTGACAAGTATAAATATTTAAATGCTAATGCAATCGATAAGTATTATTATTTAAATATTAAATGATATGCTTTCAAAATTGATTAAGATCACAAGAGTGGATTTATAAAGTCTGCATAAAATCTCTGATGAGCTGTGCATTTGGCATAGGTATTCAGGGTAGCGTGTAGAAATCCCTGCAAAGAGAATGCTCGAGATCAGGATATTGCCGATGATTTCAGCATCCGAAAATTGCGGGGCAGTGTTTCAGCAACTAGCTTGTGATGGATCATATGGGCATACTTGAAGCATTATAGCCATTCCTGATTAAATTCCGTAGCCTTCCGTTCAATACTAAGAAAATTGTCCATTCGCCATCTATTGAAGTGGCAGGAATAGTTGCTGCAGTTCAGGGCACTGAGTGCCACTTCCTGCCTTTAAATAGAGAAAAGTCGAATAAAGTGTATCACCTGATTGGCATCGATGCCATATGTTGCCACTGACTAAGCGTTCATTGACAACGGCACACACCTTTGGCTAAATTTTTGCAAACATGTGGAAGTGATCATGGAGCGAGACATACTCGGTTAGTGATTCTTTAGACTGGAAAGGCCGCTAGTGCTGTTTGCGAGTCGTATCCTGTCGTTCGACGACAATTCGGGCCTCATCTTGGCGCGACTGATGGCGGAACGCAAAGCAGCCGGCAAGCTCAGGAGCGGGCTTGACATGATCATCTCCGCTGTTGCCGATATATGTGTACTAGTTAGAGGAAATCTCAATGCGCCGAGCTTCACTCAAACGATTAGCTGCATGTATGTTGACATGCTGTGCTGCATTCGGAAGCGTTATTCCTACCGCAAATGCTTGTTCTCGCTTCGTTTATCTAGGTCAAGACAGTAATATTTTTACAGCCCGATCGATGGACTGGGATCAACCAATCTCAACCGATCTCTATATTTTTCCTCGGGGGTATGGAGCGGAATGGCGAATTGGGGCCGAATTCCATTCGCTGGACATCGAAATATGGATCAGTAGTGGCGGCTACCTACGATAATTCGACCAGTGACGGGGCAAACGAAGCGGGTCTGGTTGCGAATGTACTTTGGCTGGATGAGGCAAAGTATCCTGCCTTTAATGTTAAGGGTGCGCCTGGATTGACGATTGCAGCTTGGGCGCAGTATGCCCTTGACAACTTTGCAACTGTCGCTGAAGCGGTGGCCGCTTTTGAGAAGCAGCCGTTTACGATCGTGACCAATGCGATGCCTGGCACCCAATTCAAAGCGACTGTTCACCTGTCATTGTCTGACTCAAGCGGCGATAGCGCCATCATCGAGTATATCAACGGCAAGCAAGTTATCCACCATGGTCGCCAGTATCAGGTAATGACCAATTCTCCTACATACGACGAGCAACTTGCTCTGGCATCTTACTGATCAGAAGTCGGTGGAACGGCAATGTTGCCTGGGACAAGCCGGGCCGCCGACCGTTTCGCTCGCGCCTCTTACTACGTGAAGGCAATTCCACCGAATGCCAAGCCGGAACAGCTTCGCTCCAGTGTCTTTGGCATCATCCGTAATATTTCTGTACCGTTCGGCCTCTCAACTCCGGGCAAATCGGAAATTGCGACCACCCGTTGGCGCACAGTGTTCGATCATAAGCAGCGCCTCTATTTCTTTGATTCCGCAATGTCACCGAATATCTTCTGGACCGATCTCAACCAGATTGACTTCTCGAAGGAAACTGGAAAGGTGATGAAGCTTGAGCTTGGAGTCGACCAGGAAAACATATTCTCAGGAAACGCAACCAAGCACTACCGTGTGGCCAAACCATTTAAATTTGCCCCAGCGAAGGGATTACAGAAATAATATAAGGTGCCTTTATAGTGTCCGTGGATGGAGTTAACCACAGAACTCAGATGCACCTCCGCCAGCAGCGCATAGCCAATACAATGCGCTGCTGGCCTGCCACCACTCTCCTAGGCAAATATCTTCTTTTCTTTTGCCTGAAATAGAACCTTATGAGTGGGCAACAAGATACCCCATAATTTAAAGATGAAGCTGTAAAATTGATCAGTGAACATGGATATTCTGTCACTGGTGCCGCAGAACGTTTAGGTGTATCCCAGCACAGCATTTATAAATGGTTAAAGGCCGTACAGCCTTTACGTAATAAACCTGATGCACATAAACTGCTTGAAGCAAAGATAGAGAGCTTACGCCTTACTTAAAAGTCAGCTCAAACAAACTGAAGGGGAACGAGGCATCTTAAAGTAAAAGCACAGCTTTTACGCCGCTTTGCCAGCCTTCCTGAGTAAATTATCAGTTGACCCTTTAATACAGCCATCAATTTAAGATTAAAACGATGTATCGGGTTATTTCAAGTAGCTATTTTTAGATAATTTACTGAAGGCTCATTATCTTTAACAAAAAAAATCTCTTTGGCTTTTAGCCTTATTGTATTGTTTTATCCTACTGAACCTAAATTAGGCGGGGCAGAATCCAGGAGGAATACGAATGGAATTTTTACAGTGCAATGTACTAGCCCCCGTTGTCGATATTGAGGCGGGTAAGGTACAGGGTTACTGCACCGATGAGGGCATTAGCGTTTATAAAGGAATTCCCTATGTGGCTAACCCTTTTACCCCTGAACGACGATTTCAGAACCTCCAGCCCATGCAGCCCTGGCAAGGGATAAAAGCGACCGTATCTGACTGGCCCGTGCCACAGCCGGGAAGAAGTCCTACGCAACGAATGGTGGGCCGAGCTGGCGATTTAACTCTCAATATATGGCGGCCTGGCAATACTGAAGGAAAGCTACCCGTCATGGTCTGGATCCCTGGAGGAGCCTGGATCAGGGAAGATGCCGCGGAGTCTGTATATGACGGAAGCGTGTTTGCCAGAAAAGGGGTCATGGTCGTCACAGTAAACTATAGGGTGGGTGTGGATAGGTTTATGCATTTTGCTCAACGTCCTGACAACCGTGGTATCGCAGACCAGATCGCAGCACTTAAATGGGTTCAGCATAATATCGCGAACTTCGGAGGTGACCCAGACAGGGTGACGCTCTTTGGACAATCTGCGGGTGCAGGCAGTGTTGCCATCATTTTAGGCAATCCAGAAACCAAAGGACTTTACCAGCAGGCGATTATTCAGAGCCCTCCGATGCAGTGGCTTAGCCCAGCCGATGCAACCCGAATCACCCGGCAATTTGCCGATAATCTTGGGATTCCTGCCGAACCCGAAGCCGTGGCCAATGTACCTTTTGATGATCTGGTTCAGAATGTCCTGAAAGTTGGGGAGCAGATCAAAGATGCTACCCAATGGGGAAGGCTTTCTCTTGGAGGCACGGCATTTTTGCCGGTTGCGGATTCTAAAATTATCGTTAGAAGCCCAATGGAAGATCTGGTGATGAATGACAGCAACCGAGTCCCTGTTATTGTGGGGAGTACCGACAGTGAGTACAGGTTATATTTGATGCCCGGTAGCGAATTACAGAAAATCACGGATAAGGATTTGAGGGCAGTCATTAATGAGCTGAGTCTACCCACAGGGGCATTTCAGGCTTATATAAAAAACAGTATCAGCGCGGAGAACCCGGGGGACGTTTATGCCCAGATCATGTCGGACTACACGTTCAGGATGCCAGCACTGTATATAGCGCAAATTATGAGTCGTAATCAAAACACGTGGTTTTATCACTTTTCCTGGCGATCTCCAGCTTACAATGGCCTTCTGGGTGCTGCTCATTTTGTAGACGTGCCGTTTACGTTCGGAACGCTTCACACAAAAGAAGCGGAGAATTTCGTCGGTATTAATCCACCGCAGTCTTTGTCTGACAGTATGAATGATGCCTGGGTCGGATTTGCTAAATATGGCAACCCGGGGTGGCCCAAATATTCAGACAAAGATAAAAAGACAATGTTTTTTGACACAAAAAGCTACCTGGGAACCTTGGGTGATCAACAAATCACGACCCTATGGGAAAATTTCAGGTTCTGATGATTACTCGTTGATACATAAGCTTAAGCTACCCTAATGATATTGCACCACGATTATTATATGGTGAAAAATATCAGAAATGAATTGGGCTAGGTTATGTTTATCTTCCATGAATTAATATAATTATTGATCATTAGATATTATGTTAAGTGAATTCATGAAAATAATGACTACATTTTTAAAATTAAGTATGGGTATGGTTTTTATCTACCCATATTTTTACTAAGATTGCGTAATTTACATTTAAAGTTAAGCCTTTATTATTTTAAAGGCCTACAAAACTTGATCTGATTTAAGTCTTTTATAATCTTAAGATATTTTTATAATTTAATTTGTAGAAGGATAATAGATTCATCCTTGATGATCAATAAATATTGTTTTTGCTAGTGTATAGCTAAGATCTGGATTCTATAATCTTCCTATCAAATTGTTTATTTTTAAAATAAAGATAAAAAGTACAGGGCTTAGCAATACCCATAAAGCCACAAAGCTAATACTGGAGCTAAACTGGGTACGTAATAAAAACATCGAGATGAGTAAAAAACTACTAGCAGCGAATTTAGTATGGGTAGGGAAGTTCGTTAAAAAAGAATATCGAGATTTTTGGGTTTTTACTATCTGCTTTTCACTCACCGCATGAAAGAAAAAACAGCTTAGCCATAAAAGCCCCATAATTGCGATCCATATCATGTGGAAGACTCCTGCTGTGCAGATTTTAGTTTGGCCTGAATTTTATGCATCGCCTTTTGCTGAATGGGCGTAATTTTCTGGTGTAAAAATAGGGCGAGAAGTGCCAAGGTCCACAACATCAGATCAATACGCAGAAACGGCCAATAAGTCGCAAAAGAATCAATATATTGCTGGGAGACTAAATAATGAATATCAATAAGCGGAAGTATAAAGGCAGAACAAATCAGAAGTTTAAGCTGCATTCTCCATATATGCTGCTGTGGGGTTACACATGCCAGGATAAAGCTGCCGAACCAGATACTGAAAAAGCTATAAATCTCATAATTTGGTGCACCTGCGGGGCTACTGATAAAACGATTCGCATAGAGATAACCCAGCATGGCAAGTGGCAAGCCAATGATTATGGTGATATTCAAGCGGTTCACTAAATAGTGTCCGATATGAAACTGCGCTGATTTTTTCTGCATCTGGCGTTTCAGACTCCACAGCAGCAGTCCGGATGCAATCATTGCGCAGCCTAATATGCCAGAGAAAAACAATCCTAAACGTAAAGCAGGTTCAGCAAAACGTGCCATATGTAAACCATACATGCTGGCATTTAGTGTGGCAATTGCACTTTCATTTCGGGTATTTTCAAGCAATTTTCCGGTAGTAGCATTTAAACTAAGCTTTGCCTGATTTCGGGTAATGGAATGATCTTTGAGTTGCATCAAAGTTATTTGTGCCAGCTGGGTATTGGGCTGCTTGACCGTGATATTGTCAAATTCTGCCTGTCCCCAATGTTGCTGCGCCGTGGTGATGAAATGTTGAATTGGTAGCATCTCGGTTTTCACCGGAACTGCAGAGTTGGCCAACACATTGACTGTGCGAATTTCTTCAAAATACTGAAAGGGATTGTCCGGATACAGTTTTTTCATGCCGGAAGGTAGCACTATATAAAAGAAAATCGCCAGCCCGGTAAATGTCATGGTCAAAAAGAACGGCAGGGCAATCACTGAACTGACATTATGAAAATCCAGATAGGAGCGTTGCCCTTTAAAGGCTCTTAAGGTAAAAAAGTCTGTCAGGATTTTTTTGTGGGTAATAATTCCTGAAATCAGAGTCAGTAACATGATAAAGGCAGCAATCGTCACAATGAGGCGACCAATCGTGTAGGGCATACCATAGAGCTGAAAATGAAAATTATAGAAAAAATCTCCCCCTTGTGTGGCTGAGAGTTTTAACTCTTTGCCTGTTGAGGCATCCAGGGTTTTAACTTCATAGCCGCCATCTGCTTTTTGCCAGTAGACTTTATTCACAGGTGAGTCTTGATTGGCGACTCCGATATACCAGTTTTGGGCGTCCGGTGCATGCTGCTGTAAATAGCTGTAAGCAGATTTTAAGGCAGTTTCCTGATTGACTTGTATCGAGGCAAATTCAGGCTGCATCCATATACTGATCTCATGTCGGTAATAGGTGACGGTGCCTGTTAAAAAAATGGCGAAGAGTAACCAGCCAAAGCTTAAACCTAACCATGAATGTAACCATGCCATGGATTGACGGACAGATTTATGCATGGTTTAACCTATGAAGCGGGAGAAGAGAAATAAAATAAGTAAAGGAATCAGGCTATAGATAGAAAGCTTTTTTAAGCTTTGGATACAGAAGATTCCAATCACAAAACAGACATAAAAAATCAGGGCAGTAAAGGCGGCCAAATAGACAGACTCAGCTTTAGGCAAATAAGCTTGTAAAAAGTAAGCCAAATCGAGTGCGATTAAATAACTGCACAAGTAGCCAATACCAAAGGTCATGCCTAAGCGATAGAGAATGGCAAGTGGCTGCACTACAGACATCATATTTGGCCTTGAATAAATCTATACTGATGAAAATCTAAAAAATTTAATGAACAAAACTTAAAGTCGTTACCAGATACTGTTTTTTATAGGCCTGCTGATTCAACTTTCCTGCCTTGTCTGCTTCTTTGCCGACTTCAATGACATATTGACCTTTCAATGGCGTAGCAATGGTAATTTGGCCTTGGCTGTTGGTAGTGTACTTCTTTAGCCAGAATTGCGGGGAAAAGACCGTGACTTCAACATCTGCAGCAGCTTTACCCTGATACAGTACCGTAAATGTATTGCTGTTGATTTGGGTCGGGACAATATCCAGTTCTGACTCTGCTTTCAAGTTTTGTCTGCCGGATTTGGCATGATAGCTCAGCAATGATTCTCCATAGATCAATTCATGACTGAGCTGGACATCTGTCTGGCCTTGGGTTGCATAGAGCAAATGATCCTGTTGCATTTGAGGACTAAAGGTCTTTCTAGACTGAACGGCCTTTGCCTGATTGAAAGACTTCAGGGTACCTTGCTGTGTTTCTTTAAGCTGTTCACTATATTCACCAAAGAAAGCATGAGTCTGCATATCTGTACCACGTTCCAGCCAAAGCATATGCGCCTGAGTTGAAAGTGTCATAGCCAGTCCAATGGTCAAAGCGATCATTTTTTTCATTTGTTTTACCTGTTTTTGTGTATCTATCAATGATTTAGCCCTCAACATGTCGTCAAGGCTCAGTGTAGAAATTAATATTTAAATTTCACAGCAACGCTGTAATTCGCTGGTGCACCATAAAAACCTTGCTGATTCGGGAAATTGAACAGATATTTTTCATTGGTCAGGTTATTACCATTGGCTTGCAAGGTCATATGTTCATTCAGCTCATAGCTGGCCATTAAGTTCACGAGTGCATAGGCATTCTGCTCAATGATTCCAGCTTTCTGGGTAATCACTCCATTGGCGGTTGCTTCAGGCACCTCCAGATAGGTCCGGTCCTGCCATTGCACCCCAAGGCCCAGTTTCAGTTTTGGAATTTGCGGCACCTGATAGGTGGTCAAAAGATTAAAAGATTGGGTGGGATTGAAAGTACGCGCATCGCCGCCATTGATTAGATCTTTCAGGTTAAATTGGGTATAACCAAAGCTTAAGTTTAAATGGTCGCTCAGTTGTCCCGCCAAGCCGAACTCATAGCCTTGGGAACGCAGGTCACTGACCTGAGTCTTGCGTAAAGTCGGAATACCATCAGAATCACGAAGTGGATAATTACTTTGCTCTGTTCTGAACACAGCCATGGTGGCGGTAAGTTTGTCATCTAGCCAAGAACTTTTCACTCCGACTTCATAGCTTTCACCTTCGATCGGTTTGTTAATGCTGCCATCCATTGCTTTGGTGGTTTGCGGACGGAAAATGGAGGTATAACTCAGATAACCTGTATATTCAGGATTAAAGTTATAGGTTAGACCGGCATAGGGTAAAACTTTATCTTCATCATAAATGGTGTCGGTCCCATAACTGCTACCACTGCTCTCAGCCTGAACATAATTGGCACCTAAAAGAAGTTTAAGATCATCATTCAGATGTAGTCGGGTTGCAGCATAAAGACTTTGGTTCTTCTGCCGTATATGCATTTCACCACTGGTTTTCGACATATCCCAGGTTGGTTCTTCTGGTGTAAAGCTGGCTAAATCTGTGGTCAGCGGATGGGCAAAGCTGCCAGCATAACCCAATTCACCTAGACTATTCTTAGCCCAGACATAGCCCAATGAAGCTTCATGGCGTTGACCCCAAAGCGGATAGGTGCCGCTAAAACTCAGGCTGGCTTGTTGTTCTTTATTGTCATCAATATACATGCCGGGATATAGGGTGATGCCTGACGTGCCATTTGCACCAGGTTTTCCGGACAGAAACAAGAGTTTTGAATCGCGTTGTGTGCGTTTTTCATCATAAGTCAGTTTGGCTGTCCAGTCGCCTGCCAGTTTTTGTTCAAGCTCGGCAAAGTAACTTTTAATATTGCTGTTCCAATACGTCCAGTCTGGACTGTAATTATAACTTCGTGAATAACTGAGCTGCTCACCTTCGGTATTGATCAGCGGATTAGAACCCCAATTGACACCATTCGGCTTATGATTGGTTTCGGTATAGCCAGCAGTCAATAGGGTTGTGTCTGTTACATCTGCTTCCAGAACAGCCCCTATGCCGTTCTTTTCCAGTTCATAACGATCCAGATAACTGTCGCCAGTCTGTTGATAACCAAATATACGACCTCTGACTGTTCCATCCTGGGTGAGAGGAGAAGATACATCTGTTTCATAGCGCTGAGTATTCCATGAGCCATAACTGGCATTAAAGGCTGCTTGAAGATTGAATGTCGGGCGTTTGCGAATCATGTTAATGGTTGCACCGGGATCACCAATTCCATTATTTAAGGCATTCGCGCCTTTGACCACCTCTACACGGTCAAACAAAAAACTGTCTGGATTGTCATTATTATAATTATAGCCTTCGAGTGGAATGCCAACGCCATCGACCAAGACATTTGAAATCTCGAAACCTCGGGCAAGGTAGGAGGTCCGTTCCGTTTCCTGATTGCTGACGATAATGCCAGGGGTATTGCGCAGTACATCCCGTGTATTATCCAAGGCAAAGTCATCCAGCTGCTGGCGGGTGACAACATTGACTGTTTGCGGCGTTTCCTTGAGTGGAATATTCAGTTTTGAGGCGGTTGACGAATTTTGGATGATATAGGCTTTGCTCTGTTCAGAGGTAAGCTCACTCTGTTCTGATTCAGCTGTAACGGTAATCGTCGGTAATTGCTGAGTATCATCGGCAAAACTTTGCTGTGTAATTAAAATCGAAAAACTGAGTAAAGATAGCTGAAATGATGAAGGGACGGTATAAGACATTTTAGTTAATGTAAATGATAATAATTATCAGTAATGTTATTGTTTAATGATTTTTAAAGCAATCTGAACATAACAGGAAATCCAAATTAAAAATGAGTTAATGATAGGGAAGTTGACAAATAAAACTTTGATGTCGGGTGTAGGGTAATAAAATATCACTATTAAAAAGGATGTTATCACCTTAATTTTTTGCTCCTGAACCCATTTTTCAGTCACTGGCCAATTACATTTCAGACCCTGAATCTGGATGTGAACAGAATTTTAAGGCGTTTAAATATATTTATGCTTTAAATGAATT
Source organism: Acinetobacter sp. 228 (assembly GCF_048147885.1). Classification (NCBI taxonomy): domain Bacteria; kingdom Pseudomonadati; phylum Pseudomonadota; class Gammaproteobacteria; order Moraxellales; family Moraxellaceae; genus Acinetobacter; species Acinetobacter sp. 228. Next base: position 12,489 of record NZ_JAYWYV010000016.1, read on the forward strand.
TTCTACATATCTTGAAGTTTTTAAAACCACTTTCATTTCTAATTCAGGTAAAGGCATGCAGTTTTTAGATTTAATTTAGAAGGATGGTAATGATTTTTCAGTTTAATAGGTATGAGACAAAGAACAAAGAGAGAAGTTCTGATTGACATTTTTTCGATATAAAAAAAGCAGCTCTTCAAGGCCGCTTTTTTTACAAAGTTTAAACTTTATTCAGCTTCGATAATTTCGTAGTCATGGGTGATTTCTACACCGCCATCAGACAGCATTTTGCTGGCAGAGCAATACTTTTCAGCAGAAAGTTCTACCGCTTTTGCCACCTGTTTGTCTTTAATCGCCTTGCCGGTAACCACAAAATGCAGGTGAATTTTCGTGAAAACTGCCGGAATTGTATCTGCACGTTCAGCCTTTAATTCGCAGCGTACATCGGTAATAGCCTGACGAGCCTTCTTTAAAATGCTAACAATATCAAAAGATGCACAACCGCCCAGACCCGTTAAAAGCAGTTCCATAGGACGGGGACCACGGTTTTCACCACCGTATTCAGCTGAACCATCCATGATAAGGCTATGACCACTTTGAGTTTTTGCTTCAAAAGCAACATTCTCTAACCAATGAACGCTTGTTTGCATTGCAACTACCTAAAAAAAGCTATAAATTTGTCAAGTAACTGTACACTAACATAAATTGGGTTGATACGGAATTTCAATCCCACTGTGTGACAAGTTCACATTAGGTCTTGTGCGATCTATAAATTATCCATAATCGGAACTGTTAGCATGACTTCAAACTTTTCACAATTAAGCACTGATGCGCTTTCTCCGGGGCAATTACCAGAATCCGTGAAAGCACTTTTAAAACGTGCATATATTAATCGGTATCCAAAACGTACTACGATCATTGATGCAGGATCAGAATCTAAATCTTTGTATTTAATTCTGAAGGGGTCTGTATCTATCATTCTTCGTGAAGATGATGATCGTGAAATTGTCGTAGCATATTTAAATGCGGGTGACTTTTTTGGGGAAATGGGCTTATTCGAGGTAAATCCACAACGCACTGCGGAAGTTCGTACCCGTGATGTGTGTGAAATTGCTGAAATTACCTATGAAAACTTTCACGAAATCAGCAAGCAATATCCTGATCTGAGCTATGCGGTATTTGCTCAGCTGGTACGTCGCTTGAAAAATACTACTCGTAAAGTGACTGATCTGGCATTTATTGACGTTTCAGGCCGAATTGCACGTTGCCTGATTGACCTTTCTTCACAGCCGGAAGCAATGATCTTGCCAAATGGCCGTCAGATTCGTATTACCCGTCAGGAAATTGGCCGTATTGTTGGCTGTTCCCGTGAAATGGTGGGTCGCGTACTAAAAACGCTAGAAGAACAGGGTATGATCGAGACGGATGGTAAAGCTATCCTGATCTTTGATGTTTCTCTAGAAGAGACGTCCGAAGCAGTAGCCGATGGTGCCATAGACGAATAATCCAGATGTTAAAAAGCAAATCTCAGGATTTGCTTTTTTATTAGAGTTCCTTTACCCAATACATAAAAATTTAGAACAAGCTTCTCAGAAAAGATGATTTAAGTCCCCCTTATAATTCCGATAGGCTATAGCCGACTTAATCTCAATTCACTGAATAAAATTCACAGGAAGGTTTTATGCAATTCAGACCATTGGCGGATACTGGCATTCTTTTGCCAGAAATTTGTTTGGGCACCATGACCTTTGGTGAGCAGAACACGCAAGAACAGGCTTTTCAGCAACTGGATTATGCGCTGGATCAGGGACTGTATTTCTGGGATACCGCGGAAATGTATCCGGTGCCGCCAAAACCTGAAACGCAGGGCGCAACCGAGCGTATTATTGGTCACTGGATCGCTGCCCGCGGTGGCCGTGACAAACTTTTTTTAGCTTCAAAAATTGCCGGACCATCGCAAGGTGGTAGCCATATCCGGGATGGTAAAACCCGTTTCGTTGCCGATGAAATTTCAGCAGCCATTGACCAGTCATTGTCACGTCTGCAAACGGATTATATTGACCTGTATCAGTTACACTGGCCACAACGCCCAACCAATTTCTTTGGCAAGCTGGGTTATGGCAATGCTGAAGCGGTAGAAGACTGTGCCGTGACCGATCTTGAAGAAACCCTAACCGCCTTGCAGGATGAAATTAAAAAAGGCCGCATCCGTTATATTGGTCTGTCCAATGAAACCCCGTGGGGTACAATGAAGTTTCTGCACCTTGCAGAAAAATTAGGGTTGTCCAAATTCGTCAGTGTACAAAACCCATATAACCTGCTGAACCGTACTTATGAAATTGGCATGTCAGAAATTGCCCGATATGAAAACGTAGGTTTATTGGCGTATTCGCCTTTGGCATTTGGTTATTTGACTGGTAAATTCCGGCATGGTGCGCGTCCTGCAAATGCGCGGGTAACATTGTTCTCGCGCTTTAGTCGCTATAGCAATCCGGAAAGTGAATGGGCGACCGAGCAATATGCCGAGCTGGCAGAACAGCATGGCTTAAGTCTTACCCAACTGGCTTTGGCCTTTATCAAGCAGCAGTTCTTTGTGACCAGTACCATTATTGGCGCCACTAATCTGGAGCAGTTGAAAGAAAATATTCAGGCATTTGAAGTTGATCTGTCAGAAGAAGTCCTCAAAGGTATTGAAGATATTCACCGTCAGCAGCCGAACCCTGCACCGTAAATAAAATACCCTCCTTGTGAGGGTATTTTTTAACTTAAGCTTGAACTAGAATTTAAATAAAATAATTTAAATTATTACGCTTGAAATTAACTAGAACTATACCAATATTATTACTGATATATGTCCAATAATATAATTTAAGTTTTTGAAAAATATATATAAAAGAATTGAATTTTTTCTCGCATGCCCCCATATATTTTTCAAATAGAATATTTGTGCTGAGGAATAACAAGAATGCGTTTTGAAAAATTTACCAATCGCCTGCAGCAGACCCTTTCAGATGCCCAATCGTTGGCAATGAGCCGGGATCATGCTTCTATTGATGGAATTCATATCTTGGCGACCTTGATGGATGAAACTTCCAATGTCAGCTTGTTGCAACAGGCCGGAGCAAACCTGCGGGAATTGCAAACCAAACTGGAAACAGCGCTAAGTAATGCAGCCACACTGAGTAATCCATCTGCAGATATTAATCTCAGCCCTGAAGCGGCAAAAGTTTTACATCTGGCAGACAGTTATGCCCAAAAAGCCGGAGATGAATTCCTTTCAACAGACTGGGTGCTACTGGCACTTGCAGAAACAGGAAATACCAAAAATTTATTAAGCAGTGCTGGAGTAAAGGCAGAGACTTTACGTCAGATTATCAATCAATTTCGAGGTGATGAAAAAGTCATGAGCAATAATCATGAAGATCAGCGTGATTCACTAAATAAGTACACCATCGATTTAACTGAACGTGCTTTGGCAGGCAAGCTTGACCCTGTGATTGGACGTGATGATGAAATCCGTCGTACCATTCAGGTCTTGTCACGCCGTACTAAAAATAACCCGGTACTGATTGGTGAGCCGGGCGTGGGTAAAACAGCAATTGTCGAAGGTCTGGCACAGCGTATTATCAATGGTGAAGTACCTGAAGGACTCAAAGGCAAGCGTGTTTTGTCATTAGACCTCGGCTCTTTGCTGGCCGGTGCCAAATACCGCGGCGAGTTTGAGGAACGCTTAAAAGCTGTACTCAAAGATATTGCCAAACACGAAGGTGAAATCATCCTGTTTATCGATGAATTGCATACATTGGTAGGCGCAGGTAAAAGTGATGGTGCGATGGATGCCGGCAACATGCTGAAACCTGCATTGGCACGTGGCGAATTGCGCTGTGTGGGTGCGACAACCCTGGATGAATACCGTCAATATATTGAAAAAGATGCTGCACTTGAGCGTCGTTTCCAAAAAGTGCTGGTAGATGAACCGAGTGTCGAAGACACGATTGCGATTCTACGTGGCCTGAAAGACCGTTATGCAACGCATCATGGTGTACAAATTCTGGATTCTGCGATTATTGCAGCGGCAAAAATGTCACACCGTTATATTACCGATCGCCAGTTGCCCGATAAAGCCATTGACCTGATTGATGAAGCTGCATCCCGTATCAAAATGGAGCTAGATTCCAAACCTGAAGCGCTAGATAAACTGGAGCGCCGTCTGATCCAGCTGAAAATGCAGCTTGAAGCAGTGAAAAAAGATGAGGATAGCGGTGCCAAAGGCGAGATTAAGCATCTGACCCAACAGATTGAAACGGTCGAGAAAGAATACCAAGATCTGGAAGAAATCTGGCGTGCAGATAAAGCCTTGGTGGCTGGCAACAAGGATATCCAAGTTAAACTGGATCAGGCACGTATAGCCCTAGATAAAGCACAGCGCGAAGGTGATCTGGCAGAGGCAGCACGCTATCAGTATGGCGTGATTCCTGAATTGCAAAAGCAGCTAGAGCGCATTGAAGCAGCGGAGGAAAGCGAGTCACCAAAACTGTTGCGTGACAAGGTGACCGAGAATGAAATTGCGGAAGTCGTCAGTGCGGCTACCGGTATTCCTGTCGCGAAAATGCTGCAGGGTGAGCGTGACAAACTGCTGCATATGGAAGAATTCCTGCATAAACGTGTGGTGGGTCAAGATGAAGCCGTGGTGGCCGTATCCAATGCCGTGCGCCGTTCACGTGCTGGCCTGTCTGATCCTAACCGGCCAAGTGGTTCGTTCCTGTTCCTTGGACCGACTGGTGTAGGTAAAACAGAACTAACCAAAGCCTTGGCAAACTTCCTGTTTGACAGTGACGATGCAATGATCCGGATCGACATGTCCGAGTTTATGGAAAAACACTCGGTAAGCCGTCTGGTTGGTGCACCTCCGGGTTATGTAGGCTATGAAGAAGGCGGGGTACTGACAGAAGCTGTGCGCCGTAAACCGTACAGCGTGCTCTTGTTCGATGAAGTCGAAAAAGCACATCCGGATGTATTTAACATCTTGCTGCAAGTGCTGGATGATGGTCGTTTAACTGATTCCCAAGGCCGTGTAGTAGATTTTAAAAATACCGTGATTGTCATGACTTCGAATCTGGGTTCACAAGACGTTCGCGAGTTAGGTGAAGGCGCAACACGCGATGAAGTTCGGACAGTGGTGATGAATGCGGTATCTGAACATTTCCGTCCAGAATTTATTAACCGTATTGATGAAATTGTCGTATTCCACGCACTGGAAAAAGACCAGATTCGCGGTATTGCCGATATTCAGCTGGACCGTTTACGTCAACGCCTAGCCGAACGGGATATGCGCCTGTCGGTAGATGATACTGCCTTTGAGCAATTGATTGAGGTCGGGTTTGATCCGCTGTATGGTGCACGTCCGCTAAAACGCGCGATTCAGCAACGTATTGAAAATGGACTGGCTCAGAAAATTCTTGCGGGAGAATTCCAGCCGGGCGATACGATTCTGGTAAGAGCGGAACATGGTGAGCTGGTTTTTGAAAAAATGAAACTCAGCTAAGTTTCAATCCAGTTTATTATATGTTCCATGAAAAAACCCAGTTCAATTGAACTGGGTTTTTTACTTGTGACTGGATATTAGTCGCAAGTCTATAAGGAATTAAACTTGCGGATGACGGATTTTCCAGGCACGGTGAATCTTTTGATTCCGCTTAAAGTCAGGACCAATGGTTTCCTGGGTAATTTCTTCAACATCAAAGAACGCCAGAATTTCTTCATCCATCTCAAAACCACGATAGTTATTTGAGAAATACAGGGTACCATCGCTGGTTAAACGGTTCATGGCACGTTTCAGCAGGGATAAATGGTCACGCTGGACATCAAAGGTACCGTAGAATTTCTTCGAGTTCGAAAACGTTGGCGGATCAATAAAGATCAGGTCATATTGCTCATGGCCTTCTTTCAGCCATTCGAAACAGTCAGAGGCAAAGAACTGGTGCTGTTCATCCGCATGATCCACGGTTAAACCGTTCAGGACAAAGTTTTCTTTTGACCAGTTTAAATAAGTATTCGACAGATCGACGCTGGTGGTGCTCGCAGCACCGCCCAAAGCAGCATGTAAACTTGCCGTTGAGGTATAGCTGTACAGGTTCAGGAAGTGTTTGCCTTTTGCTTCACGTGCAATACGTAAACGCATTTGACGGTGATCCAGGAATAGACCGGTATCCAGATAATCGGTCAGGTTGACCAGAATCTTGGCCTTGCCTTCCTGTACGATAAAACGCTTGGATGCTGTACTTTGTTTGGTGTACTGGTTTTTGCCTTCCTGACGCGCACGGGTCTTGATAAAGATCGCATCACGGCCCAAACCGGTCACGGCGCGAATTGCCTGTAAGGCCAGGTTGAAACGTTTCTTGGCTTTTTCCGGATCAATGGTTTTAGGTGGCGCGTATTCTTGTACATGCAAACGCTCGCCATACAAATCTACTGCGACGTTAAAATCAGGTAAATCTGCATCATAGAGACGTAAACAATGGATCTGTTCCTTAACTGCCCATTTTTTTAGAGCTTGTATGTTTTTGGTCAGACGGTTGGCAAACTCCATCGCACCTTCAATCGGCTCAAACTGCTGAGGCTGCCAGTTTTCTAGGAATGGACGTACCACCGCGGCCGGTTTAACCGTACCGAAACGGATATAAATCGGCAATTTACCATTCATCAAACGCAGGATTTGCGGATCATTGAATGCCAGCACGTCGGCCTGTTCCACTTGTGAGGCAATCACAGCCGCTTTTTGATTCGGGAAATTCTTTTGCAGTAAAGCTGATAAACCAAGGTATAAAGAACGGTTTTGGGCTTTATCACCGAGACGTTCACCATAAGGCGGGTTGGTCACGAAGAATACTTTCTTGCCTTCTGCATGAAAATCAGGCCAGTCATTTAAAGTCCGTTCTTCAATCATGATATTGTCGAGTGCGGATTCAAAACCCGCCGCGATAATATTTTGTCTGGTGGCTTTAACCGCTTCCCAGTCCGCATCGAAGGCATAGAATTGTGGTAATGGATTTTCCATTGCCGCTTGATGGCGCTCAGCTGCTTCTGCCTTGATGCTCATCCAGAGTTCATGGTCATGACCATTCCAGCCATTAAAACCGAAACGACGGACCAGACCAGGCGCACGGTCGGTCAGGATCATCAGTGATTCAATAATGAACGTTCCTGAACCACACATTGGATCAACCACGATATCCGGATTTAACGCTTTTAAACCACCTTTTTGCAGAATCGCAGCGGCCAGGTTTTCCTTGATCGGGGCGTCAGTCATGAACCGGCGGTAACCGCGTTTATGCAAAGAGTCGCCAGACAGGTCCAGGCAGTAAGTATGTTCTTTCTTGCCTGCCAGAATATACATGGTGATTTCAGGCTGTTTGGTATCAATGCTTGGACGTTTGCCTACCGCTTCCATAAAGGAATCCACGACACCATCTTTGGCACGTAAAGTTGCAAACTGGGTATTGACCTTGATATCACGCTCGACATGCAAACGAATCGCAAAGGTACTTTGTGGTGCAAAAATCAGCGACCAGTCAAAGCTGAGAGCTCCTTCATAGAGTTCTTCTGCAACATCACGCGCATCATGAGAAAATTCAATTTCATGCGTGTGGATCGGCATCAAGACACGTGAAGCCAGACGTGACCACATGCAGATACGATAAGCATTTTCCAGGGTGCCTTTAAAGGTTAGACGGCCCGGGAAACGCTCAATATTCTGAACACCTAAGCCTTGAATTTCTTCTTCTAATAAGGTTTCCAGCCCATCGGCACAGGTGACCCAATAATTGCTTAAACGTGGAGAGGTATTCATATAATAGAGAGACCAAAAAAGATAAATAAAAACTGCGCTAAGTTTACCGTATTTTTATATTGAAAGCTTTTTAAATTCTCTTAAAGGCCTGAGCTGCTTTAGAGAAAAAGCGTATTTGTATTATAAATTGAGAAACTGGTACGTATTTTGCTCTATCTACTGCAAATCAGGCAGTCAATCGATGGGGAGCGATGGCTGCCTGATTTTTCAATTTTATAATGAGGGTGAAGATGTTAGAGAATCAGTTACGCAACCATGACGCTTTTTCAGTGGCCACTTTAATTTATGCGCGTTTACGCCGGGTTTCCGGTCGGGTAATTGATGCACTTTATTTGGCAGAGAATCTGGACTATGCCTGGCATGTGATTCAGCTGGCAGAGCAGACCCAGGACCCAGAGTTGAGTCATCTGATCCAGCGCCTGAAAATGGTACTGGAGATTTCGGAAACAGGACAAGGTTCTGAAATAGAGGCCACGAACCTAAGCCAGCAGAATGAGCTGATCTCGGTTGAACCGGATGAAGATGATATCTATCGTGCACAAGTATCACATCGTTATATTGGTGCATTACGCTAGACAGGAGAGGGTGTGAATGCTCCAGACTGAAGCACCCATTTTTTAATATTTAAAATCAGCAGGATGTAAATCGGGTTAAATTATCTTGTTGAAAAAATAAAGATGAATCTGATTTTCTGTTTTTATTGTTCAGATGCTTTTTGTACAAGTAGCAACGTGCCCAACTATAAAAATTCGCCAATCTCTGTATAATATGTTGACTTAACGCATAAGGAATCTCTCATGCACTTGGCGGCATTGCATACACCGAGCCAGATTCAACTCAATAAAGAAGGTAATCTAAAACACTTCTTGACCATCGAAGGTCTTTCTAAAGAAACCCTGACAAAAATATTGGACACTGCACAGTCCTTTTTTAATGACCAAAATCAGCTGATCACCAATAATTTGCTGGAAGGCAAAACGGTGATGAACCTGTTCTTCGAAAATTCTACCCGTACCCGAACCACCTTTGAAGCCGCTGCCAAGCGCCTTTCTGCCAATGTTCTCAATATCGATATTGCCCGCTCGAGTACGTCTAAAGGTGAAACCCTGCGTGACACTTTATGGAATCTGGAAGCCATGGCAGCCGATATTTTCGTGGTACGTCATTCATCTTCTGGAGCGGCACATTTTATTGCCAAAGATGTCTGCCCAGACGTCGCCATTATTAACGCCGGTGATGGCCGTCATGCGCATCCAACGCAAGCCATGCTGGACATGCTGACCATTCGCCGTGAAACCAATAAAAAATTCGAAGAAATGTCGATCGCTATTATTGGCGATATCAAGCATTCGCGTGTGGCACGTTCAGATGTGGCAGCCTTGCAAACTTTGGGCTGTCAAGATATTCGAGTGATTGCACCCAATACTTTGTTGCCATTAGGCTTTGAAGAATATGGCGATGGTGTTCGTCTGTTTAACAAGATGGAAGAGGGCATTCAAGACTGCGACGTGATTATTACGCTACGTATTCAAAACGAGCGGATTGATTCTCCAGCACTTGCCTCGCAAGCCGAGTTTTACAAAATGTATGGTCTGAACAAAGAACGTCTCGCGATGGCCAAGCCTGATTGTATCGTGATGCATCCGGGACCAATGAACCGTGGGGTAGAAATTGATTCCAGCATTGCAGATGGCTCACAGTCGGTGATTCTGCATCAGGTGACCAATGGTATTGCAGTGCGTATGGCAGTACTGGCACTGGCGATGCAGGGTCAGTTACAGGAACAGGGTTTGATTGAAGCGATTGCGGTATAAGGAATAAGTCATGTCTATTGTAAAAATTGAAAATGTCCGTGTTCTCGACCCAATTGCAAAAACAGATTCGATCGAAACGGTTTATCTCGAAAATGGTAAGCGTGTAGAGGCATCCTCAGACGTTGCCGAGATCCTTGATGGTCAAGGTAAATGGCTGATGCCTACCATGGTTGACCTGTGTGCACGTCTACGTGAGCCAGGCCAGCAGCAACATGGGACTTTAAAGTCGGAAGGTAAGGCAGCACGAGCTAACGGTATCCTGCATGTATTTACCCCACCAGATTCAAAACCGATTGTTCAAGACAATGGTGCGCTGATTCACGGCCTGGTTGAAAAAGCCATGCTGGATGGTGGGATCTATTTGCAGGTAATTGGTGCGCAAACCCAAGGTTTAAATGGTCAACAGCCGGCAAATATGGCGGGTCTGAAAAAAGGTGGTTGTAGTGCCGTATCCAATGCCAGTGCGCCGTTTGCCAATGATGATGTAGTCCTGCGTACACTTGAATATGCCGCGGGTTTAGACCTGACGGTGGTGTTCTATGCTGAAGAACCACAAATTGCCAAAGATGGCTGCGTGCATGAAGGTTTTATTGCCTCACGTCAGGGCTTGCCAATGATTCCGGCACTGGCTGAAACCGTGGCAATCGCAAAATACTTGCTCATGATTGAAGCCACCCATGTACGTGCACACTTCGGTCTGTTGTCTTGTGGTGCATCTGTCGAATTGATCCGTATTGCAAAGGAAAAAGGTTTGCCGGTGACCTGTGATGTAGCGATGCACCAGCTGCATCTGACCGATCATTTGATTGACGGTTTTAACTCTCTTGCACATGTGCGTCCGCCGCTTCGTTCAGAACAGGATAAAGAATTGCTGCGTCAGGGAGTAAAATCCGGTGTGATTGATGCCATCTGCACCCATCATGAACCGCTGAGCAGCTCTGCGAAAATGGCGCCATTTGCGGAAACGCAACCAGGATTCACTGCTTTTGATACCTATGTGCCTTTTGGTCTGCAACTGATTCGTGAGGGGTTGTTAACTCCACTGGAATGGGTAGAAAAAGTAACCTTGGCTCCGGCTCGTGTTGCACAAATGGCAGATCGCTGGGTAAATGAATCAGGTTGGGTGCTACTAGATCCGGAACTGGAATGGACCCTGGATAAAGAAAGCATCGTGTCACAAGGTAAGAATACACCGTTAATCAATCAAAAAGTGCTGGGTAAAGTGATTCAAACTTATGTTGCTTAAGTAAGACAAACTTTATAAAAGTCAGCTTCGGCTGGCTTTTTTTTATTTTTTAAATTGTATTGGCGAAATGCCACACTAACAAAAATAGTGAAACTTTATGATATTCATACAATTATTTACATTTTCAAAAAATAGGGATCGTTACACTGCTTAAATATTAAACATTAGAAAAATCAAAAGAATGGTGACGATTATGAATATAGACTTTATGGAACGCTTAAAAAGTGATGTTACGGCCATTGTGCTTCAAGGTGAAACAGAGCATTTATTTGCCAAAGATCAAGCTTTGGCGCAGTTCTATCCCGTATTTTTAAGTATATTACGTGCTCGTCCCGCCTGGATCGAGATTCTTGGTCAGCAACTCAATCCAAAGATTCATGAATTATTCAATGCAAATCCGGCATTAAAGCAGCAGTTTCTGGATCAACTTGATCAGAGTGCACCACAAGAAGAAATAGAACAGACCCTGAATCGGTCAATTGTACCGACCATGAATTTCTTACAGACTGAAGCAGGGGCTTCAAGTCAGGAAGCCATTAGCCATTTGCTTGAAACTCATGCCGATTCGATTCAGCGCGCCTTGCCTGTTTGGGCTGGACCCATTCTGGCAGCGCTTGGTGTTTCCCCATTGGCCGGACACAGTTTAAATCAAGAACCTGTGCTTGAAGCGGAACCCATTATTGTGGTTCAGGAAGAGAGAAAAACAAGCTTTTTATGGCCCGTTATCATTTTTCTGATTCTGGCGGCTTTAACCCTATTTTTTATTCGTAGCTGTATGCATGATGATGATCCACAAGCCGGTCAGGACGGGCAGGTTGCCAGTGAAGCTGTAGCCGCCCAACCTGCTTCTTTGCAATTGAGTACGGGTAGCAATGGTGAAATTATAAGTTGCCAGATAGGGTTGAATAATCCGCAATATATGGAAATTCTGCAAAACGAGATTAAACAGATTTTTAATTATAATATTGGTTGCGGTACGTTGAGTAGTGATGCCTATCATTCAGAATTCACCGATCAGGATACTATTCCAACTGTTTTGAGAGCAATCCAGGGAATGCCAAATGTATCACTGGACTGGGTGGGCAATCAGGTTTTGGTGCGTGCAGCAACCAATGCTGAAGCTGAGCGTCTGGCAGCACAAATTCGTAGTCTGGCAAAAAATGTTACGGTAGTGACTCAACAGCCTCTAAATAACAGTGAGATAATCAGTAGTGCCAACAGTGAAGCAGAACAGGCGCTGGCTAGCATTAAGGAGGACGATGTTAAAGCATTGGATGTAGCGACTGCACTCAATTTACAGATTATCAATTTTGATACCGCCTCTACCGAAGTTCCAGAGGTCAATAAATTGGTGCTGGATCAGGCTGCTGCATTATTGCAACGTGCGCCACAAGTTATCCTGAAAGTTAAAGGACATGCTGATGCTCAAGGCAGCGAAGCAGAGAATAAGGCGCTGTCTGTGCAACGTGCCCAAGCGGTGACCGACTACCTCGTTCAACAAGGCGTCGATCCTGCACAGCTACAGGCGGTTGGCATGGGAGCGGATCAGCCAGTTGAACCTAATGCCACACCTGCCGGGCAGTTCCAGAACCGTCGCGTGACCTTTGAAGTCGTGAATACTGAAACGGGAGTGGTACGTGAAGTAGATGATAAAGGTGTGGTTGAGAAGACAGGAAATTAAGAGAGCGGCCTAAATAAAAAAGGACGAATTTTCGTCCTTTTTTATTATCTTAAATTAAAAAAATACTGGCGGGCTATAAGTCAGGGTTCTTCCCAGGAACCAGAGCAGGAACAGTACTAAAGGCAGATGGAAAATCAGCTGGGTAACCGTAAATCCAATCACATCTTTGGCTTTTAATTTCAGGATACCGAGCATCGGCAGCATAAAGAAAGGGTTAATCAGATTAGGCAAGGCTTCTGCCGCATTATAAATCTGCACCGACCAGCCCAGATGCACTTTCAGGTCATGTGCTGCCTGCATCACATAGGGTGCTTCGATAATCCATTTGCCTCCACCGGATGGAATAAAGAAGCCCAGAATCGCTGAATAAAGTCCCATCACGATGGCAAAGGTCTCCTGAGAAGCAATCGAAACGAAAAATTCGGCAATATAATGTGACAATGACAGATCGGCCGGGTTTAGCGCATTGGTCATCATAAAGGCAATACTGCCATACAGCGGAAACTGGATTAGCACTCCTGAAATAGCCGGAACAGCCTTGGAGACTGCATTCAGGAAATTTCGTGGTGTACCGTGCAAGGCCACGCCCAAAATCAGAAAGATAAAGTTATAGGTATTTAAGCTGGAAATGGCCAGAATCGGATTACTTTTGGAAAATTCGTTAAACATCCAGACTGCGCCCAGAATCACGATCAAAATGCTTAAAATGGGTGAATTTTCCAGCCAATCCCCCGGTCTTTTTTCGGCAGATACTTCCGGTTTTTCTTCTTCAATCTGAATCGGGAAGTGTTCAATGGTTTTAATGTCAGAGCCTTTAGGTGCTGACCAGTAAGCAATTGCGATTGAAGCTACAATCAGTACCGCCGTCATGATCATGGATTGCGGCAGGAAAATAGTCTCGGTAAATGGAATCACGCCCGTCAGGTTATAAATCGGTTCAGGCAGACTGCTTTTATTGGCCTGTAACTGTGCAGCTGAAGAACTGATGCCCAGTGCCCAGGTCGCACCCATCCCGATAATCGCGGCAGCCGCAGCAGCGCGGTAATCCATGTTAAGCTCTTTACGCTGTGCCAGTGCAATCACTAGAAGTGCAGTCAGTACAGTACTCATGGCCCAGTTAATCAGGGAAATTAACAGGCTGACCGTGGCGACCAGGACAATCGCACCACGACCGGAATGCGGCAAGCGTGCCATTTTCTGGATCAGCAGCTGGACAGGCTTGGATACGGAAACCACATAACCGACCACGATCAGCATGCACATCTGCAAGGTAAAGGGAATCAAGCTCCAGAAGCCGTCTCCAAAGGAAATCGCGACATCCTGTGCCGGTGCACCAATTCCGATGGCGGCAATCGCCACAATGATGACACCGAGTAGGGCAAAAATATAAAAATCCGGAAACCATTTTTCAGACCAGTCGCTGACGCGCATGGCGAAGCGCTGCAAAATATTTTGTTGAGTTTGCATGATTAAAATCCATTTATTCTGCAATTATTATTTTGAAATGAAGCAGCTATATATAAAAAAGCCCTTAAGAAATTTTATTCTTAAGGGCTGGCTAGATCAGGCAGCGTTACGTAGTAGCGCTACCCCAGTGACTTTTTGAATCTCTTCAAAACTTACCTCTGGTGCCAGTTCAACCAGTCGAATTCCATCAGGAGTAACATCCAGTACACCGAGGTCGGTAATAATCCGGTTCACCACAGCTTGGCCGGTAAGGGGCAGGCTACATTGCGGTACAATCTTCGGTGTACCATCTTTGGCGCAGTGTTCCATCAAGACCACGACCTTTTGTACACCCGCGACCAGATCCATGGCACCACCCATGCCTTTGACCTTTTTGCCCGGAATCATCCAGTTGGCCAGATCACCAGTTTCAGACACTTCCATTGCACCCAGAATGGCAATATTGACATGACCGCCACGGATCATGGCAAAGGAATCGGCACTTGAGAAAAATGAAGCACCTTTACGCGCTGTGACCGTCTGTTTACCGGCATTGATCAGGTCGGCATCGATAGTCTCCTCGGTTGGAAATTCGCCAATCCCCAGCAAACCATTTTCCGACTGCAGCCAGACATTGATATTTTCCGGAATATAATTCGCGACTAGCGTCGGCAGGCCAATCCCTAAATTGACATAGAAACCATCTTCAAGCTCTTGTGCTGCGCGCTGCGCCATTTGATTACGTGTCCAAGCCATGATCAAGCCTCCGCCTTTAAAGTCATCTGTTCAATGCGTTTTTCCGGTTGGGTATTCAGTACAATCCGGTTCACATAAATGCCGGGTAGATGGATTTCATCCGGCTCCAGCACGCCAATTTCGACAATTTCTTCAACTTCAGCAATGGTGACTTTACCCGCCATGGCACAGACCGGATTAAAGTTTTGGGCGGTTTTACGGAAAATCAGGTTGCCAGCTTTATCTGCCTTATAGGCTTTGACTAGCGCCACATCGGCAGTTAAAGATTCTTCCAGAATGTAAGACTTGCCATTAAATTCACGGACATCCTTACCTTCAGCGATCACGGTTCCGACACCCGTCGCCGTATAAAAAGCCGGAATACCGGCACCGCCAGCACGTAATTTTTCTGCCAGTGTACCCTGTGGGGTCAGTTCAACTTCCAGTTCACCATTTAAATATTGACGTTCAAACTCTTTATTTTCACCGACATAAGATGAAATCATTTTTTTAATCTGTTTGGTTTCCAGCAGAAGTCCGAGACCGAAGCCGTCTACGCCGGCATTGTTGGAAATACAGGTGAGTTGTTTAGCACCTGTTTCTTTTAAAGCTACGATCAAAGCTTCTGGAATACCGCATAAACCAAAACCACCAACGGCCAGGGTATGACCATCTTGCACCACATCCTTTAAGGCGGATTGAGCGCTGTCATAAACCTTGTTTGACATCTTGTCACCTCTATTATTGTTGTAGCAGACTTCAATCTGCTGCTTATATCCTTATGGTTTGCTTAAGATCATTTTGCTCAAGCAAGTTTATTTTCAAGCACAGGCTTTTTGCCAATAGGCATTGGCATAATTGGATGGATTGTTGCGCTGCAAGACTTCACTGATATTACGGCTGGCCTGCATCAAGGCGTCCAGCTGAATACCGGTTTCAAAGCCCATATTCGAGAGCAGGTAATACAGGTCCTCAGTTGAAACATTGCCTGAAGCGCCTTTGGCATAAGGGCAGCCACCTAAGCCTGCAATGGATGAATCAAATACGCGAATGCCTTGTAATAGCGACTGGTAGATATTGGCGATGGCCATGCCATAAGTATTATGAAAATGGCCTGCCAAAACTTTAGCATCAAGTTCAGCCAGACAAGCCTCCCAGACATTTTTCACCCGATCCGGTGTTGCTGTACCAATGGTTTCACCCAATGACACTTCGTAGCAGCCCATCTCCAGCAAACGCTGGGTGACTTTTACCACCTGCTTTGGATCAATGGCACCTTCATAAGGGCAGTCCACCATGCAGGAGACATAGCCGCGCACCTTAATGTCATTGGCTTTGGCGGCTGCCATGACATCGGCAAACTTCTCGAAGCTTTCATCAATCGAGCAATTGATGTTTTTGCGGGTAAAGCTTTCAGAAGCAGCGGTAAATACCGCCACTTCCTTGCAACCTACAGCCAGTGCCGATTCAAAACCTTTCAGATTTGGGGTCAGCAGACTGAATTGAATATTCGGATCTTGGGGTAGGCTGGCAAAGAGCACATCACTGTCTGCCATTTGCGGTACCCATTTGGCTGAAACGCAGGAGCCGACTTCGATGCACTGTAGACCGGTTTTCATCAGGTCTACAATCAGGTTTTTCCGGTCATCCAATGTCAAAGGTGTTTTTTCATTTTGCAGGCCATCGCGTGGCCCGACTTCTACGATTTTGACAAAATCCGTCATGCAACTTCCTCCGCCAGTGGCTGGAATTCGACCAGTTCATCACCGGCCTTGACTTGGTCACCTTTCTGGAAATATGAACTTGCAATGATGCCGTCATGCGGTGCACGAATTGAATATTCGATCTTCATGGCTTCCAGCGTCATCAGCACATCATCTTTTTTGACTTTGTCATTGGCTGCCACGAGCACCTGGGTAATGACACCTGGCATTGGCGCGATCAGATTATTTTCCGTGCCTTGTTCATCCTGATTATTAAAATCAGACTTCAGGTAATTGAACTTATAGCTTTGACCATTCTGGAACAGGGTAATGCCTTGCTCAGTCTGGCTAAAAGCCAGTTTTTGCTGTTTACCCGCCAGTTGCAACGCTAAAGTATGGGCATCGACGAGCTGACCTTGAATCTCAATCTGCTGACCGTTATAGCTGGCGACAAATCCTTGATCTTGGGTGCTGAACTGAGCTTTTAGGGTAAAACCATTACGTTGTAATTGCACTGTATGGCTATTTTTCTGGTTCAGGCGCCAGAATGCTTTTTGCTGCCACACCGGATTGCTTGGAACGGGGTTCTGTGCCTGACGTGACAGTAGCTCAATCAGTGCAGCACTAATCACCAGTTCGGCACTGATATCCGCAGAAGGTTTGAGCAGAAATTCTTCTTCACGCTGAATCAGGCCAGTATCTAAATGTGCATTTTTAAAAGATTCGCACAGCACCAGGCGATCTAGAAAAGCAATATTGTTACCCAGACCATCAACATGGAACTGACCCAGTGCATGGTGCATTTGGGTCAAGGCTGCTTCACGGTTTTTGCCCCAGACAATCAGTTTGGCAATCATCGGATCATAATAGGTGCTGATTTCATCACCTTCGACAATACCGCTATCGACACGGACACAGTCACTTTGCTCCGGATAATGCAGGTAGCTGATCTGACCAATCGCAGGAATAAAGCCTTTTTCCGGTTCTTCGGCATAAACACGGGCTTCGAGTGCATGTCCATGAATCTGCAATTCATGCTGTTGCTTTGGTAAAGGCTCACCAAAAGCTACGCGCAGTTGCCATTCCACCAGATCCTGTCCGGTAATCATTTCCGTCACTGGATGTTCAACCTGAAGACGGGTGTTCATTTCCATGAAGTAAGCTGTGCCGTCTTGCTCCACGATAAACTCGACTGTACCGGCACCGACATAATTTACTGCACGCGCAGCATCGATTGCCGCCTGACGCATCGCCTCCAGTTTGTCTTCCGGCATTTTCGGTGCAGGCGCTTCTTCCAGCACTTTCTGGTGGCGACGTTGTACCGAACAATCACGCTCAAACAGATGTACATAGTTGCCGTGAGTATCACCAAACACCTGAACTTCAATATGACGTGGTTGAATCACATAACGTTCAATCAGTACATCTTCATTACCAAAACTAGAGCGTGCTTCACTCTTACATGAAGCAAGCGAGCTAAGAAAATCTTCGCTGCGTTCCACTAGACGCATGCCTTTACCACCACCGCCAGCACTGGCCTTGATCAGCACCGGATAGCCAATACTGTCGGCCTGTTGTTTCAGGAAGTCGGCATCCTGATTGGTACCATGATAACCGGGGGTTAAAGGCACACCGGCTTTTTCCATCAGGGCTTTAGATGTGGCTTTCAGACCCATTGCCAGAATGGCATCGACTGGTGGGCCAATAAACACAATATTGTTGTCCTGACAGGCCAGGGCGAATTGGTCATTTTCAGACAAGAAACCATAACCTGGGTGAATTGCCTGAGCGCCTGTGGTTTTTGCTGCCTGAATAATACGGTCAATCTGTAAATAACTCTGTGCTGCTGGCGACTCACCAATATAGATCGCTTCATCTGCCAGTTTGACGTGTTGTGATTGTGCATCGGCATCGGAGTAGACGGCAACGGTGGCAATACCTAATTTCTTCGCTGTACGAATCACACGGCAGGCAATTTCACCACGGTTGGCAATTAAAATCTTTTCAAACATTGTAGGATCCTTCTTGTTGTTATGCCGTGGTCTTGATCCAGGCTGGGCTTTGTTTGTTCAAAAATGCATTCAGTCCATTTTTAGCCTCATCTCCCTGGCGAATATGGGCAATATGCTGTGCTGTTTTAAGCAGTAAATCTTCGGTCAAAACCTGTTGGTCAACCAGTTGAATCAACTGTTTGGATGCGCTCTGTGCAGTAGGACCACCCAGTAAAAGTGCTTCCACAATTTCATCAATTTTGCTGTCGAGCTGTTCCGGTGGAGTGACTTCATGCGCAAGACCAATGCTTTTGGCCTGTTCAGCAGTAATCCGCTCGGCGGTCAGGAAATAACGTGAGGCCTGACGGGCCCCAATCGCACGAATCACATACGGGCTGATGGTCGAAGGTGCCAGACCTAAACGTACTTCCGACGTCGCAAACTTGGCATCGGTACTGGCGATGCAGATATCACAGGCCGAAGCCAGTCCCATGCCGCCGCCAAAGGCAATACCATGTACCCGGGCAATCGTTGGCTGTTTCAAGGTTGCCAGACTTTGCAGCATTTTTGCCAGTTTGAGCGCATCCGCCTCATTGTCTGCCTGTGATGCCTGACCGGCCTGTTTCATCCAGTTCAGGTCAGCGCCCGCAGAGAAACTTTTGCCACGACCTGCCAGAATCACGACACGCACATCGTCACGGTTATTGAGAGACTGGAAGCAAGTATGCAGTTCTTCAATGACTTGGGTATTAAAGGCATTGTGCAGTTCAGCGCGATTAATCCAGACCGTTGCCACCTGATTCTGCTGTTCGAGCTGTAAAAATTGATAATCCATTTTTGAAACCTCTTACATACGGAACACGCCGAATTTGGTTGGTTGGATGGGCGCATTCAGGGCTGTAGCCAGACTCAAGGCTAGTACTTCACGCGATTGCGCTGGATCAATCACACCATCATCCCATAAACGCGATGATGCATAATAAGGATGGCCTTGGCGTTCGTATTGGTCACGAATCGGTTGTTTAAACTGGTCTTCTTCTTCTGCTGACCAGCTGCCACCTTTCTGTTCAATCTGGTCACGTTTTAAGGTCGACAAAACGCTGGATGCCTGTTCACCGCCCATCACTGAAATACGCGAGTTTGGCCAGGTCCACATAAAGCGTGGCGAATAAGCACGACCACACATGCCGTAGTTGCCGGCACCAAAAGAACCGCCAATCACTAGAGTCAACTTAGGCACATTGGCGTTGGCGACGGCCATCACCAGTTTGGCACCATTTTTGGCAATGCCTTCATTTTCATACTGGCGACCGACCATAAAGCCGGTAATGTTTTGCAGGAAAATCAGTGGAATATTGCGTTGGGTACACAGTTCAATAAAATGTGCGCCTTTTTGGGCAGACTCGGAAAATAAAATCCCGTTATTGGCAATTATCCCGACCGGCATGCCATAGAGCTTGGCAAAACCGGTCACCAAGGTAGTGCCGAAACGTGCTTTGAACTCGTCAAAACGTGAGCCATCGACAATACGCGCGATCACTTCACGGATATCAAAAGGCTTGCGTGCGTCACTCGGCACAATGCCGTACAGTTCCGAACTGTCAAACAGCGGCGCTTCGATTTCATCTGCGGTTTTGTTTGGCTTTTTGTTCAGGTTGGCCACGATGTTGCGGGCAATTGCAAGTGCATGTTCATCATTTTCTGCCAGATGATCAGCCACACCAGACAAACGGGTATGCACATCACCACCACCGAGATCCTCACTGGACACCACTTCACCGGTAGCTGCCTTAACCAGAGGAGGGCCGCCGAGGAAAATCGTGCCCTGATTGCGGACAATAATGGTTTCATCCGACATGGCAGGCACATAAGCACCGCCTGCAGTACAGCTACCCATCACCACTGCAATCTGGGCGATACCTTGGCTCGACATACGTGCCTGATTGTAGAAAATACGGCCGAAGTGATCGCGGTCTGGAAATACTTCATCCTGTAAAGGCAAATATGCACCGCCTGAATCCACCAGATAAATACAGGTCAGATTGTTCTGTTCGGCAATTTCCTGGGCACGTAAATGCTTTTTCACTGTTAATGGATAATAAGTACCGCCTTTCACCGTAGCATCATTGGCGATGATCATGCAGGTCACACCGTTGACCTGACCAACACCAGCGACCACACCTGCGGCAGGAACATCATCCTGATACACCTGATAGGCAGCCAGTTGACCAATTTCCAGAAAAGCGGTTCCTGGATCAATCAGGTGATTAATCCGTTCACGTGGTAACAGCTTGCCGCGATCTAAATGTTTTTGGCGGGCAGTTTCGCCGCCACCCAAAGCAATTTTTTCAACTTTCTGTTTTAGGTCATCCACCAGTTGCAGCATGGCAGTCTGGTTGGTTTTAAACTCTTCACTACGTATATTGATTTTGCTCGATAACTGATTCATGACGAACATCCTTGTTTTATTCTAAGTGTTAAGATTTAGGCTGTTTCGTTGAAAAGTTCACGGCCAATCAGCATGCGGCGGATTTCTGAAGTACCGGCGCCAATTTCATACAGTTTGGCATCGCGCCATAAACGGCCTGCAGCAAACTCGTTGATATAACCGTTACCACCTAAAGTCTGAATGGTTTCACCCGCCATCCAGGTCGCTTTTTCAGCAGCATATAAAATGGCACTGGCAGCATCTTTACGCAGACTACGGCTATGTTCGGCCTTGTCACATTCGGCGCCGACCGCATAAACCAGTGCCTTACATGCCAGCCAGGTCGAATACATGTCAGCGATTTTGCCCTGCATTAACTGGAATTCACCCAGTGCCTGACCAAACTGTTTACGGTCATGAATATACGGAATCACGGTGTCCATGCAGGCATCCATAATCCCCAGCGGGCCGGCACTCAATACAGCCCGCTCGTAATCCAGCCCGCTCATCAAGACTTTGGTGCCATTGCCGACGCCGCCCATGACGTTTTCTTTCGGAACTTCAACATTGTCAAAAAATAGCGGATAAGTATTGGAACCGCGCATACCCAGTTTGTCCAAATGCGTGCCATGGCTGAAACCTGGCATATTTTTCTCTACCAGAAAGGCAGTCATGCCTTTGGCACCGGCCTGCAAATCAGTTTTTGCATAGACCACCAGGACATCGGCATCGCCACCATTGGTGATCCACATTTTTGAACCATTCAGCAGGTAGTGATCGCCTTTGTCTTCCGCTTTGAGCTTCATGCTCACCACATCCGAGCCTGCATTCGGTTCAGACATTGCCAAGGCACCGACATATTCACCTGAAATCAGTTTAGGCAGATAACGCTGTTTCTGTTCTTCCGTACCATTTCGCTTAATTTGGTTCACACATAGGTTAGAATGTGCGCCATAGGACAAACCAATGGATGCTGAAGCACGGGAAATTTCCTGCATGGCAATGATATGGGCCAGATAACCGAAATTTGAACCGCCATATTCCTCACTGACCGTTAAACCGAGCAGGCCCATCTCGCCAAATTTTTTCCAGAGTTGAGCCGGAAACTCATTGTCACGGTCGACCTGTTGGGCAATCGGGGCAATTTCCTTGGCGCAAAATGCGGCCACTGAATCACGAAGCGCAATCAGAGTTTCATCTAAACCGAAATCCAAGCTTTGTAAATTCATTCTTCATCCATCCTGAGGTTATATTTGTTGTGTCCAAAAAAGCATTTTTGTTGTGCTTGAGGTTTAACATACAACGAAAAAATAAAAAAGTGAATCTATATTCACAAAATGATTTACAATTCATTTTATCTTGTTGAGATTAATTTTATGAGTTATAAAAGATCATCATTGATGCAGGAACGGATGGAACAAAATCGTCTGTCGATTTTGCAATCTGCTCGTGAACTGATTACTGAAGGGGGCTTTAAAGAGGCGTCGATACAGGCGATTGCAGAACGCGCAGGCGTATCTACAGGGCTGGTCTATCGGTATTTCGAGAATAAAAGCCAGATTTTAATTGAGGTTTTGTCGGCGGCAATTCAGCATGAAGTCGGAATTTTAGTCCATATTGCTGAATCGGATTTATCGGCAAGACTGAAATTGCAAAAATCTGTTACAACTTTTGTGAAGCGTGCCATGAATAGCCCTCAATTGGCATATTCACTGATGTTCGAGCCGGTTGATCCGGAAATGGAACATGAGCGTTTTCGCAGTAAGCAGCTGCTCAAGCAGAGCATTAAGGAGATTCTGGCCGAAGGAAAGGTCAATGGAGAATTCGAATTTGAAGATTTGAATACCGCAGCACTAGGTGTGGTTGGCGCCATGACCTTTGTGGTAATCGAACCTTTGAATCCGTCCCGCAATGTGATGTTTGATCAGAAATATAAGGATCACTTTGTCAAACAGATTGCCGATTTTTGTGTTAACGCAGTACGTCGACAGGAGGGAAATCCAGCAGCATAAGCACACAAAAACAGGCACACAGACAAGGTCGTCGTGGTCATAAAACAATTAGTAAAGTTGAAAATCAGAATTACAAAGAATCAAGGAGATCGATTCAATGACACAAGTACGGTTAAGCTATGCCTATGGAACCAGCAGCCAGCCTTTATTGGGCATGACGATTGGTGAAAAATTTGATCAGGCTTGTGAGCAGTATGCACAAAGTGATGCAGTGGTTAGTCTGCACCAGAACATACGTCTCAGTTACCGGCAGCTACAGGAACAGGTCAATGCCTTTGCTTGTCAGCTGCTGAAACTGGGTATGCAAAAAGGAGATCGTCTGGCGATCTGGTCGCCGAACTGTGTGGAATGGACCATTACCCAGTTTGCAGCCTTCAAGGCAGGTATTATTCTGGTTAACCTGAATCCCGCTTATAAAAGCAATGAACTGGAATATGTGCTGAACAAGGTGTCTTGTAAGGGATTGGTGATTGCTTCCCAGTTTAAAACGACGGACTATCAGGAAATTCTGACTAAAATTGCACCGGAATTGCAGGAAACCGAAGATAAATTTCTTAATGCAGAGCGCCTGCCGCATTTAAAACATGTGATTAAAATTGATGACCAGCAGCATACCGGCATCCACCGGTTTCAGGATTTGCTGAGCTCGCCTGGCGAACAAGAGCTGCAACAACTGCAACAGATCTCCAGTGAATTGCAGTTCGATGAAACCATTAATATCCAGTTTACCTCGGGCACCACGGGCAATCCGAAAGGCACCATGCTGACCCATAATAATATTTTAAATAATGGGTACTTTGTCGGTGAAGCGATTCATTTAGGTCCAGAAGACCGCGTCTGTATTTCAGTTCCTTTATTTCATTGTTTTGGCATGGTGATGGGTAATCTGGCCTGTATTACGCACGGTTCTGCCATGATTTATCCGTCTGCCGTGTTTAATCCGCTGGAAACCCTGAAAGCCATCCAGCAGGAAAAATGTACCGCGGCTTATGGTGTGCCGACCATGTTTATCGCCATTCTTGAGCATGAACAGTTTGACGAATTTGATCTGTCCAGTCTGCGTACCGGGATTATGGCGGGTAGTCCATGCCCGCAGGAGATTATGCAGCGCGTGATTGAACGTATGCATATGTCTGAAATTACCATCTGTTATGGTATGACCGAAACTGCGCCAGTAAGTGCACAAAGTTCTACTGAAGACAGTGTTGAACAACGTGTCAGTACGGTTGGTCGGGTACATCCGCATCTGGAAGTCAAAATTGTGGATGAAAGTGGCAAGGTCGTGCCACGCGGCCAATTGGGCGAGCTATGTGTACGCGGTTATTCCGTAATGCTCGGTTACTGGGAAGACCAGGATAAAACCCAGGAAGTGATTGATACAGCGCGCTGGATGCATACCGGTGATATTGCTGAAATGGATGATGAGGGCTTTGTCAAAATCAAGGGGCGAATCAAGGATGTCGTCATTCGTGGTGGGGAAAACCTGTTCCCGAAAGAAATTGAAGATTTCCTTTATACCCATCCGGCTGTTTCAGATGTACAGGTGATTGGGGTACCAGACCATAAATATGGAGAAGAGCTTTGTGCTTGTATCATCCTGCATGAAAATGATCCTTGTACCGAAGACGTAATCCGTGAGTATTGTGCAGAACATATCTCGCATAACAAAGTGCCGCGTTATGTGCGTTTCTTCCATGAATTCCCGATGACGGCTTCAGGGAAGGCGCAGAAGTTCAAATTGCGTGAATTTATGCGTGAAGAGTTGAACTTGAAAGAGATTGCTTAAATTGTATTGATGCAATTCTTAAGTGGGGCAAAGCAGTATTTAATGCATGCATTGCCTCCATTTATATAACGGTTTCGATATCAATGTTCAGGCTTTTCTTACTTTTGATGGGCCAAAAGTAAGCAAAATGGCGACATCCATGTCGCCGGGCCTATGATCAAATTTCAAGAAAACAGCAAATAAGACCAAGCTACAAGATTTAAATATTCAATCTATCTAAAGACCCGCCTGAGTTTTAGATTCGTGCATAGATTTAGAGTAAAAATATGGCAAAAAACTTTCACAGTGAAGTCGTGGTCGCCAGTTATGACGATCACATCCGTAAACTGATTCCCGGTTATGAACTGGTGCATCAGCAGATTGAAGCAATTCTCAGCATTGAACTCCCGGAAACCGCCCATATTTTGGTAGTGGGTTGCGGGACGGGTTATGAACTGTCCTATTTATTGCAGCGTTATCCAGACTGGATCTTTACTGCAATTGATCCATCAGCAGCCATGCTGGAACAGGCTAGTAAAAATCTGAATTCCATAGATCAACAAAGGGTACAACTTATCCAAAGCACAATCCAAGATTTGAATCAGCCAGATACGTTTGATGCTGCGTTGGCCATTCTGGTGGCACATTTCATTCCAAATTCCGAAAAAAACGGATTTTTTCAGGCTATCCATCAGTGTCTTAAAACCAATGGTCTTGCATTGACCTATGATCTGATGCAACCCGAAGATCAGCAAGACATCAAAATTATGCAGAAGCTGGCACAACAGACAGGGTTAAGCGTGGTGCAAAGTAACAAGATGATTGAACGCTTGGAGCAGGATTTTCACTTGTTATCTGCGCAAAATTTTACAGCACTTTTAACCAAAGTCGGATTTAAACAGTGCAAAATTTATTGTCAAATCATGAATTATCATGGCTTTTTGCTCAGAAAATAAAGATTAAAGAACTTTTTGTAAACTCTAAAGTTTAAGTGAATATTCAGGGAAGTATTAAAACAATGTCGGCATATTACAGTTTTATTCAGCGCGAACAGCATGCAGATGGCAGTACTACGGCTTATTACCGTTCTAATATTCATGCACAAGGTGCATGGAATCCGCATGAGCAGCACATGGCGCCAGCCACCGGTATTCTATGCGTCGAACTGGAACAGTTTCAGCCACGTGAAGACATGCGCATCGGTCGGGTCGGCCTGGATATTTTTGGCCTGATTGCCTTTGGTGAATTTTCAATTACTACGCGTATGATCCGTCCAGGTAAAACCATCGAACTGGTTGAAGCTGAAATGTGTGCCAATGGTAAAACCTGTATCGTGGCACGTGCCTGGAGAATGCTAACTTCAGATACCAAGGCCATTGCCGGAGTGGAAGACTTTCCGATTGAAAGTCCAGAATATTTACCGGTTTGGGAGGGTATGCGTTGCTGGCCGGGCGGTTATATCCAGAGTATTGAAACCCGTGCGCATGCTGACCATTGTGCAGGCAAGGGCATTGTTTGGCTGAGAAATTCGCTGGACATGGTAGAAGGCCAACCGACGACAGACTTTAGCCGTTTACTTGGTATGGTCGATACGGCCAATGGCATCGTGCCACGTCAGGACCCGAATTCCGGTTGGGGATTTCCGAATCTGGACCTGCAGATTCATATGCACCGTCTGCCGCAGGGTAAATGGCTGGGGCTGGAAGTGGTGCAGCAATATGGTGAAGATGGTATTGGTTTAACCAGCGGGATTCTGCATGATGTTCATGGACCTTTTGGTCGAAGTGAACAGATTCTGACCCTGCGAAAGCTCTAAAGTCTATTCGAAACATCAAGGCCAATTGCCTCAATCTTTATTTATTGGCATGCTGTGCGTAATTTATCAGGAAGAACAGCAGATGCGGATCAGTATGATTGGGGCAGGGCGAGTGGCATATCATCTTGCCCTTGTATTGTCAGCACAACATGAGATCGTACAGATCTACAGTCGAACCCTAGAAAAAGCACAGCAACTGGCTGAGCAATTTAAAGCTCAGGCAATCGCTGAGCCTGAACAGCTGGATCATGAGGTAGATCTGGTCATTATCGCGGTAAGTGATCAGTCGATTACCAACGTCATTGAACAGATTCATCCGTATCTGCAGCAGAATCTGATCGTACATACCTCTGGCAGTACCCCTCTCGATTTACTGAAAAATGTGCATGCGCGTGCAGGCGTATTCTATCCTTTACAGACCTTTAGTCTGGAACGCCAGATTGATTGGCAGCAGACGCCACTGTTGATTGAAGCGGTGAATGAACAGGACCAAATCTTATTATTAGAACTAGCAAATAGCCTAAGCAATCGTGTTTATACTTATAGTTCTAGTCAACGTCTCAGTTTGCATCTTGCAGCGGTATTTGCCTGTAATTTTGCCAATTATTGTTATGACATGGCCAAGCAGGTGGTTGATGTACAACAGGTCGATTTCAGTTTGCTGTATCCCTTGATGCTGGAAACCGCCAGTAAAGCCACTCAGAATGATCCTAAACAAATGCAGACTGGTCCAGCGATGCGTGGTGATCAGAATATCTTGAATATGCATCAGCAGATGTTGGCCAATATGCAACGAGAAGATTTGCAAAATGTCTATCAGCTGTTGAGCCAGCAGATACTCAGGCGTCATTAGGAATGAAGAATCTGATGATTTATCTGCGGAGCAGGGTTCAAAGCCAAATTTTTCCCATAAAAAAGCGCTGATTAATCAGCGCTTTTTTGAATCTTGGATTAAGAAATTTTCTTGAAGATAAAATCATTAATCTTGTGACCGGCTTCAATGCCGCGACGTTCAAACTTGGTTTGTGGACGCCATTCCGGACGAGGGTAGCTGTTGCCTTTGCCCGCCAGATTTTCCAGTCGTGGACGTTCTTCCAATACTTCAATCATCCATTCAGCATACGGCTCCCAGTCCGTTGCAGCATGGAAAGTTCCGCCAAGCTCCAGCTTTTGCTCCACCAGTGGCATACGCTCATGTGAAACAAAGCGGCGTTTAAAATGACGCTTTTTCTGCCATGGATCAGGGAAGTATAACTGAACTGCATTAATACTATTATCTGGCATTTCACGTAATACCTGAATTGCATCAGCATCTAGCACACGTAAATTAGTCAAGCCTTCAACACCTGCTTCATACACGCACTGGGCAATACCCGGTACATGGACTTCAATTCCGACAAAGTTTCGCTCAGGATTGGCTTTGGCCATCAATACCAGTGAACGGCCCATACCAAAACCGATTTCTACAGTCAAAGGACGTTGAGGATGTTCAAAGTGCTGACGCAAATCACCGACTGGATATTCCAAAATTAAGTGACCATATTGTTCAAGCGCAGTACGTTGGGAGGTGTTTAGCGGCATTGAGCGGCGCATAAACGTCACGATTTCACGGTGCTCGCTTAAGTTTTCCAGCTCCACGACTTGCTGGTCTAATTGATCGTTCGACATAACTTTGGCAAATCTAAAAATTCAGAATGCGGTATTTTAAGTCCTGAGCCGAGCAAGTCAAACTTTTCTCGGTATTTCTCCATAAAAATCGGCAAGATCTTCCAGATAAAGTAAAAGAGCCAATCGAGGCTCTTTTATTAATCATCATTCATCAGCTACTAAAACGGTCAATCAGTGTACTGCTGGCTTCATTTAAACCGATTACCCTTACATCTATACCTTGGGCTTTAAACTTCTGAATCACGTTATTCAGCATATTGACCGAAGTCACGTCCCAGACATGCGCATGGGTCAGATCCAGTTCCACATGCTCAAGCTTTTCTTTAAAATCAAAGAACTGATAGAATTTTTCTGTACTGCTAAAGAAAATTTGTCCAGAAATAACATAGCTACGTGAATTGGCTGCATTTAAATGCGTATAGACATGTACGGTTCTTTCCAGTTTATTAATAAAGAACAGGGCAGAGAGCAATACGCCGACAAATACACCAAGCGCCAGATTATGAGTGGCAAGCACGACAATAATCACGGCAATCATCACGGTATTGAATTCTAGCGGATGTTTGCTGAATTGCTTGATTGCTCCCCATTGAAAGGTGGTAAATGCCACCATAATCATGATCGCAACCAGTGCTGCCATTGGGATATAAGCCAGCCAGTCTTTCAAAAAAACCACGAGACAGAGCAGAAACACACCAGCGACCAGAGTCGATAAACGGGTACGTGCCCCTGAAGACACATTGATAATTGACTGGCCGATCATGGCACACCCGGCCATCCCACCCATAAAGCCGCTGACAATATTGGCCATACCCTGACCACGACATTCCTGATGACGGTCACCTTCAGTTCTGGTCACTTCATCAATGACCGTAGTGGTCATCATGCTTTCCAGCAAACCAACAGTTGCCAAGGTAAAGGAATAAGGCAGGATAATTTGCAAGGTTTCCAGATTGAGTGGAATTTCTGGAATCAGGAATACCGGCAAGGTATCCGGGAATTGTCCCAGATCACTCACGGTACGCATATCTGCACCCAACAACAGCGCCAGCCCACTTAAGACGATAATACAGATCAAAGGTGAGGGAATGGCTTTACCAATTTTAGGGAGATAAGGAAACAGATAAATAATTGCCAGACCAATCGCAATAAACAGATAACCGGTGCTCTCCATCTGCTTAATTTCCGGGATTTGTGCCACAAATATCAGGATCGCCAAGGCATTCAAAAATCCGTATACCACCGCCTGCGATACAAAACGCATTAATTTAGCGACTTTAAAATAACCGGCAATGACCTGAATGATACCGGTCAGAATTGTGGCAGCCAGCAGATATTGCAGACCATGTTCTTTTACCAAGGTAATCATCAAAAGCGCCATTGCGCCTGTAGCTGCGGAAATCATGGCAGGACGGCCGCCAAAAAAAGCAATGGATACCGCAATACAGAAAGAGGCATACAAACCGACTTGCGGATCGACACCGGCAATGGCAGAAAAGGCAATTGATTCAGGAATCAGGGCAAGTCCCACCACCAGACCTGCCAGTACATCTGTGCGGATATTGGAAAACCATTCTTCTTTTTTCAGGCTAATCACGGAATATCATCTATATTTTGAAAACCTGTGTATGTTAAACAGATAGAGATAAAAATCTACACAAGATTGACTTGCAAAAGCCCGGAATATCCTGAATATTGAATGAGTAACTGTCCTGAAATGACAGTTAGGCTTTTTTGCAATTTACAGGTTTGATCACTTGAAAGTTTGTTAGAAGCGATTTAAAACATTGAGAAGTGTATAACAAGGATCAGAAATGAAGCTTTACTATTCGCCAGGGGCATGCTCACTGGCAGCTCATATTATTTTAAATGAAATTAATGTCGATTTTGATTTGGAACGTGTTGATTTAAAAACACATAAAACAGAAAAAGGTACGGATTATTACGAAGTTAATCCTAAAGGTTATGTACCAGCGTTAGAAATTAATCCTGGTCTGATCCTGACAGAAAATGTTGCAATTCTACCGTTTCTTGCTCAACACGATCCAAAACAAGATCTGATTCCACCATCGGGCATGGGACGTGCCAAAGTGCTGGAATGGTTAGGTTATCTGAATTCGGAATTGCATGATGCCTATGCGGTGTTCTTTGGTGACAAGTTATCTGACGATGAAAAGAAAAAAGCCTATGCGGAGATTGATCGTCTATTGAGTTATATCGATAAAGCGATTGGTGAATCGGAAAATGATTATCTGGTGGATGATAACTTTGGTCCTGCGGATGCTTATCTGTTTGTCTTGACCAACTGGTCGAACCAGATTGAGCATGATCTGAGTCCATATAAAAATATTATTCATATCCGTAATAAAGTGGCTGAACGCCAGTCTGTACAGATTGCCATGCGTGATGAAGGTCTAATTCCTTAATTACTGGAAAAAAATAAAGGACTCAATCGAGTCCTTTATTTTTGTTTATGAAAATTTATTTAAAGAAATAGCCGGTTTCCGGCGAGCTGGCATTGGCCATACGTTTACGTGGCATACGGCCTGCAAGAAAAGCTTCTCGGCCTGCTTCAACGGCTTTTTTCATCGCAGATGCCATCAATACCGGATTTTGTGCAGCTGCAATCGCTGTATTCATGAGTACACCATCACAACCCAGTTCCATCGCAATCGCGGCATCACTTGCTGTACCGACACCGGCATCGACCAGAACCGGCACTTTGGCATTTTCCTTGATGATTGACAGGGTGTGTGGATTTAAAATACCAAGACCTGAACCGATCAGGCTACCCAATGGCATAATCGCGACACAGCCCATGCTTTCCAGTTCTTGCGCCACGATCGGATCATCCGAGGTATAGACCATGATCTCAAAGCCATCATCAATCAAGGTACGAGCAGCTTTTAGTGTTTCGGTCACGTTTGGGTAAAGCGTTTTTTCGTCACCCAATACTTCCAGTTTGACCAGATTGTGACCATCGAGCAGCTCACGCGCCAGCATGCAGGTGCGGACGGCACTATTGGCATCGAAGCAACCTGCAGTATTCGGCAAAATGGTATATTTTTCCGGAGGAATCACTGATAGCAGATTCGGCTGGTCAGGATCTTGGCCAATATTGACCCGGCGAATAGCGACAGTGACAATCTCGGCACCACTGGTTTCAATGGCCTGCTGGGTTTCATTTAAATCTTTGTATTTGCCTGTGCCTACCAAAAGGCGTGACTGGAATTGGCGTGAACCAATCTGTAATAAATCTTGCATAATTGTCCCGAGTATTAGCCGCCACCGACTGCGTGAATAATTTCGATTTTGTCTGTATCGCAAATCGGCGTATCGCCCAATCTGCTTTTAGGAATAATCATTTCGTTGATTTCAACTGCAAAACGCTTACCCTCAAGCGCCATACTCTGAATCAGTTCCAGCAGATTCTTGCAGTGAGTTTCCTGTTGTTCGCCATTGATGTAAATCATCATTCTAGCAACCCTCCATGATTAAGTGGTGTTCAGACTTATCTGGCGTATTTTAAAGCATTCCAGGCCAGAATTAACCATCCGGCAATCATTAAAGCACCGCCAATAGGTGTAATCACCCCTAAACCGCGGGGTAATCCTAAGGCCATGATATACAGTGAGCCAGAAAACAGTAAAATACCAACCTGAATCAGTCCGAAGCTCCACTGAATCGGTAGTGCAGGAATGACTTTCGCGAGCAGAGAAAGAATCAGTAGTCCTAAGGCATGATAGAAAAAATAATCTGTTGCCGTTTGCCACCAGCCGAGCTGTACCTCAGTTGCACGTGCTTTTAAACCATGTGCACCAAAAGCACCGAGCATGACTGCCAGGGCCAGATTGAGTGCTGAAATCGCAATCCACATTTGAATTGATCTTCCTGATAAAGTTTGCACTTAACCTTAGCATAAATTCAAAATGCGGACATAAAAAAGCCTTCCTGAAGGAAGGCTTTTTAAAAATAAATCAGTAACAGAATTTGGTGTTAATTGGATGACATTGCTACTTTAATTTTTTCCATGGCATTTTTTTCCAGCTGACGAATACGTTCCGCAGAAACATTATATTCGGCTGCAAGCTCATGCAGGGTCGATTTCTCGTCGTCTAACCAACGGCGTTGCAGAATATTCCGTGAACGGTCATCCAGCTGGTCCATGGCTTCGTGCAGGGCAGAAGTACTTTGTTCTTCATAGTCTTCATTTTCAATCAGACGAGCCGGATCATAGCGGTTGTCTTCAAGATACAACGCTGGTGCTACATGGGTGGAACCTTCATCGTCGTCATCACTTGATGCATCAAAAGCAGCATCATATGCTGTCAGACGGCCTTCCATTTCCAGTACTTGTTCTGGAGTAACATTTAAGTCATTCGCAATTGACTGGGCTTCTTCGAGCGTCAACTTTTTCGATGATTTTTTCAGGCTACGCAGATTAAAAAACAGTTTGCGCTGTGCTTTAGTAGTGGCGATTTTTACAATACGCCAGTTACGGATCACGTATTCATGAATTTCTGCCTTGATCCAGTGCACGGCAAATGATACTAGACGTACGCCCATATTCGGGTCAAAACGTTTCACAGCTTTCATTAGACCCAGGTTACCTTCCTGGATCAGGTCGCCTTGTGGCAAACCGTAACCTGCGTAACTACGTGCGATATGCACCACAAAACGCAAGTGCGACATGACCAGCATTTTCGCTGCGTCTAAATCTTGGTCATAGTAATAGCGTTCAGCCAACTCTTTTTCTTGTTCGGCTGTTAAAATCGGAATCTGATTGACAGTGCTGATATAAGCACCGAGGTTGACACCTGGCGCCGATAATGACAGGGGCATCAACTGATTGCGGCTGTCACTCATGTGTTCTCCTTGAAGTGCGGGGATAACCCTAAACTAGGTTTTATCTTAATCCAATCTCTCCTCAAATAATGGATATTTGGGTAGAGAAATGTAAATAAGTATACGGAAGCAGAGACCAACAGTTTAATTGAAAATTTTTAAGATTCAATCAAGTAGTGAAACTCTGTATCGGAAATTTTTTTAAATTCAAGCTTGAGCTGATGCAACTGGCAATAACGGCTGATATCAATCTGACTATGCGGATCAGATGATTTGAGCAGGAATATTGTATGCTTTCCAGCCTTTAATGCCCGCTTTAACATTAATAATGGCATCGGGCACGGTTTTCCCATGGCATCTATAAGGTTGAAATGCGCTGAATCTTCAAACATTAGGGTTTTATTTCGTCAACAGAAAAGGCTATAAATAGTAGCAAATTTGATGCCAGAACCAAACTAATTAAAATACAATGATATAGGTAAATGAATTTATAAAGTCTTTTGACAATTTTTATTAAAAAAATAACTAAATCAAACAGAACATGCTAAAAAAAATCTATTAATTGTGATAAACCCATGTTAAGCTCGTTGCGTATTTGGGACTTTGAATAAACAAAGTGATTGTTTTTCACCCTATTACATAAATGGATGTAACCGGGATTTTGTTGATAGTTTTACAGAATGATTACAAGCTTAAAAATAATATTTTCAAACTTGTTTGCTCTGCTGTTTGCAACACCGGGTGGTCCTTTTTTTAGTTTCAATGAGGATTAACTTATGACAGCTGCTCGCGAACAAGGTGTAGTTAAGTGGTTTAACGATACTAAAGGCTTCGGCTTTATTCAACGTAACGGCGGTGATGACGTATTTGTTCATTTCCGTGCTATCCAAGGTGACGGCCACCGTTCACTTCGTGACGGCCAACGTGTTGAATTCAGTGTTGTTAAAGGTCAAAAAGGCTTTCAAGCTGAAGAAGTTCAACCATTAGACTAATCTTCGGATTAAGCTAAAAAGAAAACGCTCCAATATAATTTGGGGCGTTTTTTGTTTATACTACTTCTATCTTAGTGATTACCCAATTAGAGCACCGCTTTATGTCATCTGGTTTTGAAACCTTAAATTTACATCCCGATTTAAAAAAAGCGATTGATGCTTTAGGCTTTACCCACATGACGCCTATCCAGCAGAAGGTTTTAAAATTCACGCTGGCAGGACATGATGCAATTGGCCGTGCACAGACAGGTACAGGTAAAACTGCGGCCTTTTTAATTAGTATCATGAACGATCTGTTAAATAATCCGATTCAGGAACAACGTTATCGTGGTGAGCCGCGTGCCCTGATTCTGGCACCGACCCGTGAACTGGCATTGCAGATCGAAAGCGATGCACAGCACCTGGCGAAATATGCGGGTTTACATGTAGTGACCTTGCTGGGTGGTGTGGATTTTGACAAGCAAAAAAATCAACTGAATAAAGCGCCTGTTGATATCTTGGTCGCAACTCCAGGTCGTTTGATCGACTTTATTGAGCAAAAAGAAGTCTGGCTTGATCAAATTGAATTTTTAGTCATTGATGAAGCAGACCGTCTACTGGATATGGGTTTCATTCCATCGGTTAAACGGATTGTACGTTTCTCGCCACGTAAAGAGCAGCGTCAGACTTTAATGTTCTCTGCAACATTTAGCTATGATGTGTTAAATCTTGCGCAGCAATGGCTGTTTGAGCCGGTCACGGTTGAAATTGAGCCAGAAAAGAAAACCAATGCTGATGTCGAGCAACGGGTTTATATGGTGGCAAAATCAGATAAATATAAACTATTGCAAGAAATTCTGCGTGATGAACCGATTGAGAAAGTCATGATTTTCGCCAACCGTCGGGATCAGGTACGTAAACTTTATGATCATTTAAAACGGGATGGTTATAAGGTGGTGATGTTGTCTGGTGAAATCGCGCAAGATAAACGCACGAAAATGTTAGATCAATTTAAAAATGGTCAGCATAATATTATGATTGCGACGGATGTGGCAGGACGTGGTATTCATGTAGATAATGTATCTCATGTGGTGAACTTTACCTTGCCAGAACAGTCAGATGATTATGTACATCGTATTGGTCGTACAGGCCGTGCCGGTGCGCAAGGTGTAAGTATCAGTTTCTTGTCTGAAGATGATGCGTTCTATCTTCCGGAAATTGAAAAAGCCATTGGGCAAAAATTGCCTTTGACCCGTCTGGAAGGTTACTGTTAATTAATCCAAGCCATTAAAAACCGCTCTCAGAGCGGTTTTTTTATTACATGCTTCACAGGAAAGTCTATTTGGCCTGACAGCGGAATGTGAGAACGGTTTGATAGTCATCATTCTGGTTTAAACCGGTGTTGGTGCCTGCGATATTCCCGAGTACGGTGGCTGCTGCCTGAATCATTTGTCCTGTTTGCTCATCGACCACACCTTTTAAGGCGCCATTATAAGCTGTCTGTTCATCTATAATAATTGGAGTTGATCTGGAGCCACAGGCTTTATTGGCCGCAGTAATCGCATTGTTTTTTGAGGTCAGTTGATTTTTACCTAATCCAGTCACCTCATACTGGTTATTTTCCTTTTGAACGGCCAAGGCAGTCGGATTTGATGCACAGGCAGTAAGCAGTAATGCGGAAATAGCCAATCCGCTGAAAGTGATTGTTTTTTTCATCATGAGATCTCGATTAAATAGGATGCTAATTATTTCAACATGGCAAGCAGCTCAGATTTTGTAGCTGTTGTATAGGTTTGGCAATTTTTAGTATATATCTATGTGGTTTAGGTGAAATATCGAGCAGTAAACGATTGAGAAATAATGTGGCTGCATTTTTGAAGACGTTTCAAGCTTGTGTAATTGCTTTGAAGTTTCTAGCGTATTTTTCTTTGAATATGCTAATCTTGAGTATGGTTTTTTAAGTATAGATCTACAGGGTAATGACAGAATCTGCGATTGATATCGTTCATCAAAATATTCACCAACGGCAATCGATTGGTCATCTGCTGGCACCGGCACCCAATGCAGAACAGCTGGAAAAAGCCTTTCAGGCAGCATTAACTGCACCCGATCATCATCGACTCAAGCCTACCACATTTGTCGTGATTCCTGATGATCAACGTGAAGCCTTTGGAGAATTGCTGTCGCAGGCGCTCATCGATTTGGGTGAAACTGAAACAGCGCAGATTGAGCGGGTCAAGAATCACCCGTTTCGCGCTCCTTTGTTAGTACTTGCTTTAACCCGATTGCAGGATCATCCTAAAGTTCCCTATTTTGAACAAATTCTCAGTTCGGGCGCAGCCATTCAGAATTTTCTGCTATCACTTCAGGTTCAGGGTTTCTCAACCATGTGGCGTAGCGGCGCTGTAGTCGAGTCTGGTCTGTTTAAGCAGGCATTGGGAATTTCAAAAGATGATCTGGTATCGGGTATTATTTATATTGGTACTGCAGCAAAAGCCATTCCCCCGCGTGCAGAGATTCAAACCGGTGATTTTGTAAGTTACTGGAATCAGAACAACTAGTTTGTACGGCATAACAGGATATTAAAACATAAGATGTCAGAATTAAATTTTTCAGAACTGGTAGAACCGGTTGCAGTTGATCATAAGAC
The DNA here is from genome assembly GCF_048147885.1 of Acinetobacter sp. 228. Taxonomy (NCBI): domain Bacteria; kingdom Pseudomonadati; phylum Pseudomonadota; class Gammaproteobacteria; order Moraxellales; family Moraxellaceae; genus Acinetobacter; species Acinetobacter sp. 228. Next base: position 49,088 of record NZ_JAYWYV010000016.1, read on the forward strand.
AGCTTTAAGAGTAACGGTATTGGGCGGGGGGAGTTTTGGTACGGCAATGGCCAATACTGCAGTGCGTAACGGCTGTAATACCATGATCTGGATTCGTGATGAAGCAGCCGCGGCGGATATTAATGCGACCCATATCAATAAACGCTATTTGCCAGATTTTCAGTTGGAAAAAGATCTGCTGGCGGTTTCAGATCTGGAACAGGCAGTACGCAATCGCGATATTATTTTAGTGGCGATTCCAAGTCATTCTTTCCGGGAAGTCCTGCAGCAAATTAAACCTTTTATTACCTCGCAGGCAGTAATCTCCCTGACCAAAGGGATTGAAGCACTGACCTTCAGCTTTATGAGTGATATTATTCGTGAGGAATTGCCGGAGGTGCCTTATGGGGTGTTATCGGGACCTAATCTGGCAAAAGAAATCGTAGCAGGTCAGCCGGCAGGAACCGTGATTGCCAGTCATTCTGAACTGGTACGTTATGCAGTACAGCAAGCCCTGCATAGTGCATTGTTCCGTGTGTTTGCCAGTGATGATGTGCATGGGGTGGAACTTGGCGGCGCATTAAAAAATATCTATGCAGTAGCGATGGGTATGGCAGCAGCGTACAACGTGGGTGAAAATACTAAGAGTATGATCCTGACCCGTGCTTTGGCTGAAATGAGCCGTTTTGCGGTAAGGCTCGGTGCCAATCCGCTGACATTCCTTGGACTTTCCGGTGTGGGTGATTTATTTGCAACGTGTAACAGCCCGCTTAGCCGTAATTATCAGGTGGGTTATGCACTTGGCAAAGGCAAGACTCTGGAGCAGGCAACAACTGAATTAGGCCAAACTGCCGAAGGAATCAATACCATTGTACAAGTCAAGGCGCGTTCTGAAGATCTGGGTGTGTACATGCCTATTACTTCTGCCTTGTATGATGTGATTTTCGAAGGTGCACCGCCGCTCAATATTGCCTTGTCTCTGATGAAAAACGGTCATCGCAGTGATGTCGAATTTGTCTTGCCACACCATCAAGTCTGATCTATAACACAAGGACTGTCTGCGAAATGTCATATCCGCTGTATATCATGCAGGCATACGAATATAAGGAAATGAAATGCAACTGACTTTAGTTAGACATGGCGAGGCAGCCCCACCAGTAAATGGTAATGACACTAAACGTCCGCTGACGGAGCGTGGTCATCAGCAGGCTGAGCAAACTGCACAATTCTTAAAAGAGCAGATTAGGCCCGATGTATTTGTGGTCAGTCCTTTATTGCGTGCCCAGGAAACTCTGGCACATTTGCAGCAGTATTTTAAAGATGTGCCGGTAGTGATCTGCAATACAATTAAACCCGATGATGATGCCAAAGTTGCAGTAGAATGGCTGTCGCAACTTCCGTATGAGTCGATTGTAGTGGTATGCCATATGAACGTTGTGGCCCATATGTCGTCCATCCTGCTGGCTGAATCTTTTCATCCCTATGCCTTGGCAGAGGCGCGTATGTATGATCAGGCAGTGATTGCACCTGGTTTATCCACACAGATAAAAAGCTTTATTCCTACCCTATAAAAATTAATTAGAACGGCAGAACAAAATCAATGTTGTATTTATGGATGCCAGAAGCCAATGGAGTTTGGCAATGGTCAACTGGGGAATTCTGGAATGCTGCTGCCACACTTGAGCAGCTGATTCAGGATATACAGGCTCATCATGGTGAGGACGCGGTGGTGTTTTTTCCGAGCCGTCATGTACAAATTTTGCAGCAGACCTTGCCCAAGAGCCAATATAAGAAAATGGGCAATGATGGCATTAAATATTTGCTTGAAGAATATGTGGTGCTGCCGGTAGATGCCATGAAAGTGCTGCATCATTTTCAGCAGCCGGATCAAATTACTATTATGGGCATTGCAAATTCTACTCTGGAGACTCTGCAGCACTCTCTCAGCCTGATTCCAGTCAAGCTGGCAGCGCTATTGCCGGATTTTTTAGTGCTGCCGGCTCCTGAAACCAATCAGCGTGTAATTGCGCAAATCGGTGGGCGTCTGCTGGTGCGCGAATCAGAATATATGGGTCAGTCGCTGGATGATCTGAGCCTTTATCTGGATTATCAGCCTAAGGATATCCGCTATAAGGTCAGCAACCTGAATCAGGAGCAGTTGCGCAGTCTTGAAGCCCTGGTTACGCAGGAGCAACTGGAGTCTTTTCAATATAGCATTCCAGTGTTGAAGAAACCGAAACAGCATCCTTTTAATGTGTTACCTAAAGCAAAATCCGATGGCACTATTTCCGGTTACTGGAAAGCCTGCGCTGCGGTTTTTCTGGGTATTTTGGTATTGCAGTTTAGTTATGATGCGGTACGCTGGTATCAATATAAAAAAGTGGCAAATCAGACGGCTGCACAGGCTATTGATCAGTTTAAATACTGGTTTGGGCAAAATTATCCGGTTACTGAGCAGAATATCAAAAGTCAGTTTGAAGCGCAGTTGCGCCAAAGTCAGATTGCAGACACGCATGCATTGCAGCTTATTGGTCGGGTAGGGCCAGTCTTGATGCAGAATCAGATTGTGGCACAACGGGTAAATTATGATACTTCTGTGCTGAGTATGGAGCTTAAGGCCAGTTCATCAGAAAGATTGAATGCACTGACCGAGCAATTGGGCCAGCAAGGCTTAAAGGTGGAGCTGGGGAATATTCAGGCCGGTGGAGCTGACGCGATCGGAATAGTGAGGATCCAATAATGAAAGCGATTGAAACACTACAACATCGTATGGATCAGTCTTTTGAAAGACTGAGTGATTATCTGGACAGCCTTTCGGCACGTGAACGGATCTTGGTGATATTTACCACTATTTTTGTAATAGTGGCTGCGGTCAGTTCTGCACTCTGGTACATGCATCAGGCGGCTAACAACCAGCAGAAGCGTTTGAATCAGCTGAAGGATACTATTGTCTGGATGCAAAGTAATGCAGTGACCATGAAACCGGCTGGAGACATACAACTGGAAGCTGCGGAGAAAGTACAACGGGTCGCACAGCAACAAGGGCTGTCTGTGGCTTCCCAGCAAATAGAAGAAAAAATTCAATTGGCGGTCATGCATGAAAATTATGCAGTACTGGCAAACTTCCTGACCCAACTGGCACAAATGGGGCTAAGTATCGAGAAAATGGAACTAAATAATGAAGCAGGACAGATTAAATTAACAGCGACCATACAGTAAACGGTAAAAATAAAGATTTGCAAAGCATGGTTTTTTTGTCTGCCTATGCCTATAATATGCCGACTTAAAAAGCAGTAGACTTTTCTGGATATGTTGTATTCTCTAGCCCGCCCTTTGTTGTTTTCTTTAGCACCAGAGCGTGCACATGAGCTGACATTATCACTATTGAAATCATCCCATAAGATGGGCTTGATGCGTCAAAATGTTGCTGCGAAACCTGTGACCTGTATGGGAATCGAATTTCCCAATCCGGTGGGTCTTGCAGCAGGTTTAGACAAAAATGGTGCCTATATTGATGCCCTTGCCAGCCAAGGTTTTGGTTTTATTGAAATTGGTACCATTACCCCGCGACCGCAAGCCGGTAATCCTCATCCACGTCTGTTTCGTTTACCACAGGCCAAAGCCATTATTAACCGTATGGGCTTTAACAATGATGGTGTGGATCAGCTGGTCGAAAATGTCAAAGTGGCCAAATTTAAAGGCATTCTCGGTATTAATATCGGTAAAAACGCTGACACTCCGGTAGAAAAAGCAGTAGATGATTACCTTATCTGTTTAGAAAAAGTCTATAATTATGCTTCTTATATTACCGTCAACATTTCTTCTCCCAATACCAAAAATCTGCGCAGCCTGCAAAGTGGTGACGCACTCACCGAACTGCTAGAAACATTGAAGAACCGTCAGCTTGAATTGGCTCAGGAATACCAGCATTATGTACCTTTGGTACTCAAAGTGGCGCCTGATCTGGATAACAGCGATATTGCCTTTATTGCCAAGCAGTTATTGCGGTTCAAGATTGATGGCCTGATCGTGACCAATACCACGCTGTCACGTGAAGGCGTAGAGGGTTTGGAGCATGCAGAGGAAGCGGGCGGTTTGTCTGGCGCGCCAGTATTTGAGAAAAGTACCGCATGTCTGGCTGCATTTGCTGCGGTATTAAAAGGACAAATCCCATTGATTGGTGTGGGTGGTATTCTTTCGGGTGCAGATGCTGCTGCCAAGAAACACGCAGGTGCCAGCCTTGTACAAATTTATAGTGGCCTCATCTATACTGGCCCTAAACTTGTAAAAGATTGTGTAGACGCACTTTAAATCCTATGAATGCCATTGATATCTTTCTACTGATTATCTTGCTCATTGGAGGGCTCAACGGTTTGCGTCAAGGATTTATTAAAGCCTTTGCGAACTTAGTGGGATGGATCTTTGCCCTGATTATTGCGGCAAAATATTCAACACTACTTGCGCCGTCTATGGTTGCTCTGAGTACAGATCCAGTCGTACAAAAGATTGCGGCCTTCGCTTTTATCGTCCTGCTGATTGTAGTTCTGACCTGGATCGTTACTGCACTGTTGAACCGTATTTTAAAGAGTCTCAAGCTGGGTCCCCTCAACCGTCTGGCAGGTGGTGTCTTTGGTAGCCTGAAAGGTCTGCTGATTGTGCTGATTACCATGCAGGGTATCGGCCCTTGGGTAGAAAGCTCACCACACTGGAAGCAGTCCAAGTTTATTCAAGCCTTATTGCCTTATGCGCCTTGGGCAACTCAAATGTCGAAAGAAGCCGCGAATGGCGCACTACAACATATCAAGTCTGAAGGGGCATCGAAACCTTCAGCTTCATCATCTGAAACATCGTCCAAGTCTGGAGCTGCAGATGAGTCTACAAATAATCCTTTTTATTAATCCTAGCTTGTCTGCGAGGTTGCTATGTGTGGAGTAGTTGGTATAGCTGGTAAATCACCCGTTAACCAAATGTTGTTTGATGCATTAACGATGTTACAACATCGTGGACAAGATGCAGCTGGGATCGTGACATGTGATGAAGGACGTTTATTCCTGCGAAAAGACAATGGTATGGTGCGTGATGTATTCCACACCCGTCATATGCGTGCCTTGAAAGGAAATTACGGTATTGGTCATGTGCGTTATCCAACAGCCGGTTCATCGAGTAGTGCAGAAGCACAGCCGTTTTATGTGAACTCGCCGTACGGGATTACCTTGGCACATAATGGTAACCTGACCAATGCCGAAGAAATTCATGATGACCTGTTCAAAACTGACTTGCGTCATATGAACACCGATTCTGATTCAGAAGTGCTATTAAACGTGTTTGCGCATGAATTGCAAAAACACGGCAAACTGGTACCGACGTCGGAAGATATTTTCCATGCGGTGACGCGTGTGCATGAGCGTTGCAAAGGTGCTTATGGTGTGGTGGCGATGATTACCGGTCAGGGTCTGGTGGGCTTCCGTGATCCAAACGGTATTCGTCCATTGATCTACGGTTCACGTGAAACGGAACAGGGCATGGAGTATATTATTGCTTCTGAGTCTGTTGCGATTACTGCGCTGGGCTTTAAGGTTGAGCGTGATATTCTGCCAGGTGAAGCAGTATTTATTGATTTAGAAGGTAACTTCTTTACCAAGCAATGTGCCGTAAATGCTGAATATCGTCCTTGTATTTTTGAATATGTTTATTTTGCCCGTCCGGATGCCATTATTGATGGTATCTCAGTGTATAAAGCACGTTTAAAAATGGGTGAGAAACTGGCGCAAAAAATTCTGCGTGAGTGGGGCGATGAGCATGATATTGATGTGGTGATTCCGATTCCGGATACTTCACGTACTTCAGCGCTAGAACTTGCCAATATGCTAGGGGTGAAATTCCGTGAAGGTTTCATGAAAAACCGTTACATCGGTCGTACCTTCATTATGCCTGGGCAGCAGCTGCGTAAAAAATCGGTACGTCAGAAACTAAACCCGGTTGAGCTTGAGTTTAAAGGTAAGAATGTACTGTTGGTAGATGATTCTATTGTACGTGGTACAACCTGTAATGAAATTATCCAGATGGCTCGTGATTCTGGTGCGAAGAAAGTATTCTTTGCTTCTGCAGCCCCAATGGTCAAATATCCGAACGTTTACGGTATTGATATGCCGGCGAAATCAGAATTGATTGCCTCAGAACGTAGCGTGGAAGAAATCCGAGAAATTATTGGTGCTGACCGTCTGATTTTCCAGGATCTGGAAGATTTGAAAGATGCAGTAAGAACTAACAAAGTGCCGGATGTTAAGGATTTTGACTGTTCAGTCTTTGACGGGATCTATGTGTCGGGTGGTATTGATGCGCAATATCTGGATGATCTGCAACAAAAACGTAGTGACAGTGCCATGAAAGAAAGCAATTATATTGATGTCAATATTGATGCAGCCTCAGTGGATTTGACTGGCGTACGCGAAGTTTAAACACTTAAAATCATCATGAAAAAGCGGGAATTTCCCGCTTTTTTGTTTTATGATGAACCCATTGAAAATCATCATTTTAGGGTTCTGCATTGCGAAACGTAGGATACGATTTTATAAAAAACAAAAATATAGTACTACCTGTAAGTTTTTGCCTGATTGCAATTCTGTTGACTATTTTTATTATTAATACCGTTGTTGGCCTATTTATTTTTTATGCTGATCCTAACCAGTCGATTTTCTGGCATACGCTGAGTCCTTATCTGATTGCTGTACTGTTATGTGTCATGATGACCTCGGTCATCTATGAATTTTATATTTTTCGCAATGGCGGTTATTCATTGGCGAAGCAGATGGGTGCACGTCGGTTGAGTCCGATGGACAGTATTCCCGAAGAAAGTGCTGCACTACACATTAACCAGCAACTGGCAGAGACTTTTCGGATTGAAATTCCCGCAGTATATGTATTACCTGATGAAGTGGGGGTCAATGCGCTAACAGCAGGTTTTAGCCCACGTGATACGGCTATTATCCTGACTTGGGGGGCAATACAAACACTGGATAAAGTCGAGCTGTATGGGTTGCTTAGTCACGAATTCAATAAAATCCTGGCTGGGGAAACTGCGGAAAATACCCGCCTGAAAATTCTGTATAGCAGTTTAACCACTTTTAGTCAGTGGGGCAGTAAAATTGCTAAATCCGGTTTTAATCGAACCGGTACGTTACGGGAAAGCAAGTTTGAAACCCTGTATGTGGCAGTTGGGGCGGTGATCTGGCTGATTGGTAGTCTGGGTGTGTTGATTTCCCGTTTTATTAAATATATTTCTCTTGGTGGCCGGACTTATAAGAATGACCAGAAGACCCGGCGCTTGCTACAAAATGATGCCAATATCCAGACTTTGCTCAGAATTCATGTGCATCATTCCGGTTCGCAGATTTATAGTGAATATGCCGAATCGATTTCGCATATGTGTTTTGCCAACTCTTTGAGTCCGCAAAACTGGCTCAACATTCATCCCAATATCAATCAGCGCATTTATGAATTAAATCCTGCCCTGATTCAGGATTTACAGCTTGAAAACCTGAAAAAACTGAAGAATCAGCCTTTATTCAGTTTGTTTCGCTCTCTGGAAGAGGTGGTACCTGAAACTACAGTGAGCTGGAGTTCACCCCAACCTTTGCCATTGCTGCGGCTGTCTCCGATCAGTTTTGCGATTAAAGATGCAATCAAGCCATTGAATCCGGAACTTCGGCTCAAGATGCCACGTCCGGAGCTGATTGAACGTGCATTACAAACGGCGACAGGTTCCCGGGAAGTGATGGTCGCAATTTTAATGATCCGTCAATATCGTGAATTTATTCCCACTGAGGCTGAGGTCAGTCGTGCCATTGTAGACTCATTGCTCAACCTGGATGGGCGGGTACATATTTCGATTTTCCAGCAAGCCTGTAAGAATATTGGTGGCATGCCGACGACTGTTGCACGCCAGTTTCTGATGAAGCTGGCGCGGATTATTCAGGAAGATGGTGAAATTGGTCTGCTGGATGCCTTGTTGCTGGAGTGTGTGAAATATGAGTTAAATTTGCTCCCTGCACATATTCCTACTGCTCTCGATGAGGTCAAGCCGCAAATCGTTCGTTTGATCGATGCCTTGCTGCATGTGCAGCAGATTAATAGCGGTAATCAACTTGAGGTGCGGGAACGGATTCTAAACCGGATCTTGACCACTCGTGAACTGGATTTATACAATGAAATTTCAGATGAGCCGATTGATCTTGCTGAAATCCTGAATGATATTGCGGGGCTTTTATTACGCGATCGTCTCAGTATTTTAGGCATTGCAGAAGCCTGCTTATGGAGCGACCGTATCGTAACTCAGGATGAGCTGGATGTGATGGAACTGTTGTACTGGCGCCTGGGTTTCGAGGGTGGGGAAGTTATTCAGCAAATGTTAAAGAAAAACAGTTTAACCATTATGTGAAAATCAAGGTGAGTGCACGGTTCGAATCTGAATTTTTTATTATAGTGATGGTTTAACTGTATATTGAAAATTCAATATTGAGTGTGCTGATAAACTTTGTACGAGAATTTATTAGGATAAAAAGAAAAACTGAAAAAGTTCGGCAAAGTAGGGACAATACGGCTAAAATGTTCAGCCTGAAATTGGTGATGATGAAAAGATGATTGGGCATCAGCGTGACATACTGGCAACATTAGGAATCGATCTCTGGATTCCTAGGGACAGCGCATGTCAGCCGCATCAGGTCTCGATCTGGCGTGATCAGGCTGAACCTGAATTTCACACCGAGATTGTCTTGTCTCAGCCTCATCCGGTCGAGGCGCTGGTGGAGTTACCGATTCCTGAACCAGAGTCGCTCGACACGTTTAAGATTGATACCTCGCCTACATTACCTGAAGTTTTAACTGTTCAGGAACCTGAAGTTTTAACTGTTCAGGAACCTCGTGAAAGTGTACAAATTCCGCCATTCAGTTTACAGGCTTTAAGTTTGGCACATTGCAGTGTTGTGATTGATGCAACTGAAATGACTGAAGCTACCCTAAATTTATGGGCAAATATCCAGCGCGCAGTTTCGGGTGATTTTTATGAGCTGAACTGGCCATTTCCTTGGGCTAATGTCCAGGATGGACGTGGTGTGGAATCCTATATTCAAGGATTTCTGGATGGGATGAGTACAGAGAAACATATTATTTTCCTCGGAACGGTAGCGCATATTTCAAATATCAAAGCAATCCAGTTAGCGTCCCTGCAAGAGATGCTGGATCAGCCGATTTTAAAAAAACGTTTATGGCAGTTTATGCAAAATAGGTCTGCCCGTCTGGAATAATTCTGCTGTGGAATAAAAATAGATGAAACAAAAAGTGGTTGTATTTAGTCAAATTGATGCTGATATTCAAAACAGGCTCGAACAAAATTATCAGGTGAGCTATATACAACCGAAGCTGGGTGATGTGAATCAACAGCTTTTGCAGCAGGTTCGGGATACCGATGGCATGATTGGTGCAGGGCGTTTGCTGAATTGCGATAATCTGGCCAGTGCTACCCGATTGAAAATTATCTCCAGTGTCAGTGTTGGTTATGACAACTATGATCTGGATTATTTAAATGAAAGAAAAATCTATCTGAGTCATACACCGCATGTGCTGACCGAAACTACAGCTGATCTTGCTTTTACTTTACTGATGTCAGCGGCACGCAAAGTGGCTTATCTGGATCAATGGACCAAGCAGGGGCAATGGCAGCGTACTGTGGGTGAAGCACAATTTGGTGTGGATATTTTTGGAAAAACCCTGGGAATTATTGGTCTGGGCCATATTGGGGCTGCGATCGCACGCCGTGGTTTTTACGGTTTTAATATGAATGTGCTCTACTATAATCGCAGGGAAAAACCGGAAATTGCGCAAGGCTTCAATGCACAATATTGCCAGCTCGATGAGCTGTTACAGCGTGCTGACTTTGTGGTCGTTGCAGTAGATTTGAATGCTGATTCCAAGGCGCTGATTGCAGCAGCGGAATTTGCAAAAATGCAACCGCATACAGTATTGGTTAATATTTCACGTGGCCCGGTTGTTGATGAACAGGCATTAATTGAAGCTTTAAAAGCCAAGCAGATTTTTGCTGCAGGTCTGGATGTCTATCAGAAAGAACCGCTAAAAGAATCAGAATTATTCCATTTGGATAATGTCGTTACCTTACCGCATGTGGGTTCGGCTACCGCCGCCACCCGTAAAAAAATGGCAGAACTGGCTTATCAGAACTTGGTTGATGCCTTGGAGGGGCGAGTACCTCGTTATGTAGTCAATCCGGAATTTTAAAATGCCATTAAATGTAGTTTAAACGATATTAAAAAATAACATTTTCTTGCGTCTCTGCGCATAGTTCGATGCTATATTCAAAACAAATTAGGTTGGCAGGATTAGAGATTTTTCATTGAAACGATTGATGCTGGCATGTAGCTTAAGTCTGTGTATGGTGACAGGGCATGGCTCTACCCATGATTTTAATCAAGCAAATGTACAATTTTCTGTGCCCGATATTGGCACAGGCGTGGGCTTGCTCGATCAGCAAAAAGAAAAAATGATCGGTGAGAAAGTTTATCGTGAAGTGCATAAGAAAATGCCTGTCTTGCAAAATCCATGGCTGGAAGATCAACTTTTATCAGTATTTTCACATATTCTGAGTCAGACCCAGTTACAACAGCCTATCGGTTTGCTGGTAATCAATGATCCGCAAATTAATGCCTTTGCTGTGCCGGGCGGGCTCTTTGCACTGAATGCAGGTCTGATAAATTCCGCCCGAAATATGGATGAAGTGGCAGGGGTGATGGCGCATGAAATTGCACATGTCACACAACGTCATTACAGTCGCTCCCAGGATGCCTTTAAGGGACAAGGTTTATTGGCGCTAGCGGGAATTTTGGTGGGTGCTTTGGTGGCTTCTCAAGCAGATGGTGATGTGGGGGCGGCGGTTATGATGGGGTCGCAGGCAGCCCTTCTGGATAAACAGCTCACCTATAGTCGTAATCAGGAGCGTGAAGCAGACCGGATCGGGATGCAGTATATGTACCGTTCCGGCTATAACCCGCATAGCATGGCAGACTTCTTTGAGGTTATGCATCGCTCTAGCAGTCGGTTAAGCTTTCTGCCAGATTTCTGGTTCACGCATCCACTCACCACTGAACGGATGAGCGAGGCACGTTTACGTGCCAACCAGCTTCCCGCAGTGAAACGCAATCTCAATGATCAAGACTTTGAGGTTATCAAGTGGTATAGCAGGGTATTGTCGCGTCAGACGGATGCGGAGCAGCTGATGTTGATGGACCAGCGAAATAATTTTGCAGGTCAGCTTGCCTTGACAGCTTATCAAATACAGCAGGGTGATTTTCAAGCCGCACAGATTTCGCTGGATCGGGCAAAAAAGCATAACCAGATGCATCCTTTGCAGGTTCTGTTGCAGACTGATATTTATTTAGCCCAGAATCAGCTTGATCAGGCTTTGAGAAGTGTGGCTTCAGCAGCGCGAATCATGCCGGAAAATCGCGCACTTAATTATAAATATGCAGAAGTTCTGATTCGTGCCCGGCAACCCGATCAGGCAAAAGCTTTAGTGCAGCGATTTCTAAATGCCAATTCACGCGATGTCAATGGCTGGCGACTGATGCAAGTGGCTGCCAATGCAGAGCCAGATTCAGCGATCAAGGCTGCCAATGTACTCCGCTATCGTGCAGAAGTGGAGTACTGGTCAGGATATGAAGAAACCGCGATCAAATCATTATTACATGCCCAGCGTAGCGTGAAGAATAATCAATCCTTGTCCTCAACCATTCGTCAGCGTCTGAAACAGATGCAACAGGAGCATCAATATAAAATTTAACCATGAGCTGGATTTTAAATTTTTGTATCGGAATGATATAGCAAGGATATCTTGAATCAAGCTACAATCTTTTTTGAAGATAGTATGTATCAGTTTGAAGCATTATATGAAAAGAATATTATTAGGCGTATGTCTACTGGGCTGGAATTATGGGGTTTTTGCTGCAAGTGCAGTTGAATATGTAGCAGCAGTAGAACAAATTAATGCCGATTATAAAAAAGAATCACGGCAATTTTTAAGCAGTTTGAATCCGCAGCAGCAAGGATTTAGACCTGAGCAAAATGCAAAATTTTGTGGGATTGTAGGGCGCTATGTTGATCGTTTATATCAGGCCGCTGACCAGAATCGAGCTTATCTGGATCGTCAGTTTCAAAATATGACTAAACAGGATGTTATTAGAGAAGTGAAGTTATCTAAAGAGATGCAACTACTTAAGCGTTATCATGTAGATTGTGATTTGCAATAAAAAATAAGAACATGCTAAGAACTGTCCAGGAAAAGGGCAGTTCAACGCAAAAATAGATTTAAATTTAAAATGGGAAATTAAGCAAGTTTTGCTTTAATTTTGGCAGAAACTTGTGCAGGATCGGCGCGCCCGGCTATGAGCGGACGCAGAGAATTCATCACCTTACCCATATCTTTCATGCTAGTAGCTTGTTGCGCTTCAATTGTTTGCGCAATCAGGGAATCAAGTTCTTCCTCAGTCATAGCTTCTGGTAGAAATTGAGAGAGAACCTCAACTTCGGCTTGTTCCTTACTAGCTAAATCTTCTCGACCAGCACCTTCAAAGGCTTTGATCGATTCTTTACGTTGTTTAATTTGCTTTTCAATGACCGCAAGAACCTGAGCGTCGTCAAGTTCTTTGCGCTCATCGACTTCGATTTGCTTAATTGCTGCCTGTAGACTACGAATGACCGTCAACTTCGGCATATCCTTGGCACGCATGGTGGCTTTCAATACGTCAGTAATCTGGTTTTTTAAAGTAGTCATTATTTATTCCAAGCAGTCAATCACAAATTAATCTTAGTAAAGGCGAGTAGTACGTACTGATTCACGCGCCAATTTCTTTTGGTAGCGTTTAACAGCAGCAGCTTTTTTGCGCTTACGTTCTTGAGTTGGTTTTTCGTAGAATTCGCGCTTACGTACGTCAGCTAGAACGCCCGCTTTTTCGCATGAACGTTTGAAACGACGGATAGCTACGTCTACTGGTTCGCCTTCTTTCAATTTAACTTGTGGCATGAAGAATCCTCATTAAGTTATGGATAAGATCAGGGCCGAATTGCCCCAGATCACAAGTGAAGGTCAGTATTTTACTCATTTACATCTCATACCACAAGCCTATAATAGTTGCTGCAATAGATTTGATACAGGTTATAGGCAGTTTAATGATCGTTTTAGGCTTGGAAACGTCGTGTGATGAAACAGGGCTTGCACTTTATGACAGCGAGTTGGGGTTACGCGGACAGGTGCTTTATAGTCAAATTAAACTGCATGCAGAATATGGCGGTGTGGTTCCGGAACTGGCATCACGTGATCATGTACGTAAATTAATCCCCCTGATTAATGAGCTGCTCGAACAAAGTGGCGTGAAAAAATCAGAAATTGATGCGGTGGCTTATACGCGTGGTCCAGGTCTGATGGGTGCACTAATGACAGGTGCACTGTTTGGTCGTACTTTGGCCTTTGCACTGAATAAACCGGCGATTGGTGTGCATCATATGGAAGGTCATATGCTGGCACCTTTGTTGTCAGAAACTCCGCCGGAATTTCCATTTGTGGCACTTCTGGTTTCTGGCGGTCACTCACAGCTTATGGCAGCGTATGGTATTGGTCAGTATGAATTGCTGGGTGAATCGATTGATGATGCTGCTGGTGAAGCCTTTGATAAAGTTGCGAAGATGATGGGGTTGCCATATCCGGGCGGTCCGAATATTTCCAAACTGGCGGAGCAGGGCGATCCGAATGCATTTGCATTCCCGCGACCAATGCTGCATCAAGGTCTGGAATTTTCATTTAGCGGTTTAAAAACGGCTGTTTCTGTACAAATGAAGAAACTGGGTGATGAAAACCGCGATGCTGACATTGCAGCCAGTTTCCAGGAAGCAATTGTTGATACTTTGGTAAAAAAGTCGTTGAAAGCACTGAAGCAAACGGGGCTTAAACGTCTGGTGATTGCCGGTGGTGTCAGTGCCAATAAGCGTTTACGTGAGCGTTTAGAAGCAGATTTAGCCAAGATCCGTGCATCTGTTTATTATGCTGAACCTGCACTCTGTACAGACAATGGTGCCATGATTGCTTTTGCGGGCTATCAGCGTTTAAAAGCAGGTCAGCAAGATGGTTTGGCCGTGACCACAACACCACGTTGGCCGATGACGGAATTGACTAATCCGACAGAGGCATAGATTTCAGCTAAAAAAAGGAAGAGGTTTGGGCCTCTTTCCTTTTAATGTGACTTTTTAAATGAGAACTTAATAGAAACGAGATGCTTTGAATATCTGTATTTATTTATAGCTTTATTTAAAACTCAAATATTCTATTGAAACTTGAAAATCATTTAATAGCTTCGGTTTAAATCATACAGCTTTTATAAGTTTGCAGCAGAGATTGCTTCGGATGGAAAATATCAATTTTAAAAGTTTTCAGGATGCGGGACAGGCGGTATTGCAGTTTCTGCATAAGCATTTTGGCTTTGATTTATGGATGATCACCCGGGTAGAAGGTCTGGACTGGATCGTCCTGCAAACGGAAGACCATGGCTATGGCGTACAACCTAGGCAAGTTTTTCAGTGGGCAGACTCCTTCTGCTTTCATATGGTGGCAGGTAAAGCGCCTAGAATTGCACCCCGTTCAGAAGAAATTCCTTTATATGCCACAGCGCCGATTAATCAGCAGGTCTGTATAAAATCTTATATTGGCCAGCCACTCGTTAAAGAAGATGGCAGTCTGTTCGGAACACTCTGTGCGATTGATCCTGAAATCAAATCAGAAGCTATTGTTCAAGATATGCAACTGGTCGAGTTGTTAGGGCAATTGCTCAGTTCGATTTTGCAGGCAGAGTTACGCCAGATTGAGCAGGTGCGACAGCGTGAATTACTCCAGGAAGAAGCCAGTAAAGATGAATTGACTGGATTGTATAATCGCCGTGCCTGGGACAAATTTCTGCGAGCAGAGGAAGAGCGTTGCAAGCAGTATGGTCATCCCGCCGCTGTATTGTTTATTGACCTGAATGATCTGAAAAAAGTGAATGATAGTTTGGGTCATGAAGAAGGTGACAGGCTGATTCAGAATGCAGCTCAAGTATTACGAGATAATGTTCGCATCAATGACATTGTCGCCCGTTTGGGTGGAGATGAATTTGTGATTCTCAGTGTGGAAAATGATAAAACGGGTGCTGAAACGTTGCTCGACCGTTTAATTGCTGCTTTTGCAGAAGCAAATATTGGCGCAGCAATTGGTCTGGCAATGCGTCATCCAAGTCAGGGTCTATTTGCAGCACTCGCACAGGCGGATCAGAATATGTTTGAATATAAACGCTGGAAAAAAGCCAGTGAAGCTGTGGCCTATCTTAAATAATTGATGCTTTGAATTTTCTGTAAATAAGCAAGAATTTTATAATATCGGAAGGGTCGTTTTCTTTGGTCTAAAATCATCCTATCTTTCAATATTCTTCTTTAGACGCATGTATAAAAAATAAGAAGAAATAAGCCTGATTCAGTGTAAAAAGAAAGATTAATACATCATTAACTTAATGATTACAAAATTAATAAGCTTTGTTGCAAAGTAAATTGATCTGATTGAAAGCACTATAAATTGGCTGTAAAGCAGTTGTAGTGAGGAGTTGTAATTAAAAAAGAGCCTCATTTCTTGTGGTCATTATTGTTTGAAATATACATTAAAATTACAGAACAAAAAAATTCTTTGTTTAAAGATAAAACACTAAGGAAGGATAAAGCTAGCTGTCAAAAATAAATATCACCGGCAGTCATAGTACTCGGCTGCTTATTTTAAGATGGCTCATCTTTAGTGATAACCAGATAAAAATGCAAAGAAATTTCAGGGAATAAATTTTATGAAAAAGCAGATTTCTCTCTTTGGTGTGGCTCTTGTATCGGGTTTACTGAGTGCTTGTGGTGGAAGTGGCTCAGATAATCCCACAGTCTCTACCCCTCCAAATGTTCCGAAGGAAAGTATTTCCCCTGAGCTTTCAGAAGAGTTTGTCCCTTTTGAAGATCAGGATATTGTGGATAAAATTCGCGATAAAATTTCTGAAGATTCCAGTAATGATACAGACTACAACGTTGCTCTAGGTCATATGATTGGTGAAGTATTTGCAGATTATCCTTATGGGCGTACTGCACGTATCATCAAGATTTATAATCTGGGCATCAATAGTATTAAATACCCAAATCTGATCTGCTCAGAAGTAAATACCAATGGTGCAGTCAAGACTCTTAAATTAAAAACGGATAGAGAGAACTGTATTATTCTGGACAAGACTTATCGTAAAGGCTCCACCATTACTCAGACAGTGAATGGTGACACGACGACTTTAAGCTTTAGCAATGTCCGTTATGGTTCAAATGTGGATTTTAATCTCAAGGACGACTACCTGATTTCTGGCACAATTGTACATCGAAAGACCAAAAATAACATGGGGCAATCCGAATCTTATCAAATCGATCAGTTGGAATTTCAGCGTATAGCCGAGACCGGTCAGGCGGGTACTTCTGGAACCGCGTTTGATACAAAGAGCAAAGAATATCTGCAGGTGCGTAATTATAATTACAGCCTGGTCGATGATTATGGCAGTGGCAGTAATGGGATTCGTACCTTAACCAGTCGTGGTACGATTATCGGTCAGCCTGATCTGGCAGATTATCGTTACAGTTTTGATTTTAATACCAGCACACCATTCAAAATGGATGAAACCGTTTTAAATAACTATAAGCATTTGCCAAAAGAGGGCGTGCTTAGAATTAAGGACAGCTATGATCAGGTAATTGAGGTCAAACAGAACCAGCCTGAATCGTTAAAGGCTACTGTTTATTTCAATGGCAGTGAAATTGATGACTTGCTGTGGTCTACCATTATTGGTAATAAACAATAATTCGAGAGGTCAAAAAAGCCCTGTATTGTCGGGGCTTTTTATTATTGATGGGGGTAGTCTTTATTACAAAACTTTTTAAATAGCCGTGCTAATAAATCAGGTAGCTGTAGCATCCAATAACAATTCAGCGGAATAAACAGCCTGCCATGACGCTTTAAACTGTTTGTGCACTTGGTCAATCGGAAAAGTACTGAATTTTGCAATATTTTTCGCTTTTTGAATGTTGTCGGCGCGCATATATGCAATCAAATAGTCCTGACCATGAAGTTGCAGATAAAACCAGGACTCGACATGAACCTGTTCAGCCTTAAGCGTCTCAATCACTTTGTCTTGACGTGCTTTTAAAGTACGCTGCCAGTCATGAACTTGCTGCATATGTAAGGGCTTAAGTTGAATGAGAACTGCACCGACATCCATAATTTTAATTTTCTTTTGAGTATCATTATGATATAAGTGATTTATATGAAAAAAGCGACCTGAACCGGTCGCTTTTAAGCTTTTAAGAGGCATTTAGTTGGGTTGAACCAATCCAGTGCTTGGAAAACTGATAGGCAGCGCGTCCTGAACGTTGACCGCGTGCCTGACACCAGCGTAGGGCTTCAGCACGGGTTTCTGGCGTGAGTTCCATGCCTGCCTTTTTAAGATAATGCTCTACAATTTCTAAATACAGATTCTGATCCATTGGATAAAAAGAGAGCCATAAGCCAAAGCGGTCAGACAGTGAGATTTTTTCTTCAATCGCTTCTTGCGGATGCAATTCGGTATATTGCGGAACATCAACCCGGGTAACGGGCGTATTTTCATGCATGAATTCGGGTAATAAATGACGACGATTACTGGTCGCATAAATCACAAAATTGCTGGAACCGGATTGTAAAGAACCATCCAGAACACTTTTTAAACTGCGATAATTTTCGTCTTCGGCATTAAAAGCCAGATCGTCACAATAAACAATAAACTTCTCTGGACGTCCGGCAATGAGTTGCTGGATTTGCGGTAAATCAGACAAATCATCCCGTTCAATTTCAATCAGGCGCAAGCCTTGCTCTGCATATTCAGTCAACAGGGCGCGAACAATAGAAGATTTACCCGTACCACGAGAACCCGTCAGCAAGACATCATTGGCAGGTAGGCCTTTTAAGAACTGCAAAGTATTCTGGATAACTTTTTCTTTTTGTCGCTCAATACCTTTTAAATCGACCAGTTCTATCTGTCTGAGCTGATGAATGGGTTTGAGCTCACCATTTTGCCACTTATAGGCAAGCGCAGAAAAATCAGGATTTTTTTTCAGTTCGGGCAGGCTTTGCTGTAGCTGCTGCAGCACAGTTGAAAGGGTATTTAAAATATGGTCAGGTAACTCAATTTTTGCCATGATCTAAGCATACAGATTTAAAATTATGTCTAAGATAGTATCACTGCAAAATACACAGTCAAAGCCGGAAAAGTATGATAATTTGCTTAAAGTAGAGAATCTTCGTTATTGTAGAGGATAGAAAGTTTGGACAAATTTTCTGGCTCTGGGTACGAGCTGTATCAAGAATAAATATAGGGAACAAGGCAGATGCTGTTTAAAGATTTTACTCAGGACATTAATCCACATCAGGCCTATCGTATTAAAAAGCTCAAGCAGCAGCTGCAACAGGCTGAGTCCTATGAAGAATGGAAATATATTGCCCTGAAAATAGATGAAGAATCAGGTGCGCAGGAATGGAAATTTGATAACAGCTCCCCGTATTTTGATGCAGAAGTAATTGCACATCGTCTGGGTAAATTAAGACGCTATCGACAACAAAAGCGTACCCGTGACCTGATGTATATTTTGCGTGAAGGCCTAAGTTACGATATTGCCAACATTGCCCATCCTCTGTTGTTCACTGAAGCTTACGTTGGTACCAAAAAAATTATTGAAGATTATGTCGAAGAAGTCAGCCAGAGCTTAGCCTATATTGCTTCAATAGACTGTACTTGCCTAAGTATTGAAGAAAAATTAGAGTATTTTCAGCATTGTCAGCGTGCTTATGGACAACCGGCCTTGATGTTTTCTGGTGGTTCAACTTTAGGTCTGTTTCATACGGGCGTATGCAAGGCCTTAATGGAGCAGGATTTATTACCAAAAGTCATGTCGGGTTCTAGTGCGGGCGCCATTATGACAGCCATGTTAGGCGTGTCCAAACCGTCACAATATGTCGATATACTAAAGGGACATAATTTCTTTCATGAGGCTTTTCATTTCCGCACAATGAGCGAATTGCTGAAAGGCAATGGTGGCCTGGCCGATGTAAAATATCTGAAAAAATTTCTGATCGAAAATCTGGGTGATCTGACCTTTGAAGAGGCTTTGAAAAACTCAGGCCTACATATTAATATTGCAGTTGCGCCTTATGATGGGGCACAGGACGCACGTATCATGAATGCCTATACATCTCCGGATGTGCTGGTCTGGAGTGCGGTGCTGGCCTCTTGTGCAGTGCCAATTCTGTTTCCACCTGTGCGTTTGACCAGCAAGCGTTATGACGGTCAATATACCCCTTATATGGGATCAACCCGTTGGGTGGATGGCAGTGTGCGCAGTGATTTTCCGCAGGAGAAAATGGCACGCCTGTATAATATCAATTATACCATTGCCAGTCAGACCAACCCGCATATCGTGCCATTTATGCAGGATGATATTTCACGTTTCCGTAAAGGTACCTTGAGCTGGCCGCAACGGATTGTTCGCCGGCAGGGCGCGGTGATTACCAAAGGTATGATGGATTTCGCCCGGGAACATGCGGGAAGTTTGCCTCCTGTACGCCGTCTTTTGGATCATGGCTATGGTGTGGTGGATCAGCGTTATTATGGTGATGTGAATATTGTCGGTAAATATAGCCTGCGCCACTATAGCTATATGTTGCAGAATCCAAGGCCGTATCTGTTTAAAATTTTACAGCGTGAAGGGGAGCGGGCTACATGGCCGAAAATTTCCCTCATCGAAACTCAGGAACGCGTGGGGAAAACTATTCAGCATTGTCTGGAACTGTTAAATTATCAGCATGCACCTGATCCAAAACCTGAATACATTGCCACGACTTAATTTAGATCATCTTGATACTTCTAATTTTGAACTGCGAACTAAAGCCCGCAGCTTGGGCTTTGGGCGGCGTTTGTATTATGCTGAAAAGCAGGCGCTCTGGCTAAAAACCCAAATACCGAATATCTCTGATAGCTTAAAATTATCAACGCAGGCTGAAATGGGCTGGCAGCGTGAGCTGGATTTTTATCAGGTTTATGCCCGATCAAGTGAGCTAAATTTCTTCCTGCCCCATCAAATTATTCAACAACCTTTCAAGATCGGTCATGACCACTTTGAGCATGCTTTGATTCTGGTGGATGCACGGGCGCATTTTCAAGTCATGCCGCATCAGCAATCCATTACACAAATTCGACAGCATTTGCTGCAAGCTGTAGAGCCTTTAGTCTGCTTGCAGGAGCTGGGCTATATACATGCGGATTTAAAGCAGGAGCACTTTGTAAATGATCAGGGCAGGGTATGCCTACTTGATTTCGAACATGTGCAGTCAATCTATCAGAATGATACCTATGAGCTGAATGCAACACCACGTTATATGGCGCCAGAACTTTTTCAAGGTCAGGCCAAGAGCCTGCAAAGTGAAGTTTATGCTTTAGGCGTGATTTTTTATGAATGGTTAAGCGGGCAGCGTTTACAGGCGACTGATTATCTGGATTGGGCGCTGTTGCATTGTCAGCGTCTAAAGATTGGGTTACCGGAAAGTTTACAGGTCTTTCAAGGCTTATTAGAAGATATGCTATGCAAGCAACAACCGCATCGACTGACAGATTTCAAAGCGGTTAGATCCTACTTAATGACTGAAATTGAATGAGAAAAATACAATAAGACCGGGATTGTTTCTTATTTAATCAAACGGGTGCTTTTTTATGATAAACGGCTTGTCAGCTGGAAATGATCTCTATAATATACACAGCCATCGGGGACGTGGCGAAATTGGTAGACGCACTGGATTTAGGTTCCAGCGCCGCGAGGTGTGAGAGTTCGAGTCTCTCCGTCCCCACCAATCGATATTCGGGTAACTGGATATTGAATTGAAGTAGAGGATTGGTGTAATGGTAGCATGACGGTCTCCAAAACCGTTCGTCAAGGTTCGAATCCTTGATCCTCTGCCAAAGTTTGAAAGAAATCCAACACTAAGTTGGTACCCTGATGGGGACGTGGCGAAATTGGTAGACGCACTGGATTTAGGTTCCAGCGCCGCGAGGTGTGAGAGTTCGAGTCTCTCCGTCCCCACCA
>NZ_JAYWYV010000017.1:0-70278 GCF_048147885.1 Acinetobacter sp. 228
TTACCCATGTGAGAGTAAGTCATCGCCAGCTCATTATTCGAAACACCCCCGGTCTAAAGGCCGGGGGTGTTTTTTTAGGCCTGGAGTTTATAGTAAAATTAAATATAGTAAAAATAATATTCTGAATTTACTCAAGGTTATTTACTATTTTTAAACTAGCCTGATTGTGTTTTAATCGTTTAAAGCTTAAAACCTAGGAATCTGCGTGTTGGAGGTATTTGCACAGCTATGTGGCGGGATTGGTTTATTCCTGCTTGGCATGACTTTAATGACCGATAGTCTTAAAGATATTGCAGGTGAAACATTAAGACAGTGGTTAGGGCGGTTTACAGGTTCTCCTTTTAAAGCAATGATTTCAGGGATTGCTTTAACCTTGATAGTGCAATCTTCTACAGCCACAACTTTAGCAACTATTGGCTTTGTCAGCGCGGGAGTTCTTACTTTTTCGCAGGCCATTGGTGTCATTATTGGCGCCAATATCGGTACTACCAGTACGGGCTGGATGGTGGCTTTTCTGGGGTTAAAGTTTTCTATCGGGCAAATAGCTTTACCTCTGATTGCCCTAGGTGCTTTACTTAAAATATTAGCACATGGACGTACAGCACTCACCGGCCTGGCACTTGCAGGCTTTGGACTGATTTTCTTTGGAATTGACTTGCTTCAGGTTGCAATGTCAGGTGTCGCAGAGCATCTTGACCTTTCAGTTTTCTCCACCAAAAGCGTTGCTTCCAAATTATTGTTGGTACTTTTTGGTTTGGTCATGACTGTGGTTTTACAGTCTTCCAGTGCTGCGATTACGGCGACACTTGCTGCATTGGCAAGTCAGGCCATTCAGCTTGATCAGGCTTTAATGCTCGTGATTGGGCAGAATGTTGGAACTGTTGCAACTGCAGTGCTCGCATCTATTGGTGCAAATGCGAATGCAAAACGAACTGCTGCTGTGCATGTCTGTTTTAATGTCGTGAGTGCAATTTTTGCATTTTGTATTTTAGTTCCTTTATTTTTATGGTTTCATCAACCGCAGCATTTTTTATCCAGCTGGGATAATGTGGTAATTGTGGCTGCATTTCATACTGCTTTTAGTCTATTTGGTGCCTTATTTTTTATGCCATTGATCGGGCCTTTTGAACGGCTGTTGGTTAAATATATTCCTGCACATGAAGATTCATTATTACAAGCTTTGGATGATGCCAGTTTAGCTGTACCTGCGGTAGCCATTAATACAGCAGAAAAAGTAATTTTTAAAACAATAGGAACCCAGTATTTCTGGATACTTAAAGCCATCAAGTCGGCCGAAATGGTTTCGGCTAATGAGTTAAAACAGCAGGATGAATTAATCTATAAATTACAGGATTATTTAGAAAAAATTATAGTGCCGGAAAATAGTCAAGATCAAGCCCGGCTATTTAGCTTGTTGAGGATCATGGTTTATTTAAAAGTATTACGTAGTGATCTGGAAAATCTAGAGTATGCATTAAATATCCGCACCCAACCTGCAATCTATCAGATTGCCCTGGACTTTATCCAGATAGTAGAAAATGAGGGAAATATTCGGCTGGGCCTGTCTTCATCTGATGATCTTCAACAACTCTATATAGAGCTGGAAAACTTAAAAAAATGGAGCAAACAGCACCATGCTGAATTACGAGAAAAAATAAATAGTTATGCCTCTACTTATCAGCTGAATGCAGTTAAGACCTTAGAGTTGTTGGCTGCTCAGCGCTGGTTGGAACGCCTAATTTCACATAGTCTCCGTCTGGTGAATGTACTAAAAGAGTGCCAACAATCTCTTAGGGTTGCTGAAGTTGACGACGAGCATGTTTAAGTGCAGATCTGAGCCCTTCCTCTAGCGTCGGGTGGTAAAAAGGTTTGGCAAGGATTTGATGAATATCCTGATCGGCATCTATGGTCCAGGCAAGAAGATGGGCAAGATGTTCAGCTTGAGAACAGAACAGTTCTGCGCCTAATAATTTGCCTGATTTTTTATCAATATAAACTTCAATTCCTCCCTTATTTTCAGCAAGTACCAGTGCACGGCCTTGATTTTCATAGGAGGCAAATCCTCGAATAAACTCAATATTTTGTTGTTCTAACTGTTTAAAACTTTGCCCGACAATAGCCATTTCCGGATGAGAAAATATGATTGCCAATGGGGTGAGTGCTGGAATCGGTTTGACTTCAGGATAATTTAAACAGTTATGAACCACCTCTTTACCGGCATGAGCAGCCTCGTGTTGAATGGGGGCATCAGGGGCGGCATCACCCACTATAAATATTGGCATATCTGCGAGTTGTTTGGTTTTTTTATTGATAGGCATTTTCTTTATATCAGTAAAGCTAGGGTCTAACTGGTCTAAGCTCAAGCGATCCAGATTGCTCTGACGCCCTGTAGCACCCAGAACATAGTCAACCTCAATACTTTGAACTTGATTATTTTCGGTAAAATCAATTTTAATGTGATTCGTCTGTTTTTTAACTTGGTCTGGTAAGATTTTAAACTTGATATTGATTTCTTCACTGAGTTCTTTTTGGGCTAATGACTGTAAAGTAGGGCTGCTTAGAGCACCGACTTTCTGACTACGCGCAAACATCGTGGTTTTTACCCCCAGTCGTTGCATAGCCTGAGCCAATTCAGTGGCAATCACGCCACTCCCGATCACTGCTAAAGACTTGGGTAACTGAGAAAGTTCAAAAATTTCGTCAGAACTTAAATATTTATTTCCTAATTCTTCCTTTAATGCTTTATCGATATGCGGTCGTGAACCCACTGCAATAATAAAACTTTTAGCTTGATAAGATTGTCCATTAACTTCAACTGTATGAGTATCAATAAACTTCGCATGACCAGAAATTTTATGTGAATTATCCCATTGGTCTATGCCTTTCAAGGTTGCTCGAATAAAACGTTCTCTTAAGTGATGTAGACGTTGCATGACATTTGACGTATTAACCGCAACATCCTGAAGTAAACCGAGATCTTTCGCGGATTGAATATCTTGCATACGATTTGCAGATGAGATCAGCAGTTTACTGGGCATACAGCCTACACGGGCACAGGTCGTATCCCATGAACCATCATTGATAATTAAAATATTTTTGGTGTATTTAATGGCTTCGTTATAAGCGCTGATGCCTGCAGTACCGGCGCCAATGATAATTATGTCGTACATAATATAAATATCTTAAAAAATAATATAACTATATAAAAAAACCCTCTAGAAAGAGGGTTTTATTGCAATTATTTACACTTAAAATTTAATGCCTGTTGGTAAGCTCAAATTCGTACTAATTGTACCGCCATTATTTGTTGAAGTCCCTTTGAATATTGTACCATTAATAGTATGTTCAAAATTAAGCGTACCACTTGTTGCTTGTTTAAATTTTAAAATGTTTATGCCAGTTAACTTTATACTACCAGTAAAAGTTTGCTTATTTTGATCAGGAGTTTCATTTTCAACACGAGTACCATCGATTGTCGTAATGCTCGGTAGAATTAACTCTTGTTCACCAGAAGCTCTCACACGGTAATTAGCTGAACTAGTCGTGCCAGGAGATGAGTTTAGTATTAAAGAAATTGGCTCAGCAAAAGGAATATTGGGATTATCATTTATCAGTACATTAAATCCTGAACCTGATTGAATGTTATATAAGCTACCATCACGTGAGGTTAAATCTTTATAAATACTAATTGCGCCTGTCGTAATTTCTCGTTCAATATCTTCACCTGTTTCTGGATCGGCTACAATTGCTGTTGTCGTGATCTTATAATCACTAGTACTACCATTAATCAAAACAAAACGTTTTTGTTGAGTTTGTTGAATTCCCCATGACTGTTGGAAGGGATATGAAAATGCACCGGTAATAGTTACATCATGGAAATTTTTATCTCCATTTTCGTTTTCAAATACATAAATACGTGTATTTGATTCATATTCTTCTAAGTTTGGTGTTACTTCATCATGTTGTAATTTAATATTTTTTAAATCATCTACTGTAATATCAAAATCCCAGTTATCGTAACCAGGTAAGATATTTTTAATATCTTCAGCCACGAATACATAGCAAGCTCTGTAATCTGTTTTACTTAAGGCAAAGCATTTGTTGCGGTAATATGAGCTATTTTTATAGGTGGATAGATCTATTTTTCGAATGTCTAAGCTTAATTGTAGGGGACCCTGTGCGAAAGTATCTAATGCATGGTCAATATAACCTTTAGCCGTAGTAGCATCATTTGGGTCATAATTTCCAAATAAGAACTGGCCTTCACGTTTTATGGTGTCCAAGATTTGTTGAGGGGTTTGTTCACCAGATGGGATACTTGAATGATCGCCATTATTGGTTCCAGTTGAAGGTGATTTATCATAATAGCCATCGCTACCCCCCCCTCCACACGCGGCTAAAAAACCTGATAAAGTGATAACGAGCGCACTTTTATTAAACTTCATGTTTTACCCCAAAATAATTATTTACAAAAACTATAGTTATACTATTTTAAGATTATCATAGATAAAAAATGGCGCAAAGAGCGCCATTGGTTTTTTGTGGGCGGACTTATAAGGAAGTTCCCACATTCACACCCACAGTCGGCTTCAAATTCATCGAGCTACAACCTGCAAAAGCCAAACTACAACATACAATAATCAATAATTTATTCATGAATCAATCCTTGAGATTTAGCTTGGTTAAACAAAGATGCTGAACGTGTACCACTACGGCAGACCATTAAAATAGGCTTTGGCAGCTCATTGTAATATCGGGCAAATTCCTCAATATTGGCCTGAGAAATATGACCACTTATTACTGGTTGATAAATCACACTGACTTGAGACTTTTCTGCAATCGAGCGTAATTGACTTACCGTGACGACATTGCCAGACTCCTGATCAGGGCGGTTTACAATCACGGATTTAAAACCCTGCTGAATCAATTGCTCAAACTTATCCAAGGTCATTTGACCGGTAACACTCACCGTCGCGGTCAGAGCACGACTCAAATTCTGCGCAGCAAAAACAGGTGAAGTACAGCTAAAACAGATTGCGAGTACTACACCGTTCCAAAATGACTTAGTCATCCAGCAAGTCCATCTGTTTTGCCAGTTGATATAAATTATTTGAGCGGTTTCCGGTACGGCAAAACATCAAGATTGGTTTTGGTAATTCATTATAATGATTGGCAAAAGTGCGGACATCAAGCTCGGTAATCTGACCGGCAATCACCGGTTGGAATACATAATCCAGACCTGCTGCACGTGCAGCCTCTTCGATTTGTGCACTGGTTGGCTGCTCAGAACCACCTTCCATATCTGGACGGTTGTTGATAATCGATTTAAAACCTTTTTCAACTATTTGAGAGATATGTTCAGGACCAATTTGGCCCGTAAAGCCTACATTTTCGCTCATGATGTCACTCCATTATGTCATTTATCTAGATATGCTTTATGATAGCATTAAGCTGAAAACATGACGGCTTAGTTCTGAAAAATTTATAAATACGATTACAATTATAAAATAATGCAATGGAGCGCATATGTACGCCTATACAGTCGAACCACTGTATGTTAAAAGCGGTCAGGAAGTGATTGCTGCGGATTTTTATCATCCTCAACAGGTCGATAAACCGGCTGTGATCCTGATGGCCCACGGTCTGGCAGCTTTACGTCATTTTAAACTGGTCCAGTATGCACAGCGCTTTGCCAGTGCTGGCTATGCTGTGGTGCTGTTTGATTATCGCTATTGGGGCGGGAGTACAGGACGTCCACGTGAACTGGTATCCATTAGTGCTCAGCTTGAAGACTGGCGGACTATGATCAGCCATTTAGAGGCACGTAAGTCGATTGACAGCAAAAGAATTGTACTTTGGGGAACGGCGTTAAGTGGCGGTCATGTACTGACACTTGCAGCAGAGCTGTCGAATATTCAGGCAGTAATGGCGCAGGTACCGTTTGTGGATGGGGCAGAAAGTGCCAAACTTTATCCTTTGCAGCAATTGCCTAAAGCCCTGAAAATTTCCAGCCAAGACTACATGGGCGCCAAGGTTGGTATGGGACCGAAAACCTTACCCGTAGTAGACCCTCATGAACTCTGTTTTATGCCAACCCAAGACAGTTATCAGGGATATATGTCCATCGTGAACCCGGATTATTACTGGAGTGGTCATATTCCTGCACGCGCATTCTTTAAACTGATGCGTTATCGTCCCATTCTGGAAGTACGTAAAATCACGATTCCAGTTCTGTTCATTGCAGCAAAACTGGATAGTCTGATTCCCATTGAATCCAGTCGGGAAACTGCAACCAATATTGCGCCATTTGTGCAATATCATGAGTGGAATATGCGACATTTTGATATTTATCATGGCGAATGGTTTGAAAAAGCAGTTTCGACCCAATTAGAATTCTTACATCAACATATTGGAGTGCGCTAGATGATTATTGTATGTCCGGAATGTCTGGCCAAAAACCGTGTCCCTGAAGAAAAACTAACCGCTAATCCCGCTTGTGGTCAATGCCATCAAGCACTGGTTCCATTGGCACCGATTGAATTGAATGAGCAGAATTTCAGCCAGTTTGTCACGCATAGTGACTTGCCGATCCTGATCGACCTATGGGCGGACTGGTGTGGGCCATGTAAAATGATGGCGCCGCACTTTGCCAATGTTGCCAAACTCTATCCCAATGTAGTTTTTGCCAAAATTGATACAGAAGCAAATCCACGGCTAAGTGCAGCATTTAATGTACGCAGTATTCCGACGCTGGTTTTAATGAATAAAAGTAACGAAATTGCTAGAATAAGCGGTGCATTACGCTCAAGCGAGCTGCAAAAGTGGCTTGATCAGCAGTTAAATGCCCCATCCTAATTCACAAGCCTGGAGTTCAAGTGTCAGATTTTCATAATAAACCAGAGGGAATTCTTTCCCTGCAGACCATTGCGATGCCTGCGGATACCAACTGGAGTGGAGATGTATTTGGTGGCTGGATTGTTTCACAAATGGACTTGGCGGGAGCAATTCATGCAGAGCGCTTTAGTAAAGGACGCTGTGCGACAATTTCGATTAACCAGATGACCTTCTTGGTTCCGGTGAAAGTCGGTGATGTGATTAGCTGCTATACCAAAATTCTAAAGGTCGGCAATACCTCCATCCAGATGGAAATTGAAGTATGGGATAGCCATGACGACTCACGTCCGCCTGTACGCGTGACTGAAGGGGTATTTACCTTTGTGGCAGTGGATGTGAAGGGCAATAAACGTCCGATTCCAGAGGAAGCAAAACAGAAGTTTCTAGAATCTCAGCAGAAGTCATAATTCGTCTCATAAAAAATCCCAGATTAATGATCTGGGATTTTTTTGTCTGTATTGCTATCAGGTCTGCTTCAATTGCTTTTTGGAAATCCAGGCCCAGAGCATCTCGCATTGAATGGGTGCTTCACCCGATTCATCACTTACCACAACTTGAACCAGTGTTTCACCTTTGTCTGAACTTTGCATAAGCTGTTGCTGTTCAGCAGTCAAGGTAGCAACTGCCGTCAGGGCACCTTTGGTCGGCCGTTTAAAGTCTATTTTTAGACTCTTAATCAAAACCACTGCGCTATCCGGGACATTCATTGCGGTTACAAACCCGGTTGCTGTTTCTGCCAGCAGGGCCATTGCACATGCATGAATTTGTCCAATATGGTTCTGCATGGCTTTATGATTGGCCATACTGACTACCACTTTGGACGCACTCATTCCCTCATAACGAATCTTGGCAGAGCCAACCATCGGAACTACTCGGCCAAAAGTCTTACTCAATAAAGCAGTACGCATACCTTGCGGTAATCTTGATGTCGCTTTGACCAGTCTGGTCAGTCGGTTGCTCTTTGTCATAATTCCATCTTCAGACGTTGAGATATCTTAGTCTTTAAAGTTGTTGAACTGTAAAGGCAGACCGAATTGTTGTTCTTTCAGGAATGCCATGACTTGTTGCAAGGTATCGCGTTTTTTATCAGTCACACGAATCTTGTCACCCTGAATTGAAGATTGCACTTTAATGCCGCTTTCTTTAATGGCCTTATTAATTTTTTTCGCCGTATCTGAGTCAAGGCCATCTTTAAGCTTGATCACTTGAACTACATTTTTGCCTGAAGCGGTCATTTTTTGTGGATCTAGTGCCTGAATATCCACTTTACGTTTGAAGAAATGGTTTTCCAGCATGGTATACACTTGCTCACATTGGAAATCACTTTCTGTGCTAATTTTGATTTCCTTGTTTTTTTCATTCAGTTCAATAGAAACATCCTGTCCACGGAAATCGAAGCGGGTTGCAATCTCTTTTTGGGTATTTTGAACTGCATGATTTACTTCAAAAATTTCT
The DNA here is from genome assembly GCF_048147885.1 of Acinetobacter sp. 228. Taxonomy (NCBI): domain Bacteria; kingdom Pseudomonadati; phylum Pseudomonadota; class Gammaproteobacteria; order Moraxellales; family Moraxellaceae; genus Acinetobacter; species Acinetobacter sp. 228. Next base: position 8,350 of record NZ_JAYWYV010000017.1, read on the forward strand.
AATTCAGAAACAATATCGAAAGAAGGCATAGTTTAGACCTTTACAAAGGGAAAGAATATCTGAGATGCTAGGGATGTTTTCTTCATTTGCCAAGTGTTGTTTACATCAAAGGAGTGCACAATGATCCGTAAACAAGAAATTACAACATTTGAGTTCCCAGAAAATGCTGTAATCTGGGATGTACGAGATGCAAGTGCTTATGCTGAAGCACACGTGAAAGGGGCGGTCAATCAGCCCATTAACGATCTTTCAGCAGATAGCCTGACTCAGGTGTCAGCGGATCAACCGATTTACATTTTATGTGGTGGTGGGAGTAAAGCTCCACGTGCAGCTGAAAAGTTAGAAGGTTTTGACAGCTCACGTGAATATGTCATCCTGATGGGTGGTACTCGTGCTGCTCGTGATGCAGGTATGCCACTGGAACAAGGTGCCTAATAACCTTGTGAAAAAAAGCGCCGTCAGGCGCTTTTTTAATGGGGGTAATATTTTTCCCTCTCTCATAGGGAGAGGGAACACCCTTAAAATAGGATTTTATATTTGAGGTTTTAAATACGGTTTTTTCATTTTCACTTTCTTTTGAAAACGGGTCACGCTGAGTTTTTTCACTACATGAGATGGAACCAGGCAAGCTTCTCCCAGAATCTGGGCGGCCAAGATTTCACTACATAGTGGTGCAAACAGGAAGCCTTTAGACCCGAGACCAGCAAAGCTATAAACTTCCTCATCCGCTTTCATTTTACCGAGTAGAGGGAAATAATCCTGACTTTGTGCACGTAGCGATGCACGGCCTAGCCAAGTCTCGATGGAAGGAAGAGATTTCGCATATTCAGGAAAGACACCGTGGATAAGTTCATAATTATGCATATGATCTTCTGCCAGCACCTCTGTATCATCCCGGCCGGGATAAAACGAAGCCCCGAGAATGAGTTGTTCGGCATTGAGTTGCATACAGTAGCCACCATAGCTATAGGCAGTATTTTGACTTAAAGGCTGGGTTTGATTATTCACCCAGCTGACCTGTCCGCGAATCGGTTTCAGGGGAGGATAATCTGCAAAAAACTGCTGGGTTTCTCGTGCAGTACAGACAATCACATGATCAAACTTGCCTAAAGATTGCTGATCTACAAATAACTCAGGTTGTATAGTCGTTTCAAGATGGCTAATTTGGGCCTGTTGATATTGAATATGAGGATGCTGCAAAATTTCATCACGTAACTGATGCGGTGAAACCGCGCCAGCTGCTAACAGTTTTAAACTTGGAAATGCAGTTTGCATCTCCTGATCTTCTACTGTTTGTGCAGCCAGAATTCCTTCGGGATATGCGTCTGCCAATCCTAAAAGCTGTTCAGGATTTTTTAAGGCGAGTTGATTGACCTGAATCGGGCGGAAAGCCTTAAATTTCTGATAATGATTTAAGGCATGTTGCCAAGACAAGGTCATCAAATGTTCAGCACTTTGCTCAACCGGACAGAGTTTGGGATTGAGCAAGGCCAGTGGATTGCCAGAACCTCCAGAGAGCGGCGCCGACCGGTCGTAAATAGTGACTTGATGACCACGTTGAGCGAATGCCCATGCCGTACTTAAACCTGCGATTCCTGCGCCAATCACAGCGATCTGGCGAGGCCTAGCATTTATCTCTAAAGCTGACTCAGTTTTTTTTTGCGCACTTTCCTGATCTGGAGATGGGTTACTTTCCTCAGCCGGATTCCAGATTGCTTTCAACATTTCACGTTTATGGCCAAACCCACGTGGGCGGGAAATTGAAATCCCGTGATTTTTTAAGCCACGTTTTAAGACACCCGCGACACTAAAAGAGGCAAATGTCGTTCCAGTTTCCGACAAGCGCACAATATGGTTTAAGACATTTTCTTCCCACATATCCGGATTGCAGGAAGGCGCAAAGCCATCCAGAAACCAGGCATTCACCGCTGCAGTTTTTTCAATGACCGGGAAGATATCGTGGGCATCGCCTAGCCATAGATCGAGACTGAAACGTTCTTCAGGAAAACTGAGTCGATGACAGCCAGCAATTGGCATTGGATATTGAGAAATCAGCTGATCAGCCAAAGGTTTTAACTCAGGCCAGGCATTCAGGGCGCGGATCAGATCCGCTTTAGAGAGCGGAAATTTTTCCACTGAAATGGCATGCAAATGACTGTGATTGTCCGGACGTACCTGTTGCCAGAGTTGCCACAGCGCCAGAATATTTAAACCAGTACCAAAACCCGTTTCACCGACACAGAAATATTCAAAAGGTTTTAGATTTGTCAGACGAGTGCTGAGATCATTGCCATTTAAAAAGACATGCCGGGTTTCCAGCAGGCCATTGTCTTTGGAAAAATACACATCACCAAATTGCTTGGATACAGGCACATCAATGCCATCCACCAATTGCCAGTCCAGATCGGCAGTTTGAATTGCGTGCGACAAAACGGTTACAACCTTAAAAGATATCGGGAAGGACTATAGCTTACCACTGACGGCGGCGTTTGGTATAAACATAGCTCGCTATCAGGAAGCCCAGCAGTACACCTACTGCCAATGTTGCTGCGCCGTAGAGGAACATCTGGGCACTACGTTCACTTTGTAGTACCTGTACCTGAACGCCCAAGTTATCATTCTTGAGCTGTAATTCCTGGTTTTGCGATAGTGCGTCCAGATTGGCTTTTTCCAGTTGCTCTAAACGGGTGGCCTGATCTTTGACCAAGGCTTTTACCTTGGCATCTTGCTGGGCTTTTAGCTTGGCGATTTCTTCTGCGGTTAACGGTTTATTTTCAGCAGGTGGCACCGGCTGGGCAGAAGTTGCTACTGCAGGAATAATGGCAGGTTTTGGCGGCGACTGGTTTGGTGCAGTCGCTGCTGTCGCTCGAGATGGTGCTGTCTGATTTTCCGGAGCCACAGGAGCAGGCGTAACTTCGACTGCCCATACTGGAGAAATCATGAAACATAGGCCAATGATACTGGCAGTAACAACACGCATGGACCTTATCCTTGAGGAAATGCTTTATTAAATGGTTTGACATCGATATGTTCGTACACACCTTCTTTTAAAAATGGCTCATCCTGTAACCATGAATCCAGTGCTTCACGACTGTCAAAATCGACAATAATGGTACTGCCGTAAAAACCGGCTTTTGGATTGGCCGGATCTTTAGGCATGGCACCTGCAACAATCAGGCGACCTTCAGCATTCAAATGTTCCAGACGAGCAAGATGTTGTGGGCGAATCGCGAGGCGTTTTTCCACTGTACCTTCCCGATCGGTACAGCTAACGACGAATAATGGCATGATGACTCTCAATCGTTTGTAGTTGGACTTATTCAGCAGTCTTAAAGTATTTGCGCAATACAATAAACTGAATAATGATAAAGGAAAACATCACGATCATGTCACCGAATGCGGTAAATTCGCCCCAATATTTTCCATCCATCCACAAATAGGCGAAAAAGGTATGCAGAAATGACATCAGCACAAACATTGCCACCCATGCATAGTTCAATTTAACCCAGCCTTTTTCGCTTAGGTTGAATACCGGACCAAACAGACGCTGAATCAATGGCTTTTTATCCTTGCTAAACCACGGGGATAATAAAAAGGCACCGGCAAAGACCAGATTCAGTAATACCGCTTTTAAACGGATATAGAAATCATCGCTGAGCATCAGGGTAATGCCACCAAAAATCACGGTCATAAACAAGACAATCCATTGCTGCTTGTCCAGGCGGAATTTTTGCATGACAAATAACGCACCATAGACGACCAGCATGGAAATAATCAGACCTGTGGTTGCAACAAGAATATTATTATTGTCGACACCCCCCGCAGAACCGATCAATTGCAGCAATTGATGGTCAGTGTCTTTTGGATCTACAGTTTTATATAAATAAAAGAAAATAATGAGTGGCACAAAGTCTAAAAGTGCTTTCATGTTAGAGTATCTAAATCTGATCAAATAAATGTCATAGTATAGAGATGCACGGCGTAGATTTACATACACATAGTAATATTTCTGATGGAACTTTCAGTCCTCAGCAACTGGTCGAAGCGGCTGTGGAAAAACTCATCCATACTTTGGCACTGACCGATCATGACACCATGGACGGTTTGGTATTGGCGGAGGAAGCTGCCAAAAATCATGAGATTAAGATTATCTCCGGCGTAGAGATATCCAGCCAGTGGTCGCGGCCTGCGACCAAAAAAAACTATGGTGTGCATATTGTGGCACTTAATATCCAGAAGCCTGAGCCGTTACAAAAAGCCCTCAATCAGCAAAAGAAAATCCGGGCTGAACGCTCTAAACAGATCTGTGATCTTTTGATTCCTCTTATTGACCAGGATATTTACGCAGATGTACTGACCAAAGTGGAGAATATCCCTGATCGGGTGACACGAACGCATATTGCCAAAACACTGGTAGAAAAGGGTATTGTGACCCGGCCGCAACAGGCCTTTGATAAATATATCAAGGAAGGCAAAAAGGCCTATGTCAAATTTGATGGTCTAGGGCTTGAAGAAACGATTCAGGTGATTCATGCAAGTGGCGGTTTTGCAGTACTGGCACATCCGACCAAATATGATTTATCTGCGACCAATATCCGTTATCTGATCGAGATCTTTGCCAAGTTTGGTGGAGATGCGGTGGAACTGCCACCGGCGATTGAGCCAAGTTCCACCCGGCAGATGGTGGATCGAATGATTGCAGAACATGGTCTGAAAGTTTCGATTGGTAGCGATTTTCATGGCGACCATATGCCCTGGATTAAACTGGGTAATGTCCCGAGCCTGAAACCGGGTCAGATCGGGATTTGGGAGAGTTTTACCTAGGGATTTCTTTATTTTGATCTTCTTTATTTGTAAGGAGAGTTAGCTATCACTGATAGCAAAGGATGAGTGAGGCTAATCTTTTAAAGCAAATTATGATCTTTGGCCTGAATTGGTGGAGGTGTTGGTTTGCCCAAAGTTCCTAACAGTTCAATTTCAATGGTACGTACCATCGAGTCCAGTGGCAAGTCATTGCTCTGGGTACCAAAAGGCTCTTCAATTTCCGAACTTAGAGCATCTAATCCTAAAAAGGTATAAGCCAAAATGCCGACCAGAAAAGGCGTAAACAGACCGAGCGTTGAACCCAGACTAAAAGGCAAAATAAAACAGAAAAAATACACGGTGCGGTTGAGCAAGACCGAATAGGCAAAAGGCAAAGGCGTCGTCGCAATCCGGTCACAACCAGTTTGGACAATACTCAGTTCTGCTACATGATTATTCATCTGCATATAGATGATATCGGAAATTTCACCTTCTTTAAGAGCCTGCATCAACTCCCACTGAATCAGACTTAAAGTATATTGCGCTGCATTTGCCTGCTGATAGAGCTGGGTCACAGCCTGTTGGCTCATGCCACTGGTTTCTACCAGCTCAGTCGGATTGGCTGTCTGATGGCGAAGGCGATCACGGAGTACATTGGCAAAGACAATCACATGCTGAATCACACGTTCCCGGCGACCTTGAGACAGCATCCGGCAATCACGGTCAAAGTGGCGTGAATTAGCAATCAAAATGCCCCAAAGTTTACGCGCTTCCCACCAGCGGTCATAACAGGCTGAGTTTTTAAATCCGAGAAAAATCGACAGTACTACCCCAATCAGGGTAAAGCCGACCAGAGGTAATTCTGGAAAATGAAAATAGCCAATATGTGACAAGCCACCGATGATGGCCGAAATCAGCATGACCACGCCCAAAGGTGGCAAAACTTTAGGCAAAATCGTCCCTCGCCAGGAAAACAGCAGTTTAAAAACACTCGGCTGGTCACGTACGATCATTTATTAGAATCATCACAATTTTTCCATGATCTTGTTGAGTTGTGCCTGCTTTGTCAAGTGCTATTCAATACTGTACTTCTGGTTTGATGAGTTGCTGTTCCGCAAAGGAAAAACTGCCTTCCAAGGCGATAATACAATGGTCAATCAGATGGATATCTACCAGTTGGCAGGCCTGCTGAATCTGCCGGGTCAATGTCAGGTCAGCCTTGGAAGGAGAGGGCCGGCCTAGCGGATGATTATGCGCAATGACAATTGAGGTCGCCTGCTGGCTAATGGCATAACGCAATAACTGATTAATGGAAATATCACATGCATTGATTGAACCATAAAACAGTTTTTTAAATGCAATTTTTCTTAAACTGGCATCCAGACACAGCACAGCGAATACTTCCTGTGTTTCACCGAGCAGTTCAAAGCGTAAATAGTCTCTCAAGCGCTTGGAATTGGTAAGTTCCAGTGCATCCTGCTTGAGGTGTTCGGCAATATAACGTCGTCCAAGTTCCTTGACAGCCATCAGCTGCGTGTATTTGCTGATGCCCATGCCATGAAACTGACTGACTTCCTGTAAAGGGGCATCGAGTAGAGCAGTCAAATGACCAAAATGCTGAATCAGCAAACGCGCCAGATCAACTGCCGAATGTTGCTGTGAACCTGAACGTAGAAATATGGCCAGTAGCTCGGCATCGGATAGACTCTCAGCCCCATATTGAATCAAACGTTCCCGCGGCCGCTCTTGCTCCGGCCAGTTTTTAATAGAAAATTGCATGATGATTATACTTTTTTATTATGAATTATCAGTTTTCCCGCAAGCCGATCTCTTGGGAATGCGATTATTTAATGCTATTGTGAGCCTCACTGCAACAGCAAGGTAATCTGTTTGTGAGCTTTGATCTAAGTGTAATTCCTCATAAAAATATCATTCTGGCCGTCACTGGCGGTATTGCCGCCTATAAAAGTGCGATTTTGGTCCGCCGTTTGAAAGATGCCGGCTTTGATGTGCGAGTGGTAATGACCCACGGTGCACAGGCTTTTATTACACCTTTGACCTTTCAGGCCTTATCGGGCAATCCCGTGCATACCGAATTACTGGATCCTGAAGCAGAAGCCGGAATGGGGCATATCGAGCTGGCGCGTTGGGCTGACCTGTTGCTGGTAGCGCCAGCCAGTTGTGATACCCTGGCAAAATTTGCCGCAGGCCTGGCGGATGATCTGCTCAGTACTTTATATCTGGCGACGAAAGCACCCGTCTGGGTGACACCTGCCATGAACCAGCAAATGTGGGCGGCGAAAGCAACACAGCGCAATCTTGCGACACTGATCGAAGATGGTGTGCATGTGATCATGCCGGATGCTGGTTCACAGGCCTGTGGGGATGTAGGTTTGGGCCGGATGCCTGAGCCGGAAGATTTAGCGCATCAGGTGACTGAATATTTTCATAAAGCCCAACGTGCGATTGCGGAAAAATTTGGCTTGCTTGCGGGTAAACAAGTCACGATTACTGCGGGTCCAACTCGAGAAGCAATTGATCCAGTGCGTTATATTTCCAATCACAGTACCGGGAAAATGGGCTTTGCACTGGCTGCAGCCTGTTATGCGGCAGGAGCCAATGTGACCCTGATTGCAGGGCCGGTCAGTCTGGATACGCCGAATGGCGTAAAACGTAAAAATGTCTCTTCTGCCGTGCAAATGCTAAATGAAAGTATGCATATGCTGGAGCAGGGCTGTGACATTTTTATTGCGACCGCTGCGGTAGCCGATTATCGTGTGGCACAGGTAGCCGAACATAAAATTAAGAAAGCTGGGGATGAGCTGAATGTGGCGCTGGTCAAAAATCCGGATATTGTTGCCACTATAGCCCAACAGGAAAAACGTCCGTTTATGGTCGGTTTTGCTGCAGAAACCCGCAATATTGAAGAATATGCTGCCGGAAAGCTGGTGGCTAAAAAGCTGGATATGATTGCCTGCAATGACGTTTCACGTGCCGATATCGGTTTTGCTTCAGATGAAAATGCCATGACGGTATTTTTTGCCGAGCATTACCAGCTGGAAAAACGTGATCTGGAAAAAGCCTCCAAGCAGGAAATTGCTCAGCAGCTGGTTGAAGCGATTCATGATGCTCTGCATCACGATCCCTTGGCAGAAGACGATTTCTAGACTGAATCAATATGAGAAAATTTAAAAAGCCCTGAGATGATCAGGGCTTTTTTAGATTATGCCTACTATTTAGTTAAATATCACCAAATTGGCTTCAAAATAGGCTGACTTTATAGACCAAGGATTTATATATTGTTTTATGGGAAAAAGTATAAAATAGATCACAGAATAAACTAAAGATAAAAAATGTGACACAGATAGAATGTGGTTGGAAACAACAAGGAGGGGGCGATATGAAAAAAATCATGATGTTATGGATGATCGCCTGCCTGGCCGGATGCAGTTACTTTGTATCAATTGATGAGCTGGCCAGAAATATTCAGGAACAGATACAGCGGGAATTTAATGCTAATCCTGACTATCAGCATTATCGTCTCACTGTGCTGAATGTAAAAATTGTCCATCGCCAAGGCAATGAGTTTGAGGCAGTTTCACAACTGAACTATCAGGGGCATGAATATCCCGTTAATGTCAAAATTATCAAGGTTAATGGCGGCTATAGCTGGTCCATTGAAGATGATGCTTTTGCCTTCATTGATGAAATCGAAATTGAAAAATATCGCCAGCAGTTAGATCGTGAACTGGAGCAACTGTCTGCATCTCTAGACGATCTGGAATCTGTAGAAGAACCGGTAAGAGTTGAACTAAGCTCAAATATACGTCCAGCAATAGAGCCTGTGGTACAGGCAGCCTCTTATGATGAGGAGCCGATCCCCGTCGGTAATATTACGGCGTATACGCACTGATCAATGCGTCATCTTTATAAAAAAGCACCGATAACCGGTGCTTTTTGTTTTTTAAGATTCAATCTGCTGATGTTCACGTACGTAATCTTCAGTACGCTGCATCGCTTCCTGAATATTAAACAGGGCAGTTTCTACATCTTTCAAGGTTTTTGCATTCCCACCGCTTAGCGCTTGACGCCATTTGCGTGCGCCTGGCAAATTCTGGAACAGGCCCAGAATATGACGGGTAATAATGGATAAAGGTGCGCCTTCTGCCATACGCTGGGCAATATAAGGCAACATCTGCTGCATAATGTCAAAACGGTCTGGTGCATCCAGATTCCACAATTGTCCCAGTTCTGCCAGCAAATAAGGATTGTGATAAGCTTCACGGCCAATCATCACGCCATCAACATGTTTGAGGTGTTCCTGCGTCTCGGCATAGGTTTTAATTCCGCCGTTGATCTCGATAAGCAGATCAGGACGATCCTGTTTTAAACGGTAGACATCTTCATAGCGCAGTGGTGGAACATCACGATTTTCTTTGGGCGATAGACCCTTTAACAAGGCAATGCGCGCATGTACGATAAAATTGTTGCAGCCGGTTTTGGCCACAGTATCGACAAAATGTAGCATCTCTTCATAAGATTGCATGTCATCAATCCCGATCCGGTGTTTTACCGTTACTGGAATATCCACTGCATGACGCATGGCATCAATACATTCTGCCACAAGATCAGGTTCTGCCATTAGACAGGCACCAATTTTATTATTCTGTACGCGATCACTCGGGCAACCTACATTTAAATTAATTTCGTTATAACCCCAATCTTGGGCCATTTTGCTGCAGGTTGCCAAGTCTTGTGGATTTGAGCCACCTAGCTGTAAAACAATCGGATGTTCTTCCTGATTGAAATCCAGGTATCGTTTGGCATCACCATGAATGATGGCACCCGTTGTCACCATTTCAGTGTACATAATGATATTCGGGTTAAACAGACGGGCAAAGAAACGATAGTCCTTGGTCGTCCAGTCCATCATAGGTGCGACACTGATTCGTGGAGATTGAGCAGTTTCAATGGGGTGGGTGAGAGTCATTAAAAAATCATGCCTTTAATCATGGTGGTGCAATCTGCGAAAAATCTATATTTAGCCAGAGTACGCAATTTGCATTTAGCGCCAAATTTTACACCATAATGAAAAAATAATTCATGTTATAAATTGATCAAGAAGGTTGCGGCTAAAAAAGAGCATTGAAAGGTACGGGTTTACTACCATGACAATATTGGAATGAATTGGAAACGAAGTCTTTTTTAGAGAAAAACAAGAAAGTAAACAGATTTGGCCTGCTCAGTCTAGAAAAATAGAAAAATAGAAAAATAGGAAAAGCCAGTATCATGATGAAGCCCTAAAAGATCAGTGATATCTTTTAGGGCTGAGGTGGAATATTTACTTTGCTAATTGATATTCATACTGTTCGTACTTAACAGGAATGATCAGTTATTCATTAAAAAAGGAATCTGCCAAGGGTAGGGGAATAAACCCAGATATGGCTTCAGTTCCTTCATTTGAATATTATTTTTTCTTTTTACTTTCTTTTTTGTATTCCTCATAAGCTTCAGCAGCCAGATTGCTTAAAGACATACCTATCGCAGCATATTGATATTCATTCAGGTTTGCTAAGGATGCACGGGCTGAAGGATGTTGAACACCAAAGCCGGAACCAGGCAGAAGCACTACACCGGTTTCATCCGCGACCCGGAACAACAGTTCAGTCGGATTTTTGTTTTTCATGATCCAGTCTGCAAAGTCATCTCCATATAAAGTACGTGCGGTATTCTCCAGACTTACAAGAGTGTAGTAATCCACACTGTTCGGATCTTGAGGAACTTCTACCCCGAGTTGCCGATACAGAGCCGCATCCCGTTCACGTACGACTGATTGGACAGCTTTTTTATAGCTTTGACGCGAATCCATCATATTAAACAAGGCAAAAAGGACCATCTGTACCTGCTGAGGTGTGGATAATCCGGCAGTATGATTCAAAGCTACATTTCGACTGTCGGCAACCATCCGATCGATAAATTTGATACTTGAAGGATCGGTGGTCAGTGAGGAATAACGTTCTGCAAGTTCCTTTTTATCCTTGGCGGACAGTGCTGCAATTTTTTGATCCAGAATATTATTTTGGGTGAGTGCAATGACGCCAAGACGCCATCCTGTAGCTCCAAAATATTTAGAGAAAGAATAGACCAGAATGGTGTTATCAGGGCATATGGCAAATAATGAAGTGAAATTATCGGCAAATGTTCCATACACATCATCAGTCAGAATAATCAGGTCAGGACGTTTCTTGACAATATCTGCGATGATGGCCAGTCCTTCATCATTTATTTTCACTGAAGGTGGATTACTTGGATTGACCAGAAAAAATGCTTTAATGGATGGATCTTCTAATTTACGTAATTCAGATTCCGGATATTGCCAGTTAAGCTCAGGATCAGCCTGGATCATGACTTCTTCAAGTTCATAGTCATTTAGCTTAGGAATTTCAATATAGGGAGTAAAAATAGGCGCTCCCAGGGCAATACGGTCACCATTCGAAATTATCTTATTTTCTTTTAATGAATTAAAGATGTAGGCCATTGCAGCAGTACCACCCTCTACTGCAAAAAGATCCAGTCCTTCTTTAGGCATACTCTGGACACCCATTTCACGAAGGACATATTCTTTAATAATTTTTTCACTGACTCTGAGCATTCGGTCAGGAACAGGATAATTACAGCCTAGAATGCCTTCAACCATTTCCAGTAAAAAAGCATCTGGATCCAGTCCCAGCTGGTCACGTACATATGAAATTGCTTTACCTAGAAAAACAACGCCAGGTTTATCACGATTTCCTAAAATAAATTGCTCAAAACGTGATTGTAATCCTTGTGAACGTGGAAATCCGCCTAGACCTTCAGGCATATATGAAAATGAAAATTCTGATTCAGTGGCAGAAAATAAACCGAGTTGGAAAAAGGCGCGCCGTGGAACAGTAGCAAGGAAATTCGGATTACCGCGGCCTGCATTCAGCATCATGCGATCCGTGCGGCTTGTTGCCAGCGCAATCAGTTCATCTTTAAGCTCAAATGGACTGAGTTTTGAGTATTTAGAGTAATCAGTGTTTCCCATGAGGAATCTCCAAAATTATGATGAATCAGACAAAATTGAAATTTGTGGATGTCGTTAAGCCAGGCCCACAATGAGTGGACCAAGCAAGGTTAAAAACACATTGGCTAAGGCATAAGTAATGGCAAATGGAACTGTTGGAATCGAGTTTCCGGCTTTGTCCAAGACAACACCAAAAGCGGGGTTGGCACTTCGGGCACCTGATAATGCTCCGGCCATCACTGCAACGTTGTCATAACGCAGGACATAGCGTGCAAAAAGCATGGAGAGAATGAGTGGGACGACTGTTACCACTACGCCAATCAGAAAGAGGGATAGGCCACTTTGTTTAATCGTCTGAAAGGCTTGTAAGCCGGATTGCAGACCTACGGCTGCCACGAAACCGGCCAGACCTAAATCTTTGAGGAGTTGAGATGCAGCCAGAGGCATGTTGCCACGTACCTGATTGCGGCTATGCAGCCAGCCAAAGAATAACCCTGATAAAAGTGCTCCCCCGCCAGCGCCCAGTGTTAATGGCATATTGCTAATACGAATGACGATTAAGCCAATTAACAGACCAACAACCAAACCTATGCCATGGAAGACCCAATCTGTTTTTATACTTTGGGATATGGCTCGACCGCCTTCTTTGACCATCCGATCAAGATCATTTTTTGTACCATAGATAGTAATGACATCTCCTTTATGAAGAACAGTATTATCATCCATGGGTACTGATTCATTATTTCTTTTAATTCCAAGTACATAAATACCATGTTTTAGATATTCTGGGGTGTTGGCCCTCACATCTCCTAGGGTACGATTAATGTATTTGGAGTTTCTGAGAATCATATCCGTGGTAGACATGACTATTTCCATGCCTTCAGAGGACTCGAGCTCAGTTCCGATATGTTGAGCAATTGAAACCACACTGCTTCTACGACCAATCACCAGAATAATATCATCTGTCTCGAGCTTGGTTTCTAGAGAGGAATCAATAAATTGAGTGCCGCGTTTAACCCGTTCAATTGTAATGTTGGGTATTTTTGACTGAAGCTCTGAAATTGTTTGTCCTGAGGCTTGCTGAACTCTATAAATACGCCCAACAATTTCAGGCATAGCAAGTTCTTGCCCAGGTGCCAGTTGAAAGGCGCCTTTTAGTTGTTCAGCTTGTGCCTTGAGCGCATCATCACGAATACCACGACCCATAAATTTTGGTACGATACTCGCACAGATAATAATGGCACCGAGTGAACCGAAAATATAGGTTACTGCATATCCAATCGCGACATTGGCTTGAAGCCTCTGGATCTCCGCGGCAGGTAAGTCTAGGCGGGAAATCGCATCGCCTGCTGTACCAATAATTGCCGATTGGGTCATTCCGCCTGCTGCCAGTCCTGCTGCCATTCCTTTGTCCAGCTGGAATATTTTTGCCATGATGAGCACGGTAGCCAGTCCGCAAACTGCCATAAATACCGCTAATATAATTTCTTTAAGTGATTTGGGGCCCAGCGATTTGAAAAATTGGGGACCACTTTCGAAACCTACTGCATAAATAAACAGTGCAAAGAGGATGGCCTTAACGCCATTGTCGACGGGTACACCAATAAGACTAAGCACAACAGCGGCTAACAATGAGCCAGCAACACCGCCGAGCTGGAATTTGCCAAATTGAAATTTTCCAATCCAAAAGCCTATTGCCAAAGATAAAAACAATAGAATTTCAGGGCTATGTTTTAATTCACCTTGTATCCATTCAATCATTTTATAGACTCACTGTTATTATTTAATCTATTTTTAAATTGAGTTTTGATTTTCACTTTATAAAAATACTATATTGGATTTAAATAATGCAAATAAGTGTATTTTTTCTAGATTTTATATTAATCAAATGCTTAGTATTTTATATATATTTTTAAAATCCGTTTTTTATATTGAATTACATTTTGGAACAAAATATGATTTTTATTTAAGTCTATATTTTATTTAATGAAAATATTAGTTTATTTAAACTTGGTTTTATTTGATTGTCTTAAGATATTGTAATTAATAATCTTTTTTGGAGGGCGTTTTAGGGTCAATATGTTAGTTTTCACATATTAAAAGGTAATTGTTACTATATATTTAATCCTGAATTTATTCATAATTTAAAAATAATTTATTTTTAATGAATATTAACTTAAATATTCATTAATTTTAATTTTTGGTGTGAGGTGATTTTCTTGTATGGGGTTTTAATTTTTATATTAAATTTTGATATATGTTTTTTTTATATTATGAGCGTTCATTTTATTGCGACGAAAATAATATAATGAGGGGTTAAATTAGATTAATTCCCGAACTATTTGTTTTAGATAAGGGATCTTGGGAATATTATCTGAATAAGCCTATATAGTTCTCACGCTCAAAAATCAGTTTACAGCCTTATTTATTGTTCATTTTCAATACACTTTCCATTCACTCTTTTTCGACAGAAAGGAAAAAACTAATACCTTGGTAGCTGGTAGGTACGGCTGATGTACTCGTACCGAATTGCAGATATTAAAAAAAGAGGGGGGAGGAAAAATAAAATTAAAAAACAAGCCCAGTAGAGCGAGCTTCCTGTTGAGCTCTGACAATGTCAGCTAAAAATGAAAATGGAATTCCCAGTCATTTCTCAGTGGTATATTTTTATAGTGAGAGAGGAATTAAAAAAACGCTATAAATAAGGAGAACAATGATGCTGTTACTGGAGGAAATTTACAAAAGCTATAAAGCACAAAATTCGGCACATTTTAATTTAAGAATTCATCGTGGAGTGGGCTGGTTTAAAAAATCACTGGAGCTGGATCGAGATCTGGATTTTAAATTTATCAGTCTGTGGATCAGCTTTCAGTCTATTTATGCAGAGGAAGGCGATCTGATTCAGGGACAAGACAAGCTATATCAATTTTTAGAAATACTTTGCCAAAATGATACAGAACAGAAAATCGGCCATATTGTCTGGGAAAAATATAGCCAGCCGATTCATTCACTATTAGATAGCTCATATCTAAATCAAAGCTTTTGGGAGTATCGCAATCAAAAAATTAGTCTGGAAAACTGTCAGGCAGTACTTGAGAATCAGAAGCAACAAATACAGAATGCCCTGCAGGAAAAAAATTCAGTTGAAGTTCTAAAGCTGTTATTTCATCGTTTATATACTTTACACCATCAGCTCATGCATGGCGGCATGACTTACCAAAGTTCATTGAACCATAAGTCATTCGAGGAAAGCTGCCGAATTCTGGCAGCATTATTGCCAGTTTTTATCTGTATTTTATTGGAAAACGCAAAAACACTGGATTTGAATAAGCCCTATTATCCGGCAGCGCAAGTCAGCTAAATAGGATTAAGCATCATGCCAACTTCCGTGCATGATGCCATTGATCCAACAGAGTGAATAAGGCAGCACATAGAGCCAGCCCGAGCCCTGCCATACAGGTCATGCTCCATCCACCATGATGCCAGGCATATACGCCTAAGGCCGAGCCACAAGCACCTCCAATAAAATACAAGGTCATGTAGAGTGAGTTCACCCGTGACTTGGCATCTGGGCGCAGGCGAAAAATCACGTTCTGGTTACAACTATGCGTAATTGCAAGTCCCAGATTTATCAGCCCGTAACCCAAGATATAACTCAGCAAGGACACTGCACCAAAATACAGGAAGATCCAGCTTCCAATCAGGATAAAGCAGCCGGTCCAGCTAAGTATTTTGATATGGCCACGATCGGCCCATTTACCAATGAACTGCGTGGAAAGCGCGCCAAATACACCCACCAGTGTGACCAGTCCGACCATAACATCAGAAAGCTGAAAAGGTTCCTGGGTCAATAGCAGGGCGATGGTCGAGAACAGCATACTCATGGCAGCAAATGCACAGGCACCTGTCAGTGAACGCAAAACCAGACGCGGTTCCTGCTTGAGTAATGCTGCCATGGATTTAAAAATTGCGGCATAGCTGATTCTCAGACGTGGCAAGCTCGGTAACTTTCCTTTTAGGTAAAAGCTTAAGGCCAGCATAGTTATACCACTGAGGATATAAATCGTTTTCCAGTGAAACAGGTCGGAAAGTAACCCGGCAATACTGGTCGAGAGCAGAATACCGACCAGCAAGCCACTCATCAGAAAGCCGACCACTTCTCCAGTTTTTTCCGGTTTGACCGCCATTGTAGCCAAGGGGATTAGAATCTGCGCCGCGACAGAAAACAGCCCTGCAATGATGGTGCCGATCCAGAGCATCGGTAGATTCACTGCACTGGCACAGATAAATAAACCTGCCGCCGCCCCCAGCATGAGAAAGGGGATCAGTTTGGTTTTATTTAACATGTCGCCCAAAGGAACAATAAACAGTAACCCCAAGGCATAAGAAATTTGAGCAAAGGTCACAGTGAGTGCCACTTGTGATTCAGGTACCTGATAATACTGCTGAATCGATGAAATCAAGGGTTGGGAATAATAGTTAGCGCCGGCACATAAACCGCATGCAATCGCCATCAGCCATAATAAGGGCTTGTTTTGACTGATATCGAGAGGCATGTTCATAGGGTTAACCTTGTATTTAAGCTGGAAGAATTTAAATGAAAAAAGAATAATGTAGAAATTGAAGGCACTATAGGTCAGAAGTTATTACTTTAAAAGTAAAGAAATATTGTCATTATGAAAAATTGCCAGAGCTCAGGCAGATTAAGTAAAGGGGAACAAGCTCACCTCGAAAATATAAGTGAATAGTTATGGAATTTTTTCGCTTTTAATAAGAGAGCTGCTTCATTAAGACGCACCTCGGTGCAGACAAGGGTAAAAAAGGGGCATGAGGGTCAAGATAGTTGAACATTTACTCTATTTTATTGCGCAAATATGGTGCAAAACTTGATTTTTCAATGAGTAAGTCAGACCTATACATTAATATAATAAATGGTCCTTAAGGTTTTTTTTGACCCTTTATCTGATGGTCTGAGACCTGAATCTTATAAGTGTTTAAAGATCTGTTTCCAGGACATAGCCCAATTTGGTCAGCTAAAGATCTCCTCAACAAACACTATCATTTTATAAAATATGTTTTGAATATCTAAAAAATTATTACTTCTGCTTAAATATTAAATCTGTCAGAAAAGTCAAAACTAAAAAAATGGTTCAGCTTAAGTCCTGCTATGAGTAGTCAGCAGATAAATCAAGAATCTGTACTTGTACCAAAAGATGCAACGATAATTGTCAGAATGATCAATGTAACAAAATAAATCAGAAATGTGTCTGTCTACCATCCAGTTAAATCTGGGTTGATTACTCACTGGAATGAATATCGTTTATAAATTCATCACCTATGAATCTCTAGCAAATGAAATAAATGTGCTATCACAGCGAATTTTTTTATGAATCATCAGTTCAAAATATAGGTATTTATTAAATAAATAGTGGGTAGTAATTTCAAACAGTTTGATTAGAATCCAAAAATTCAACAAAAACACATCCTGAGGGGAAACATCGTAAATCACGATGTTTACTTAAGAAAAATTAGCTTGAGGGACGCTCATGCAGATTGGAATTCCAGCCGAAACTGTCGTCGGTGAAAATCGCGTCGCTGCGACGCCTGAGACAGTAAAGAAATTGATCAGCGCTGGTCATAGTGTGGTGATCGAACGTGGTGCCGGCGTTAAAGCTGCCTACATCGACAGTGCCTATGAGCAAGTTGGTGCCAAAATTACGGATGATGCCTATACCGGTAGCCAGATGGTTTTGAAAGTTCGTGCACCCAAGGGTGAAGAAATTCAGAAGCTGTCTGCCAATACCACGGTGGTGGCGATGTTTGACCCATACCGCAATACCGAGCTTGACCAGTTCGCGGCGCAGAATGTGACTGCATTTGCTCTTGAGTTGTTGCCACGGACCCTGTCACGTGCGCAAAACATGGACGTATTGTCTTCGCAAGCCAACCTGGCTGGATATAAATCAGTGCTTTTGGCTGCTGCTGAATACCAGCGTATGTTCCCAATGCTGATGACTGCTGCGGGGACCGTCAAACCGGCCCGTGTGGTGATCATGGGAGTCGGTGTAGCAGGTTTGCAAGCGATTGCCACTGCAAAACGTTTAGGTGCCATCGTTGAAGCCACAGACCTGCGTCCAACTGCAAAGGATCAGGTCGAGTCTTTGGGCGGTAAATGGTTGGATGTACCTATGTCACCGGAAGAACAGCAAAAAGCTGCAGATGCTGCCAAAAATGGTTATGGCTGGATGCCGGGTGAAGAATACATCCGCGATCAGGCTGCAATTGTTGATAAAGCGGTATCGAATGCCGACATCGTGATTACCACTGCGCTTTTACCAGGTCGTGATGCACCGCGTTTGATCCGAGCTGAAACTGTAGCCAAGATGAAACCGGGTTCAGTGATCCTGGATATGGCGGTGGAATCAGGTGGTAACGTTGAAGGTTCGAAATGCGGTGAAACCGTTGTTACTGAAAATGGTGTGAAGATTCTGGGTGTTCCAAATATTCCATCGACGGTATCGACTGAAGCATCAGCGCTCTATGCACGTAACGTCTATAACTTTGTTGAAACACTTTTTGATGCAGACAAGAACTTTGTCCTGAATCAGGAAGATGAAATTCAAAAAGCCCTACTTGTCACTCACGGCGGCCAAGTGCTGTTAAAACGTGGTTAAGGAGCAGACTCATGGTTGAAACAATTACGATTTTCGTCCTGGCCATCTTCGTGGGTTACTACGTGGTTTGGGGAGTGACACCAGCACTACATACGCCGTTGATGGCGGTCACCAATGCCTTGTCATCGATCATTATTGTCGGTGCGATGATCCAGACTGTTGGTTTGCCTGTAATCGGCGTTGAAGGTAGCGTGGATTTTCAGACTATTAACGTGGTGAGCGTACTGGGTGCGATTGCAGTATTCCTGGCTAGCATTAATATTTTCGGTGGCTTTGCTGTAACTGCACGTATGCTGGAAATGTTCAAACCTAAGCAAAAGAAAAAAGAGGGTTAATACATGGAATTTATTCGAGATTATGCGGATTGGTTCTACCTGATTGGCGCCGTTCTTTTTATCTTAACGCTACGTGATTTGTCTGGTCCTAAAACTGCGATTGCAGGTAACCGTTACGGTATGATCGCGATGGCGATCGCTGTAGTGACCACATTCTTTGTTGCAGACAATCCAGTGGTCTGGATGATTCTTGCTGCAATGGCAGCCGGTGCGGTGGTGGGAATTGCACGTGCACGTACCGTTCCAATGACCCAGATGCCGGAAACTGTGGCACTTATGCACTCACTGGTTGGTCTGGCTGCAGTCTTGATTGCAGTAGCGGCGATTATCCATAACAACAAGCTGATTGAATTAGGTCCAGACTTGTTGGCAGCGAATGGCGTTGCATTCCATGCGATGAGCAAGGTTCACTTGTTTGAACTGTTTGTGGGCTGTTTCGTGGGTGCAATTACCTTTACAGCATCAGTTTTTGCTTATGGCAAGCTGGCTGCAAAGAAATGGGCAAAAACTATTTCTGGTGCGTGGGTAAAACCGGTTCAGGCAATGATTTTTGTTGCAATGCTGGGCTTTGGGATTCATTTCTTCCTGACGGGTAGCATGACTTCTTTCTGGGCGATGACAGGTCTTGCACTGGCATTTGGCTGGGTGTGGATTGCACCGGTAGGCGGCGGCGATATGCCAGTTGTGGTTTCACTGTTGAACTCATTCTCAGGTTGGGCTGCAGCAGGTATTGGTTTCACTTTAGAAAATAACATGCTGATCGTTGCCGGTTCACTGGTCGGTTCTTCAGGTGCAATTCTGTCTTACATCATGTGTAAAGCAATGAACCGTTCCATCATCAACGTACTGTTTGGGGGTGCGATGGGTGGTAGTGCAGCACCGACAGCAGCAGCTGGCGAACAGGTGCAGCGTAATTACCGTTCAGGTTCAGCAGATGATGCGGGCTTCCTGATGTCGAATGCGGACAGCGTAGTCATTGTACCGGGTTATGGTATGGCACAAGGTCGTGCACAGAATGCGGTAAAAGAACTGGCAAACTTGCTGAAAGAGCAGGGCGTAACGGTTCGCTTCGCGATTCATCCGGTTGCAGGCCGTATGCCTGGTCATATGAACGTACTTCTTGCTGAAGCAGATGTTCCTTATGAGGACATCCTGGAAATGGACGAGATCAACTCGGACTTCCCGGCAACTGATGTGGTTCTTGTCATTGGCGCAAACGACGTGGTTAACCCTGCTGCGAAAGATGATCCAAGTTCTCCAATTTATGGCATGCCAATTCTGGAAGCACATAAGGCGCGTACCATCATGGTGATCAAGCGCTCTATGGCAACCGGTTATGCAGGTCTGGACAATGACTTGTTCTATAATGACAAAACCATGATGATCTTCGGTGATGCCAAGAAAGTTGTGGAAGACATGACCAAAGCGATTAATGGTACCGGTCACTAATCATTTAAATCATTAGAATCCCCCTGAGTCCCCCTTTAATAAAGGGGGATTTTTTTATATCTTGAAAAAGCATTATTCTGTGGTCATCAAACTTCTATGTTTATGATGAATTGATCCTAAAATACCAATCAAATCGGTGCATAGGACAAGATGAAAATTAAAGAAAAATAGCTGATTGAGTTGTATTAATGCTTATAAAGTTGGATGAACAGGCAATAAAAAAGCGACCTACACAGGTCGCTTTCTTGAATATTCGGTTTTTACGCTACAGAATCAGTATCTGTAGGATTGCGCCATAAGCTTTCTAGGTCATAGAATTTACGTGCTGTTGGAAGCATGCAGTGAACAACCACATAACCGAGGTCGAGCAGGATCCATTCAGCATCACGTTCGCCTTCTATACCTAGAGGGCGAAAGCCAGCTTTACGTGCTTCTTCAGCAACATTATTGGCCAGTGATTTGATATGACGAGTCGATGTACCACTTGCAATGACCATAGCATCAGCTACATTACTGATACCGCGAACATCAAGCTCAACAATTTCTTTTGCTTTTACATCTTCAAGTGCAGCATGTACGACTTTTAAACAATCCTGTACAGCTTGAGAATTTGAATTCATAGTAAGATCGTGAGAATTAGAAGCGCTGGGCGATGGTTCTAAATTCATGGGGGGTGTAATTTCCTAACAATTATGCATGATCTAATATAGCGGTTTTAGTCCAAAATTTCAAATCAGACCACATTCTACTCAGTCATGCTCCGCAAAGAATTCGTCTTTCCAGGCAAAGGAATCACAGGAGTGTCCGCTGGGTTTATACTCGGCAGCCACGTACCCTTGATAATGGTTATGTTTTAACCACTGAAATATATCATGATATTGAATTGAGGCCGTATTGGGTTGATGTCGTCCCGGACAATCCGCAAACTGGATATGGCCAATCGACGCAATATTTTCTTGCAAAGTTTCCAATACATCTTCGCCCATCATCGCCATGTGGTAGCAGTCATACTGCATTTTTAAGGCCGGATGTTGAACTGCTTCGAGCATTTCCTGGGCCTGAGCAACATTTTGAATCAAGAAGCGTGGCATATCGATGCCATTGATCATTTCAAAGACCGGTTCAATTTGATGGTCAAGCAGCATTGAGCAAGCCATTTTCAGATTACTTGCTAGCGTACTTAGGCAGGGCAACAGGTCACAATCCACAGGCTGTTTTCCTGCCAGAATGTTCACCCGGGGTACATTCAGTGCGGTAGCATACTGGATGGCCTGCTCAACCGCATGACGAAACTCGATTTCCCTTCCCGGAATGCCAGCCAGGCCATGACCACCCTGCATTAAATCACCTGCCGGTACATTAATCAGGCACAAGTTCAGCTGATGGGTGCTGAGCTGGTTTTGAATCTGGCCAATACTAAGTTCATAAGGAAACTGGATTTCCACATGATTAAAACCCTGCGCACGAGCCAGCGCGAAGCGTTCGATGAGTGGCACTTCAGTAAAAATCATCGACAGGTTGACGGCAAGTTTAATCATGTCTTTCTCTTCAATATTCAAGGCCGCATAAATCAAGCGTTATGAATGTTTTAGTTGCTGGATTACAGTGGCCAGATCTGCTTCGGCAAATCCTTGAGCCTGATGGGCCTGTAACTGTGAAAGTGCCTGAGTTGCGACCGGAACATCCAGCTCAAAGCTTTGGGCCAGTTGTACGGCATTATTCAGATCCTTGGACAAGGTCTGGACTTTCCATTGCACTGGTACAAAAGTCTGCGTGGCCATACGCGGCGCCAGAATCTGGAAAGGCTTGGAGTCGGCAAAACCACCTGCCAACGCTGGCGCCAGTAAGCGTGTATCTACCCCGGCAAGGCCAGCCAAGGCTACGGCTTCTGCAATCAGGGTACTATTGGCCGCGACAATCAGCTGATTACAGATTTTGGTTGCCTGACCGGTGCCCGTATCCCCCATACGGGTGACACGCTGGGAAAGTGCTTTATAAATCGGGTCAAGTGATCTAATTGTAGCGGCATCACCACCAGCAAAAATCACCAGACTGCCTTGTTCGGCCCCGGCGGTACCCCCTGACACTGGAGAATCAATCCAGGTTACTTTTTTGGCCTGTGCTTCTGCGGCAAGTGCTTGAGTTTGCTGTACCGAAAGGCTGGAGAAATCTACAATGACTTGATCAGCGACCAAATATGGCTCAATTTGCTCAAAGACAGATTGCATCGCCTGATCATCTGCCAGGCAGGTAAGAATCACCGGATAATTGGAAATCTGGTCTAGAGACAGCGCAGTCGCACCCTGATCCAGCAAGGGATTACAGGCCGCAGGTGTACGGTTCCAGACCGCCACCTGAAAACCTGCCTGAAGCAGACGCATAGCCATGCGAGTGCCCATTAATCCCATCCCTAAGAAGGCAATTTTAGTATCAAGATTCAACTGCATACTTTCCTTTATTCCTTGCTTTGACTCAGACTCGACTTATTTGTATTGGCGTGGCACAAATTGAACCTCTGGGTTCTTGTCTTTTTTACGGGCCAATTGACTGTTTTTACCCAGTAATAATTTCAACTGCCAGATTTTTTCCATACGCAGGGATTTATTCGGACGATGCTGCATGGCATCCAGTACAAATTTAGAGGCCATCAGCGCATCTGGAGAACGCTGCAGCATTTCCTCAGCCAAAGCCTGTGCTCTCGCCAATGGCTGTTGATCGACATGGGTGATCAGACCGATTTCTTTGGCATATTTGCCCTCAAAAATCCGGGCAGTCAAAGTGAGCTCTTTTGCCAGATCAATCCCAATCAGGCCTTTCAGTGAACGGCTGAGTCCCATGTCTGGCACCAGTCCCCAACGGGTTTCCATAATCGACATTTTGGTGTCAGGATGAGCAATACGTATGTCTGCGGCCAGAGCAAGCTGCATGCCGGCACCAAAACAGAAGCCCTCCATCGCAGCGATCACCGGAACTGGCAATTCCTGCCAGACCAGAAATGCTTTTTGAAACAGGCTTTGACCGGGGCGGATCAGTTCCCATGCGGCATAAGCACGATTTTTAGGATTATTTAAATCGGCCAGATCAATACCGGCACTAAAGACTTGGGCTTCACCAGTTAAAATCACACAGCGGATGCTTTTATCTTTTTTGATTTTCTGGGCAGTCGCGACCAGTTCGCGCAGCAGGGCAAAGCTCATGGCATTGCGTTTATCTGGGCGATTCAATGTAACCGTGGCAATGCCGTTATTTTTTTCCAAGCGTACAAGTGACATGGCATTCTTCCGTAATTTTTCCTGGCTTGAGCATAGCATGCAGTCTTTGGGCTTGCATGACAGCCCAGTCACACTTCTCAAATCATGAGCTGAGCAGCTACAGATATTTAATTCAAATGTTGTCTTAAAATTTGCTGGGCAGCCTGTTCGACCTGCTCAACCACAGCTTTAAGTTCATCAAAATATTTCAGTACATCTTGCACAAAACTTTCATCGGCCTTACGGCGTTCTTTGCGCAGGGTCGAAACGAACTGCTCAAAACCACCCGTAACCTTCTGCAAAGTCGGTGCTCCGACATAGCGGGTCGCGCCATAAAGACGATGCAGCACATGTTCAAGTTGCGGAAAATCTTCCAATTCAATCAGTTGCTGCATTTCATCGAGTTCATCCGCAAAGCTGTCCACCAGCATGCGTAACAGGTCTACCGCCAGGTCTTCCTTATTGGCTGCCAGTTGCAGGCTTTGCTGCCAGTCCAGAATATTCGGATCCAAGGCATCAATCACATTGGCACGTTCCAGTACCGGAATGCGTTTAAAATGCTCGGTGGTCCAGTGTGTCAAAATTTGGATAATCTGCTCGATCTGGATCGGCTTGGTAACATAGTCATCCATGCCATTTTGCAGCAGTTTATGTTTTTCATCAGAAAGCGCATGCGCCGTCAAAGCAATAATCGGCAGGCGGTTATGATTTTCAAAGGTCGATTCCAGCGAGCGAATGGCACGGGTGGTATCAATTCCCGACATCACCGGCATCTGGATATCCATAAAGACCAGATCAAAAGCTGGCTGTTTCTGCTCATAACGGCGCTGGATAATATCAATCGCTTCCTGTCCGCTAAGCGCTTTGGTCGTAGTGACATTCAGTTCGCCCAGCAAGGCTTCCAGAACAATCAGGTTGGGCAAATGATCATCCACGGCCAGAATATGCAGACCTTGGCCATTAAATTCTTCATGCTGTTCCTGATCAAAGATCGGCTGATTACCGAGCAGCTGAATCAGCGCGCTGCGGCTGAGAGGCTGATGCAGGGCACGGGCACGATAGTCATTAAGCATGCTCGGATCCAGCTGCATCTGATAACCATATACCGCCAGATGTCCCTGATAACGTGAACGGATTTCACGTAACAGAACTTCACTGTCACCACTATGATCGACAATCAGCCAAGTATTTTCGCTATCCTGCAAATGGTTCAGACGGCTGAACAGATCCAGAATTGATGCGCCTTCAATGTGTTTGACCTGATAATTCTCGAGATACTGCCGTAGCACGTTCGCAGTTGCCGGATGTGCAAGATAAGAAATGACAGTCAATTCGCTGAAATTTGGATGCTCAATCACGTTATTTTCATCAACCAGGAACTGGGCAGTAAACCAGAACGTCGAGCCTTTTTCAGTCGGGGCACGTTCCTGATTGTCTTCAAACCCGATCTGGCCATGCATCAGGTTCACCAGCTGTTTGGAAATTGCCAGCCCGAGACCGGTACCGCCAAACTGGCGGGTCACCGAGGTATCGCCCTGAGAGAAGGATTCAAACAGTTTTTTACGGTCTGTACCACTCAGGCCAATACCGCTGTCCTGCACACTGAAATGCAGCAAACACTGATCCTTGCCATCATGTTCCATGCGTGCCCGGACAATGATTTCTCCATCCGGAGTGAACTTGATCGCATTGGAAATCAGGTTGGTCAGAATCTGCTTAAACCGCAGTGCATCACCAATAATGTGTTTTGGCACACCGTCTGCATAATAGAAGGCCATATCAATATGTTTTTGTGCTGCCAGCGGTGACAACATGTCCATCACATCAAAAATCGCTTCTTCTAGGTCAAAAGGTGCAGTTTCTAATTCCAGTTTGCCGGCATCAATCTTGGAAAAATCCAGGACATCATTAATCAGTGCCAGCAAATGCGCCGAAGACTTACGAATGGTCTGCAAATACAGGCTCTGCTCGTTGCTGAGATTGCCCTGACGTAATAACAGATGAATAAAACCATCAATACTGTTCAGTGGAGTACGCAGTTCATGGGAGATATTGGCCAGAAACACAGACTTGGCCTGGTTGGCCGAGATCGCCTGGTCACGTGCCTGACGATAGGTAATATTCTGGACTTCTAAAGTATCAAGGGTGCGGCGCAAATCATCTTCGGTCTGCTCGGTATGTTCACGCAATTCCAGAAAGCTAAAATGCAGACGTTTCACCACATTGGCAATATCACGTTGCAATAAACGCAACTCTCCGGTGCTATTAATCACCATATGCTGGCCGAGGGTATCGGCATTCAGGCGTTGCAACTGCATGCGAATTTCATACATTGGTGCAATCCAGCGCCGTGAATAAAAATTCAGACAGAGAAGCAATAATAATAAGGTCAGTAATCCGGTTGCAATCAAGACAATCATTACCCGATAACGGGCAATTTCCAGAGGCTGATTATCCAGTTCAATCGCCAGCCAGCCGGGAGAAAAAGTGTTTTCATTTATTTTAAGGGCATAGACATGATTGTTCTGATACAGGATCGGACCGACAAAATTGCCGCTTTTCTCAAAATCGGGCCAGGCAGCCTTTTCCTGAAAGCCGATCCCTAAACGTTTTTTGCCATTTTCGTCCAGAACCGCTGCCCGTAACAGATGCTTTTCATTCAGCATGTTCTGCATGGCATTGTGAGCCTGGTCATATTGCCATGGATACAGATTCAAGATATCCAGTGCATATTCTGCAGTCCCTTGGAAGCGGGTCAGAATCGCGATGGCCATCTGCTTCTGCTGCGCACGTGCAGCATTTGAAGTTTCAGTCAACACCAGCATGGCGCCAACACAGGCCAAAATGGTAATCGGCACAAAAATCAGCGCAATCAGCTGTCCATAGGCATGATTTAAGTGTAAGCGTTTAAACAGCTTTTTGTTGATAGTTGACATGATTTAAGCAGTATTTTCTTTATGCCTGGCATATTAACATGCTTTAAATCTACAGTTAAAATTTAAGCACTATTTTTATAAATGTTCGGATTAGAGGCTAAAAATATAAAAGATTTGAGTCAGTTTTGCTCAAGCAGGCCTAGGGCAAGAACCCGGAACTTTCAGGGTGAATAGTGCAGGGCGGAATAGTACTTTTATCATATAAGCTGACCGCTTCATCTGAGCAGATCACAGGGAAATGTCGTGGATGACTTGATACTTGACGAGTTTTGGCGAGTTTTCTGAAAAAGCCCTGCTAAATGAGTGCAGGGAAAAGCATTTTTTCATACAATAGCCGCACCTCGATATAGGTGCAAATAATGAGTAATACCACCCCTGATTTTCAAGCAGATGAATTTTTGTTGGACCATTATGTAGGCAAAACGCCACTGGTGCGTTTGCAGCGTCTGGCAAGTCACACTCAAGCTACAGTACTTGCGAAACTCGAAGGCAATAATCCGGCAGGTTCGGTGAAAGACCGCCCGGCCTATAATATGATCATGCAGGCGGAAAAACGCGGTCAGATCAAACCGGGTGATACCCTGATTGAGGCAACGAGTGGGAATACAGGGATTGCATTGGCCATGGTGGCTGCAATGCGTGGCTATAAAATGAAGCTCATTATGCCTGCAAGCTCAAGCCAGGAACGTAAAGATGCCATGCGTGCCTATGGTGCAGAGCTGATTGAATCTGAAAGTATGGAACATGCCCGTGATTTGGCACAGCAAATGGGAAAAGACGGCATCGGTCTGGTGTTGAACCAGTTTGGTAACCCGGATAATCTGGAAGCGCACTATTTGACTACGGGTCCTGAAATTTGGGAGCAAACCGGTGGCAAGATTACGCACTTTGTGAGTTCGATGGGCACGACAGGTACCATTATGGGTATTTCTAAATACCTCAAAGAACAAAACCCGAATGTGCAAATTGTCGGTTTACAACCTTCAGAAGGTTCAAATATTCCGGGTATCCGCCGTTGGCCGAAAGAGTATCTACCTACGATTTTTGATGCCAGCCGTGTTGATGAGATCATGGATATTCCGCAGATTGAAGCAGAGAAAACTGCACGTCAACTGGCACGTCTGGAAGGAATCAGTGCAGGCGTATCTTCTGGAGGGGCAGTATGGGCATCTCTCAGAATTGCTGAACAACACCCGGATGCAGTGATTGTATGCATTGTGTGTGACCGCGGTGACCGTTACTTGTCTACAGGGTTATTCTCTGTAGAAGATACTGAATAATTTCTGAGACCTATATATGCGCTTGCCTGTTTTAACTTTCGATATTGAAACCCAAACCGATCTCAAATCAGGGGCGCATCTGTTTGGTCTGGACTTGCCTGAGGCAGATCTGGATCAGGCGCTGACCAAATTACGCCGTCAGGATTCAGGTTCGGATTTTCAGCGTTTGCCGCTGCATGAAATTGTCTGTATTTCCGGTTTATGGATCGATGAGCAGGGCATGAAGCTGTTTTCGTTTAGCCGGGAACAGCATTCTGAAGCAGAAATTTTGAAAAAATTCTTGTC
Source organism: Acinetobacter sp. 228 (assembly GCF_048147885.1). Lineage (NCBI taxonomy): Bacteria > Pseudomonadati > Pseudomonadota > Gammaproteobacteria > Moraxellales > Moraxellaceae > Acinetobacter > Acinetobacter sp. 228. The sequence continues at coordinate 36,411 of NZ_JAYWYV010000017.1, forward strand.
AATTTTTGACAAGCGCCATCCGACTCTAGTGAGTTGGAATGGCTCACAGTTTGATTTACCAGTAATTTTATACCGTGCCATGTATCATGGGCTCTCTGCACCGAGTCTGTTCGATCAGGGCGAAATTGATACGCAAAAGCGTTATAATAACTACCAGAATCGTTACCATCATCGTCATGTTGATTTGATGGATGTGATGGCCATGTTTCATGCCCGTCATTTCCAGAAGCTGGATGATGTGGCACATTTGCTGGGTTATCCAGGCAAACGCGGTGACGGCGTTTACCGTATACCCGAATATGTCCGCAATCAGCAATGGACCGAACTGACCTCTTATTGTGAAGGGGACGTTCTGAATACCTGGCTGGTGTATATCCGCTGGCTGTTACTAAAGGGACAGCTGTTGCTGCCTGATTATCAGCATCTGGTCCAAAGTACCATCCAGTATTTGCACACCCAGCCGCAACATGCAGAGTTTTTATCAGTCTGGCGTGAAACTTCACAACGCACTGAATTTACCCAATTTGATTTCCCCATCTCCACACCCTAGGTTTTCATGAAATATCGAGCACAAGCACGTCCTACCCAGCAACCCGAGTACATTTTTCAGGTTGAAGCACTTTCACATGAAGGACGTGGCATTGCTCACTATGGTTCGCATCCGGATCATCCGCTGGAAAAACATGGCAAGAAAGTCTTTATACGCTATGCCTTGCCAGGTGAAACCGTGCGTGCCCGCATTACCCGTGAAGTCAAAAAACTTGAAGAAGCTGACAGCCTTGAATTGCTGGGCGATGCTTCTGAAATTCGCGTTGAACCCATCTGCCCGCATTTTGGGTCTTGTGGCGGCTGCAATATGCAGCATATCGCGCCAGATGCCCAGATTGAGTTGAAACAGAATGTCTTAAAGTCACATTTACAGCATTTTGCTGGAATCCAGCCTGAGCAATGGTTGCCCCCCTTACGTTCACAACGTGAAGATTATCGCCGCAAGGCCCGAATCGGTGTGCGTTATCTGCCTTCCAAAAAACAGCTGGTGGTGGGCTTTCGTGAGAACCAGTCCAACAAACTGATCCCAATTGATCGCTGCATGATTCTGGATCGCGAGTTTGGTTCGGTTACGCGTCTTAAACAATTACTGCAAGGTCTTAACGGTAAGGCGGACATCGGTCATATAGAATTGGCGATGGGAGATCAAGAGATCGCACTGCTGGTGCGCGAAACTGCAAAATTATCTGCAGAAGATGTCAACCAATTGCGAGAATTTACGTTACAGAAAGGTTGGCAACTGTATGTTCAGCCTGCCGCTAAAGATGGGCTGTTGCGTATAGATCAGCCAGAGGACGCTGCACGCTTACACTATGGTCTTGATGACTTTGATGTAAAATTCGGTTTTAATCCACTGGACTTTACTCAGGTGAACTCAAGTATCAATCCGCAAATGGTGCGATTGGCATGTGATTTGCTACAACTGCAACAGGGAGAGCGGGTTTTAGATCTGTTCTGTGGATTAGGAAACTTTTCGTTGCCGCTTGCGCGCTGTGTTGGTGCATCGGGTCAAGTGATTGCAGTAGAGGGAAGTGAGGAAATGGTTCGACGTGGTGCAGAAAATGCCAAAAACAATGGTATTGCACAAATATCGTTCTATTCACAAGATTTAACCAAAGATTTTTCGCACCATGCTTGGGCAAATCAAGGTTTTGATGCATTATTAATCGACCCGCCACGTGCCGGCGCAGAAGAAGTAATGCACTATATTCCTAAGTTTGGAGCAAAAAGAATCGTTTATGTGTCATGTAATCCTGCGACTCTGGCCAGAGATGCAGGACTATTGGCACAACAGGGCTATCGTCTCACCCAGGCGGGAGTGATGGATATGTTTACACATACTGGACATGTGGAATCAATCGCATTGTTCGAAAAAGAAAATCAAATAAACGATTAAAGAAATGATGTTTTTAAAAGTAGGAGAAGGGTATGGTCACAGTACGTGAGCAACTCCCTGGACGACTTAATGAGTTGTCGCAGGAGACGACTGTAGAACATGCCGAACAAGCACACCAGGATCTGACTGAATGGTTGGATCGGGTTCGTGGCATATTAGATGGCGCACCTTTAACGCAGCTCGAAGAAGTCGCCCACTTAACATTAGAAAGAGAGCTGCAAAGTACGGTCCAGCACCGCTCCAATACCTTTTATACCGGTATTGAGATGGCGGATATTCTAGCTCATCTGCATGTAGATGAAGATACTTTGTCCGCAGCCATGCTGTATCGTGCTGTTCGTGAAGGCGTCATGCCACTCGGTGAAGTACTGGAAAAGTTCGGCGAACAGGTGCATAGTCTGGTCAAAGGTACGCTTGCCATGGGTAAGCTGTCCGAGCTGATCGAAAAAAATAAGCGTCTGGAAGATCATTTTAACAATAACCAGCGCGAGCATCTGTCTGGCATTTACAAAATGCTGATCTCTGTCACCGAAGATGTGCGTGTCGTTCTGGTCAAGCTGGCCGAACGTACCTATGCGTTGCGTGAACTGGCCAATTCCTCGCGTGAGCGTCAGGAACGGGTTGCCCGAGAAATTCTGACCATTTACTCGCCACTGGCACACCGTTTAGGTATTGCCCAGCTAAAATGGGAGCTGGAAGATCTGGCTTTCCGTTATCTTGCGCCGGAACGTTATAAAGAAATTGCTTCCTTACTGAATGAAAAGCGTCTCGAGCGTGAACAGTATATTCAGTTTGTGATTGAAAAATTACGCAATGAATTGTCCGAGCATGGCATTGAAGCCGAAATTAACGGCCGGGTGAAGCACATTTATTCGATTTATCGGAAAATGAAAAGCAAGAACCTGAGCTTTGACCAGCTCTATGATATTCGTGCTTTACGGGTACTGGTGAAAAGTGTGCCGGAGTGTTACCACACTTTAGGTATTGTGCATCAGATCTGGCGCCACATTCCGCATCAGTTTGACGACTATATTACCAATCCGAAAGCCAATGGCTATCGCTCCCTGCATACTGCGGTCATTGCCGAGAACAAGTCACTTGAAGTGCAGATTCGTACCCATGCAATGCATGAGGAAGCTGAACTTGGAGTATGTTCACACTTTAATTATAAAGAAGGTGCAAAAACCACAGATCGCTCCTTTAACCATCGTCTGCATTCCTTGCGTGCGGTGCTTGAGCATTATCAAGAACGTAATGAAAGCAGTGCACATAAAGAATCTGAAGATGAAATAGAGAATTTTGAACATATTCAAGATTTCGAAGGTTTTGAAAAGATCTATGTGTTTAGCCGTGATGGTGATATCAAAGAGCTGCCGCGTGATTCGACGGTGCTGGACTTTGCTTATCATGTGCATACCGAAGTCGGGAACAAGTGCTATGCCGCACGGGTAAATCAGCGCTATGTGCCGCTGACCTATACTTTGAAAACTGGTGAACAGGTCGAGATTCTGACCAAAAAAGACCGGGAACCGAACCGAGACTGGCTGGTTAATTCGCTGGGTTATATCAAAACTGCCCGTGCGCGGGACAAGCTGCGCCACTGGTTCCGCCAGCAAGATCGCAGCAAGAATCTGGAAGTTGGCCGTGAAGTACTGAACAAGGAACTATCACGTCTGGCAATTCACCCGAAATCGATTGATCTGAATGATTATTGTAGTCACTTCAATGTCAAAACTGGCGATGACATTCTGGTCAATCTGGTCAATGGTGATATCAGCCTGCATGCCCTGATTAATCAGGTGAACCGTCACATGCATCTGGATCAGGACGAGCCTGAGCTGGTGCTGAAACCTGCCCTGAACCCGCGTGCCAGTCATACGCTGTCAGCGCACGGTATTCTGATTGATGGTCTGGATAACGTGGAATTGCATATTGCCCAATGTTGCCAACCCGTGCATGGCGAATCGATTGCCGGCTATATCACTTTGAATCGGGGGGTTAGCATCCATAAGGTCGCTTGTCCGGACTATGTGCGTATGATTTCTCAAGAGCCTGAACGTGCGGTAGAAGCAGACTGGGAAATGCAGCCAACCCGTGGTCAGAGCGTACAGATTGTGGTGGAAGCTTATGATCGACGCGGCTTGCTGAAGGATCTGACCCAAGTCATTTTCTCGGATCAGATCAACATCCGTCAGGTCAATACCATTTCGGAGGCGGACGGTATTGCCAATATGAAGCTGTTGATTGAAGTCAAAGGTCTGGCACAACTTTCCAAACTTTTGGCCCGTCTTGAACAACAACCGGGAATTATCAGTGCACGTCGTCTGGTGCAAGGTACTTAATTTCCATTATGTAAGTTTAAAAAGCCTGCAATTCATTTGCGGGCTTTTTTATTGTAATCTAACTAAATCATATGCATAAAAAATAGACCAGCAGACCGAGATGAGTGTGACTGAAATATTTGAACGTAGACGGAATAACTTGGCCAAGGTCATTGATCTGTTGATCGAAACGCAGCAATTTAAAACTGGCAAAGAGATCTGTGAGCATTTCGGCTTGTCTGCGTCATATATCGCACAATTACTGAATAGCAAACGCCAGATCGGCGAGAAAGCAGCAAGAGAGCTGGAGCAACAACTGGGTCTCAATGCTTTAATCCTGGACCAGTCAGCTGAACCCAAAGTAGAGTTATCTCCACTTTCAGAGCACGGCAGACTATTTCAGATGCAGGTGGTGCAACAGCAGGCATTCGCACTTATTCCTATAGATTCAGCGCTCTCATTCAATCTGGATATTTTTCATCTGCAAGTACAGCATTACGCGATTCAGGTAGCAGGACCGTATTATGTCCCCAGCTTAAAACCGGGCTGGTGGCTGATCTGTGACAAACAGGTAGAGGTGTCCGGATCGGATATTCTTTGTGTGTATCTGCTCAATGGCTTGCAACTTGTTTTGCAACTGGTCAGTGATGCTCAGGATTATTATGAATTTCAAAGTCTGGATGAACACCGACAGGTGATTTTCCAAAAGACTGATATTGAGAAAATTCATCCCGTCATTGCGATTATTCCCACGGCCAGTATGTTCAAATAGCAGAAATAATTCAGCCCATCTTAAGACGGGCTGAACAATGAACATGCAAACAGAACTGATTATGGAATCGGGTTCTCGTCTTCAAATTCTGGCTTCACCTGAACAATAAAGTCCTGACGGTTTAGACCACGCCACAAGGCAAAGGCCGTACCGATATAGATGGATGAATAGGTCCCGACAAAGACACCGACAAACATCGCGATCGAGAACCATTTCAGACCATCACCGCCTATCAGCATCATGGCAAGCACCACCAGCAATAAGGTCATGGAAGTATGAATGGTACGACGCAAGGTTTCAGTCAGGGCGATGTTGACAATTTCGACCGGCTCTGCACCACGAATCTTACGGAAGTTCTCACGGATACGGTCAGAGACCACGATATTATCGTTGAGCGAGAAACCGATGATTGCAAGGAGTGCTGCAAGTACAGTCAGGTCAAATGGCCACTGCATCATCGCAAAAATCCCGAGGGTGACGATAATGTCATGGAATAGTGACAACACGGCGCCCATGGCCAGTTTGAACTCAAAGCGGATGGTGACATAAACCAGCATTAGCAGAAGCGCCAGTGCTACAGCACCAGCAGAACGAACATAAAGCTCGTTACCCACCTGACCACCGACCACATCGACCTTTGGTACTTCTGCCGGATTATTTGGCAATTGAGCCGCTGCTGTAACCGCTAGAGTCAAGTCTTCAGCTTCGATATCGTCTTGTACGGGCATACGCACCATCAGATCACGTTCTGAACCGAGGGTTTGAACCACGGCATCATTAAAACCGGCTTTGCTGAGTGCTTGGGAAACCTGTTCCGGTTTGACCGGATTGGCATAATTCAGTTCAGCTGCCACACCACCGGTAAAGTCCAGACCGAGGTTTAGACCTTTGGTGGCAATAAAGAAGATACTCGCAACCGTTAAGAGGATTGAAAACAATGCCGCAGGCATTGCAATCTTCATAAACGGGATAATGCGTTCGTCTTCCGGGCGACCATACTGTTTTTGATCCAGTTGAGTATTTTCAGTCATCATTGATCTCCTTAAATGCTCAACTTTTTCAAGTTACGTTTTTTGCCATAAATGATCTGTACGATTGCACGTGTTACTGTAATGGCAGTAAACATTGAGCAGACAATACCAATCATTAAGGTCACGGCAAAGCCTTTGATCGGACCTGTACCAATCGCGAACAGAATGAACGCTACCAGGAAGGTGGTCAAGTTCGAGTCAAAAATGGTGTTATAGGCCCGGTCATAACCGGCCACAATCGCCTGTTTTGGCGAAGCTCCCCATTTCATTTCTTCGCGTATTCGCTCACAGATCAGTACGTTGGCATCGACCGCCATACCAATGGTAATCACAATACCGGCAATACCCGGCAAGGTCAGGGAAGCACCAATCCAGGACATGACAGTCAGAATCATGGCCAGGTTGAATATCAGGGCAAAGTTGGCAATCAGGCCAAACACGCGGAAGAACACCACCATCCAGATGGCAACCAAGAGGAAACCGATTTGAGTTGAAAGCACCCCTTTGTCGATATTCTCTTGACCCAGACTTGGACCAATCACACGTTCTTCAACAAAGTACATTGGCGCAGCCAACGCACCTGCACGAAGCATTAATGCAAGTTCAGCCGCTTCCTGTGGCGAGTCCAGACCGGTAATACGGAACTGAGAGCCCAATACCGCCTGAATGGTCGCAGCATTAATCACGACAGCTTCAGTATATGGTGTACGGACTTCAGTTTGAGTGCCAGTTGCCGGGTCTTCCACATAGTTAATGCGCTGTTTGTTTTCGATGAACAGCACTGCCATACGTTTACCAACCGCATTACGGGTCGCATCCGACATCAGCTTGCCGCCTGCGCTGTCCAGCGTAATGTTCACTTCTGCACCGCCAGTGTCCTGGCTAAAACCACTGGATGCATTTTGAACACGTTCACCAGTTAAAATACGGTTACGGTTCAGAAGGAGCTGACGACCACTGTCCAGTGATTCATAGGCAAAGACTTCTGTGCCCGGTGGTAATGCACCTGTAGCCTGACCGGTATATGGATCGATGTATTGATCATTCAGGTCAGATACCAGACGGAACTCGAGATTCGCGGTACGGCCCAGGACACGTTTCGCTTCAGCTGTATCCTGCACACCCGGAAGCTCAACCACAATACGGTTACTGCCTTGGGTTTGAACCAGTGCTTCAGCCACCCCTAACTCGTTAATACGGTTACGTAAGGTGGTTAAGTTCTGGTTGACTGCATAAGATTCAATTTCTTGCTTACGCACATCGGTATAGTTCAGACGTAAGGTCGAACCGGTACTGGTTGCAACAGCCTGCTGGGTAAACTCATTGCCGTTACGGCGCAAGAAGTCCATCACTGCAGCACGATCATCATTGTTGGCAAACTGCATCACAATGGTGTTGTTGCTTAAAGTCAGGCTATTAAATTTCAGGTTGTTATCACGTAACTGACGACGGAGATCCGTCGCAGAGGTTTCCATACGCTGGGCAATGGCCTTGTCCATATCCACTTCAAGCAAGAAGTGAACACCACCACGTAAATCCAGACCAAGCTTCATTGGCTTGGCACCAATTTTTTGCAGCCATTCTGGGGTGGTTGGGGCGAGGTTAAGTGCAACCACGTACTCATCACCTAAACCACGACGCAAAGCTTCTTTGGCTTTAAGTTGCGCTTCACTTGAATCTACACGTAATAGGGCCGCATTGTTGCTAAAGCTATTGTCATGAGTGGCAATATTTTCAGTTTTTAAAATTTGCTCTGCTTTTTGTACGATGCTTGCATCAATTTGAGTACCGGCTTTGGCACCCGAAATCTGTACAGCAGGTTCATCTGGATACAAACTTGGCAGGGCATATAAAGTACTGATCACCAGAACAACTAGGATCAGTACATATTTCCATGCTGGGTAACGCATTCGTTTTCTTCTTAAAATGAAAAAGTCGTGCAAGGGCACGACTATTTTTGATTAAAGGTTATTTAAAGTGCCTTCAGGTAGAACTGAGATTACACTTGCACGTTGAACTTTGACTTCTACACCGCGGCTCAATTCAACCACTGCGAAGTCACCTTCAATCTTGGTGATCTTGCCCATTAATCCGCCTGCAAATACTACTTCACTGCCAACGCCCAGACTTTCAACCAAAGCACGGTGTTCTTTGGCACGTTTAGATTGAGGACGCCAGATCAAGAAATAGAAGATTGCAATAAAAACAGCAATCATCAAAAGGTTCGCTATCATGCTTGGTTGTTGTGCAGCTTCACCTGCAGCGTGAGCAGTCGAAATAAAAAGGCTCATTACATTTTCCTAAAATAAAAAAACTGGTGATCAACTGGATAATAAATTGACATATTCCTGCAATTTACATTGTCTTTTTCCTCAGCGCAAATGCTGATGGATTAATCTTGCGGACAAGGTGGCACTTCCAGACCACGGCGGGTATAAAAGTCATGGACAAATTCGTCAAATGTACCGTTGTCTAATGCATCACGCATGGCTTCAGTCAAACGCAGGTAATAGCGCAGATTATGAATCGTACCGAGCATCGAGCCGAGCATTTCCCCACATTTCTCAAGATGGAATAAATAGGCACGGGTAAAATTCTGGCAGGTATAACAGTCGCAATGCGGATCGAGTGGACTCTGGTCATGACGATATTTGCTGTTACGGATCCGCACCAAGCCGTCTGTCACAAAATAGTGACCGTTACGTGCATTTCGGGTTGGCATCACGCAGTCAAACATATCGACACCGCGACGCACCGCTTCCACAATGTCTTCTGGCTTACCGACACCCATTAGATAACGCGGTTTATCTGCCGGCATTTTTTCTGGAAGATAATCCAGTACCTTGATCATTTCCTCTTTTGGCTCGCCCACGGACAGACCGCCAATCGCATAACCATCAAAGTCGATTTCTAGCAGGCCTTTTAAAGATTCATCACGTAAATCTTCATACATACCGCCTTGAATAATCCCAAACAGCGCATTACGGTTTTTCAGCACGTCATGATGCTGGGTTTTACAGCGTTTCGCCCAGCGCAAAGACAGCTGCAACGATTTTTGCGCTTCTTCATGTGTGGCCGGATAGGGTGTGCATTCATCAAAAATCATCACAATGTCAGAGTTCAGCGTGTGCTGAATATCCATTGAAATTTCAGGAGATAAAAATACTTTTGAACCGTCGATTGGTGAACGGAAGGTTACGCCTTCTTCTTTGATTTTACGCATTGCGCCCAGACTGAAAACCTGGAAGCCGCCTGAATCGGTCAGAATAGGATTGTTCCACTTCATGAATTCATGCAGGCCGCCATGTTCACGAATCACATCAAGGCCTGGACGTAAATACAAATGGAAGGTGTTGCCCAGAATGACCTGAGACTTGATCTCTTTGACATCACGCGGCAACATGCCTTTGACCGTACCATAAGTACCGACTGGCATGAACATTGGGGTTTCTACTACACCATGTTCAAGCGTCAAACGACCACGACGGGCACGACCGGATTGCGCTAACTTTTCAAACTTCATAGGAGTTCCACATCAAGGCGAAAAAACAGTTCGCTGATTGTTCAATGTAAAGGGCGCTATTTTCCTTGATTCTTATGCTAAACGCCAGCATTGTAGAGCATTCGCTCTGTAATTTTATTTATCGATTAATAAATGAAAGATCAGGTGAAATGCGTAAGTTCGCAGAAAGCTGCGATAAAGAGCACATAATCTCTTCCCGGATCGAGGGTGCTGCTCATTCAGTGAAAGTTCGGACGGTAATCAAAATTCTGGGTCACACTTTGATCGCGGAAAGGGCGTACCACTTTTTTTCTGAGCAGCATATTGTTAATGATGTTGTGCGGAAAAATCTGGATCTGGTTATTAAACAGCTCGACATTACGATTATAAATGGTAATCGCAGCACCGACATTTTCATTCTGTTCTTCAATTTCAGCCATCATCTTCAGATAAATATCATTGGCTTTCAGCTCCGGATAATTTTCAATCACCACATTCAGGCTATGCATCAGCTGTTTATTCAGGCTTTCAATGCGCTGTAACTGTCCAATGTCAGCATCCTTGATATTCAGGTTCATGATGTTTTGACGCAGCTCGGTCACTTTTTCTAGCGTGCCTTTTTCGAAACTCGAGTATTGTTCAACCAGTGGTTGCAGCCCGTCCAGAATTTTCAGTTTTTGCCGTTCATAACTGGCAACATCTGACCAGGCCCGAATCGTGGCGTTATGATGACGGACAATACTGTTGCGGATCATGATAATGGCAACAATCACCAGAATCGGGATAATGACAAAAACAACAAATCCCATAAAAGCAGTCCCCAGAAAAATAATTATTTTAAAAACTGAACCAAGTCAGTTTGTAGTTTTTCCAATTCTACTAATTTAAACGTTCTCAGGTGTCCACGCAATGCAGAAATATCTTGGATATTTTGCTTGCGTTCAGGCGCATTAAAAATGTCATGTGGCCCTAAATAGCACAGCACACGTTGTTGGGGATGAAAAATAAGATCGCCTTCACGGTATTGGAAAAATTGACTTAATCGGAGCACAAAACCTGGACTAAGCTGTTTTGCCATTTGCATGGGATCTGTGCCATAAAATTTTAAACGCTGATTGGTGCGTATATCACTGCTATGCCAAGGATGGCGATAAGGTGAGGGGAAGGGACGTCTTGATGTGCTAATGGCAAGCCCTTGCACAGAGACATCAAAGACAAATGCACCCCACAAATTTTTATGTTGTTCAATGAGTTTGACGGTATTGCCATTTTTATCAATGGTTTTAATTTCATCTACATAGTGGTATTCAAACAACAAGACTTGGTGTTCTTGTTCATTTTCATCTAACCATGTGGTACTGGCATAACGTGAGATGTCATTGCGTAATGAGCCACGTTCAAAAACAGGAAAAAGGCGTTTTAAATTGCCAATAAATTGCCGAGGATTAAGTGGCATTGAAATATGTTGTGGCTGTTGTTGAAAGTGGAGATTATATTTATGTGTCAGCACACGTTCTTCTAAATAATCAATTACATCATTGATGTAGTGCTCCTGCTCATAAATCAGATAGGCCCAAAACAACATGCCAAAACCCAAGGCAAAATTGCATTGCAGCCAGAAATTGTGCGGTGCAATGATAAGGCTGAATACTTGCATCAAACCAAAGAGTGCCAAGAACCACGGTAGGGTGTTTTCAAATTTTAGAGAAATTGAGCCTTGCCATGGATGCAAGCCATTAAGAATGTCCTGATGGCTTTTGGCATCACTCGATAAGTGCCACAGCCGATCGATATTTTTAAACACCACTGCATTTTTCTTGCGGCGAATATGAATGGACTGCTGTACAGACTCGATCGGCATGGGCAATAGCTCTCAGTTATTTCACCTGATCAATCAGCATGGCATCGCCATAACTGAAGAAGCGATACTTGCTGTCTACCGCATGCTTGTAAGCATCCAGAATATTGTCACGGTTAGATAAGGCAGATACCAGCATTAACAGGGTTGATTCTGGAAGATGGAAGTTGGTAATCAAACGATCGACGACTTTGAACTGATAACCCGGATAGATGAAAATCTGGGTATCACCGGTCCAGCCTTTGAGTTCACCGCCATTGGCCTGAGCTGCACTTTCAGTTGCGCGTGTGGCTGTGGTACCTACAGCAATCACTTTATTGCCACGTTCTTTGGTGGCTTTAATCAGCTCCATAGATGCATCAGACACTTGGCACCATTCGCTGTGCATGATGTGATTTTCAATATCGCTGGTGCGCACCGGTAAAAATGTACCTGCGCCAACATGCAAGGTTACGAAAGTTTTTTGAATGCCTTTTTCTCCCAGCTTTTTCAATAAATCTTCGTCAAAGTGCAATGATGCGGTCGGGGCGGCAACACTGGCAATTTTAGTCGGGTCGTTAAAGACAGTTTGATAGCGTTCTGTATCAATTGCCTCTGCTTCACGGTTAAAGTAAGGTGGAATAGGCAGGGCGCCGTATTGATCCAGCACATCTAGAATCGGTTGAGAAAATTCAACAATAAACAGGTTTTCATGACGGCCTTGTACGGTTACTGTCACTGCATCGGGTCCGATAAATAGTTCTGCACCTGCTTTAGGTGAGTTGCTAGCTTTGATATGACAGTGTGCAATGAACTGATCCATCATACGTTCAACAAGAACTTCGACTGCACCCCCTGAGGCACGTTTACCTTTGAGGCGGGCTTTCATCACTTTAGTATCGTTTAGTACCAATAAGTCGCCTTCATTCAGTAAATCGAGAATGTCAGTAAACTGATGGTCATGATATTGGCCTTGGGCATCGAGGTGAAGCAGACGGGAGGCACTACGGGTTTCCAGTGGATAACGAGCAATCAGCTCATCGGGGAGATCAAAATTAAAATCAGAAAGTTGCATGATGATTTACGCTAAAAAAACTGCGGCTAGTATAAACTTTTTTCTTTTTTATGGCGGGAATTGCTCGATTTTAATACGAAAAAATGCCATTTGTTTTAAAATTAAACAAATGTAAATATTCTGCGTTGACAGTGCTGAGAAATCGCGTATTATACCTTTCATCCACTCCCGAGGTGGTGAAATTGGTAGACGCGGCGGACTCAAAATCCGCTGTCAGAGATGACGTGTCGGTTCGAGTCCGACCCTCGGGACCAAAATTCTAAAAAACCCCAAGCATATTCAGTCTTGGGGTTTTTTATTGTCTGAAATTTATAAAAATTAAAATGATGCATCAGTTCAACTGTACCTTTTAAATTTTTTGTGCTTTGGAATATCCGATTACTTTGGCAAATAAGTACCTGCATGAATCGCTAGGTGAAAAACTAAAGATATAAAAAACCGGCCCAAGGACCGGTTTTTTATATCATCTTCAAGCTTTCATGCGATTACGCAGCAAAAGACTCAAGGATTGAGTTTAATGTAGCGCTTGGACGCATTACTGCACCCACTTTCGCTGGATCTACTGCGTAGTAACCACCGATGTCTACAGATTTACCTTGAACTTCATTCAGCTCAGCAATAATCTTCGCTTCGTTGTCAGCAAGTGCTTGTGCAATCGGCGCAAATTTCGCTTTAAGTTCAGCATCTTCATCTTGAGCAGCCAGTGCTTCAGCCCAGAATTTAGCAAGGTAGAAATGGCTGCCACGGTTGTCTAGTTCACCAGTACGGCGTGAAGGAGACTTGTCGTTGTCAAGAAGTTGACCTGTTGCCTGGTCAAGTGTCTTCGCAAGAAGTTTCGCACGTGCGTTGTCTTCTTTGATGCCAAGCTCTTCAAGAGATACAGCAAGAGCCAAGAACTCACCTAAAGAATCCCAACGTAAGTGGTTTTCTTCTACAAGCTGTTGTACGTGTTTAGGCGCAGAACCGCCTGCACCTGTTTCGTACATGCCGCCACCAGCCATCAAAGGCACGATAGAAAGCATTTTCGCAGAAGTGCCCAGTTCCATAATTGGGAACAGGTCTGTCAGGTAGTCACGCAGGATGTTACCGGTTACAGAAATGGTATCCAGGCCACGCGCAACACGCTCAAGTGTGTAACGCATCGCACGTACTTGAGACATGATCTGGATGTCCAGACCGTCTGTATCGTGATCTTTCAAGTAAGTTTGAACTTTCTTGATCAATTCGTTTTCATGTGGACGGTACGGGTCTAACCAGAAGATTGCTGGCATGCCAGAGTTACGTGCACGCGTTACAGCAAGTTTCACCCAGTCGCGGATCGGTGCGTCTTTCACCTGACACATACGCCAGATGTCGCCTTGCTCCACGTTTTGAGACATCAACACTTCGCCAGTTTCAAGGTCAGTGATGTTTGCAACACCCGCTGCCGGAATTTCGAAAGTCTTGTCGTGTGAACCGTATTCTTCAGCTTTTTGAGCCATCAAACCAACGTTAGGCACAGTACCCATCGTACGTGGGTCGAAATTGCCGTTCCACTTACAGAAGTTGATCATTTCCTGGTAAATACGCGCGAATGTAGATTCAGGCATTACCGCTTTACAGTCATAAGGCTTGCCATCGGCACCCCACATTTTACCGCCAGTACGGATCATTGCAGGCATAGATGCATCTACAATAACGTCGTTTGGAGAATGGAAGTTGGTGATGCCTTTTGCTGAGTCAACCATCGCAAGAGCAGGACGGTGTTCTTGACACGCATGTAAATCTTCGATGATTTCTTCACGTAAAGAAGTCGGAAGCGTTTCGATTTTTTCGTAAAGACCCGCCATACCGTTGTTCACGTTAATGCCGAGTTCGTCGAATAATTTCGCATGCTTTTCGAAAGCGTCTTTGTAGTAAATCTTCACACAGTGACCGAATACGATCGGGTGTGAAACTTTCATCATGGTCGCTTTAACGTGTAAAGAGAACAAGATGCCAGCTTCTTTACAATCTTCTAATTCTTTTTCATAGAAGTCGCAAAGTGCTTTTTTGCTCATGAACATTGAGTCGATGATTTCGCCGTCTAGAAGCGCAACTTTTGGCTTAAGAACGATGGTTTCACCAGAGGTAGTGATCAATTCCATTTTCACATTGCGTGCACGGTCTAAAGTCATTGACTTTTCACCATGGTAGAAGTCACCTTCTTGCATGTGAGAAACGTGAGTTTGTGACCAAGGCTTCCATTCACCCATAGAATGTGGGTGTTTTTTCGCGTAGTTTTTAACTGCAGCTGGTGCACGACGGTCAGAGTTACCTTCACGTAGAACAGGGTTAACTGCTGAACCTAAACATTTGCTGTAACGTACTTTAAGTGCCTGTTCTTCTTCAGTTGCCGGATTCTCAGGATAGTCAGGAATCGCATAGCCTTTCGATTGAAGTTCTTTGATACAAGCAGTCAGCTGCGCAACTGACGCACTGATATTCGGGAGTTTGATAATGTTCGTGTCTGGATCTTGTGTAAGACGACCTAGTTCTGCGAGGTTGTCAGTTACCTTTTGCTCATCGCTGAGATAGTCAGAGAATTCTGCGAGCACACGTGCAGCTACAGAGATGTCAGTTTTAACAATCTCTACACCAGCAGGCTTAGTAAAGGTCTCAATGATCGGCAGCAGTGAGTAAGTCGCCAGTAGTGGCGCCTCATCAGTCAGTGTGTAAATGATTTGTGACTTTCCACCAGCCATATATAGCCCCTTGCGTTGGATTGAGTTTCTGAGGCCCGAACTTTTGGCTCAGCCTCGTTGAACCGATTTGCTTAAATAAAAACATTGAGAGTATCGTCCTTCAGCGCTTTTCAGTCAACGAAATATGCTTTCATATTGAAATTCGGGCGAAAATTCGTACAGATTTGTGCAGTTTAGCCGTGTTTGTGTTTTGTACAAAAAATAATCCTTCTGCGGCTGCAAATCCCGATGTAAATGCTTGGAAATGAGCCACTAGCGAAATGTATCCCCTGAAAAAGACTTTTCTAGCCTGAGAGTGAATTGAGAAGCAATAAAACTGATCTTATATAGATAACGATTCCGCAAACTGTTTTGCATAAATTCATACCTCAGCCTGTCAATCTAACTCTGGAAGATGACGCCATAATTACAAAATGGCTTTGCGCTATACTGGTCGACATACATCCATTCATTTTGAAAGATCGACGCGAATAAGGAAATACTATGCCCAGCCTGTTTATTGTGATGCTTGGTGGCCGTCATGCCCGTGCCAATACAGAAGTTCATGATGTGGTTCTGGCTGTAGGAGAGAGTCTGGAAGATACTTATCTGCAATTGAAAAATGCCTGGTTTGCGGAGCAGAAAGACCTGCATATTGATGCCTGGGCAAAAATTAACGGGCTGGAGTTCGAGGGTAAATCCTATGCGTTGCAATTCACTGATGCTGCTCCGAATCCGGCCGATGAAAAACTTTGGCTGATTAATCTGGGTGGTTATGATTCACGCGAGTTTGGCGAGCTGCATCGTTATGTGCTGGTGGTTGCACAGAATGCCATGGTGGCTAAACAGCGCGGTAAAGCCTACTTCGCCCGGCACTGGCAAAAACAGCATACCGACCGTGTACTGGATGTAGATGACTGTCTTGCAATTGATCAGGTCTATGGCCGCTATGTCCAACTGGTAGAAGGCAGCTTTAGTGACAATCACTGGGAAAATACCTATCTCACCATTTAAAGTTGTCTATAAAAGAGAAAGTTTCTTCCGGCTGAAGGATTCGATAAGCGGTTTAAAAAATAACTTTATCAAAATTTAATAATTGGCATAATACTGTCAAGGAAAAAACAGTTTTGACTGAGATGGAATGTCTTAAATGGATTTAATTCAGGCAAATGGACAACCGCGTTATGGACGTTTCAAGGAGCTTCCAAAAAGTATTGACTATCAGGCATATCAATACAAAAATCCTTATGGTCATGTGCTGTCAGGCTGGCGTAAGCATTTAAAATATAAGAAATTCAAATTCTGTAGTATTCAGCACGAACATTATACCATTGGACTGGCGATCGCCGATATTGCATGGGCAGGGCATGGCTTTGTTTATGTCTATAACCATATGACCAATGAAGTGCTGGAATGGAATGCGATTAATTTCCTGTCCCGTAACACTGTGCTGGATGAACAGCCGCTGTTTAATCATAGTTATTTTCACAAGTCACCTTTTCAGATCGATATTCAGCATGCCAACGGCGTGCGTTATATCAATGTCAGCAAATATGGTGAAATTAAACTCAGTGCCCGAATTTTCTGTGCTGGAACCGATCCACTGAGTATGTGCAGTCCGACTGGCATCAATGGCTGGACCTATACCCAGAAACTGACCACTTTGGGCTGTGAAGGCTTTTTCATTAACAAGCAGGGACAAACCATCCAGTTTAATGAACGCAGCTTTGCCTCATTAGATGATACGTGTGGCTTTTTACGCCCGGAAACCGCCTGGTTCTGGCTGTCCTGTAATTTCTGGGATGTGAATCATAACCGGATTGGGCTTAATCTGGCTTCAGGCGTGAATGAAAGTTTTGGCAACGAGAACTGTCTGTGGGTCAATGGAAAAATTTATCCACTGGCCGATGTGCTGTTCCAGCAGGAATCGGAAAACCAATGGACGATTCAGTCGCTGGATGAAAGATTGAATCTGATGGTCAGCACAGGCTGGCGCCGTTATGAAAATCTAAACCTGCGTCTGGTCGGGAGCCAGTTTAGTCAGTGGCAAGCCAAGGTTTCCGGAACGATTCAGCAAGATGATCAGGAAATTATTTTACTAAATGAATATGCCTTGCTTGAACAGCATTATGCCAAGTGGTAGATGTGCAGGCATAAGACCTAAAAAAAGCCTTCAATTCTGAAGGCTTTTTGATTTGAACTTAATCTTTGGCAGCCTGCCAGAAGGCTTCACCGGCCTGAATAGGATCATTGGTTTCGGCTAGAGTTTTTACCCACACATCATATTGGGCAATGACCGGATGCTGGGAAGGATGGAAGTCTTTTTTAAACCAGTCCCGATATTGTGTACCCATACGGGTCAATTTCCCGTTACGGCCAAAAAACCAGGGCAGTCCTTTTAAGTTCATTTGTAAACGTTGTAATGGCGTGAATCCATCATGTTTAAGCATGATATTGGCGCGGTATATGGTAAAGCTGAACATGAGCAGGGTAGTAATCACCAAGCTATATTTTCGCAGAAGCTCTGGAGTTTTTGCTACATCTTTCATCACATCAAAAGCCACATCACGATGTTCCATTTCTTCAATGGCATGCCATGCAAACATGGCACGAACAAAAGGATGGGCATCTCTTAACGTATCTTTCTGTCCAAAAAAAGTCTCGGCCATTAGCGCAGTCAGATGCTCTGCGGCAGCAGTTACCGCGATATTGTATTCAGGTGAGCGGTTTTTCAAGTCGTAATTCATCATGTAATTCAGGCGCTGAATGAACTGATCTACGGGCATGCCTTGCTCGCGCATCAGCTGATTCATTTTTTCATGGGTCATGCCATGCTGCGCTTCCTGACGAATAAAATCTGCAACACGCTGCTGCAGTTCCGGGTCTGTGATCTGATCGCGGAACAGGCGTACACTCTGAATAAAATAGCGCTCACCATCAGGAAAGGTCAGGCTCA
Source organism: Acinetobacter sp. 228 (assembly GCF_048147885.1). NCBI lineage: Bacteria > Pseudomonadati > Pseudomonadota > Gammaproteobacteria > Moraxellales > Moraxellaceae > Acinetobacter > Acinetobacter sp. 228. The sequence continues at coordinate 54,552 of NZ_JAYWYV010000017.1, forward strand.
GGGCATCGAACATGCGGGTCAGAAAGGGATCGCCGCCCAACCAGTAGCGTGGAATTTCATCCAGTTTAAAATCAAGCTGGGTCCGTACTACGGGCTTTATCAAAGATTTTAATACTGCATTCATCTTGTACGTTCTTTTTTATGACGATGCGAACAGTATGTCGGGGAATTCTGTAATTGTTTTGACAGCGCTTGCCAATTTTTATACATTTTATGCCAAATGAAAATAAAAACTGCTCAGACTAAAGCAGGCAGCGAGAAGCGCGCATGCAAGAAATTAAAATATCCAATGGTTATATTCAACTCTGGGCGACCTATCTGCGTGGTCTGCAAATTGAGCCTTTAAAAGCTGACTTTCTGCAAGATGTACATGAAGCGCTTGTTCCCCTGATTGATCAGCCTTTTGCCACACAAGTGCCTCTGGAATTATTGAATCAGCTTCTTTTAACAACCCGGCAGTATTTAAACTGTCCGCAGCTGATTTTCGAGATTGTACAAGTCATTCGCCCAGAACATTTTGGTGTGCTCGGTTATATGGCTTCGCGCAGCAGCAGCGTTGCGGAAATGATTCGCCATATCATGCGTTTTCAACGACTGGTGGTTGATGGCGGTGAGTTTGTACCTTTGCAGTTGAAGCAGCATGAACACAGTATTGAATTATACTGGGCCTATCTGGACGAAAAATATAATCTGCTAAATGAACTGACCATGGCCGCGATGGTGCAGTTGGGACGTGTCATTTTACAGGATCATCAACTGTTAGTCCGTTGTGTACGCTTTGCCCATGCGCCCGATAGGAAACAAATGCATTATCAAAAGTTTTTCGCCAGCGAGGTGAAATTTTCCCAAGCCTACTACGGCATAGAACTGGATTTACAAGGACTGGCACATCGGTCTGAGCAGGCAGATCCTATGCTGTTGCAGTTGCTGGTACATCAGGCAGAACAGGCCATTGCAGCCAAGCCACTAGTTGAGAGTCATCTGGAGCAGGCCCAGCAAATGATTGCCGAACAGCTCCGTACCCGGCATCAGGTCATTAAAGTTGAACAGCTTGCCCGGCAGCTGCTGATGTCGACACGGAGTCTGCAGCGCTTGTTCAGCACCCATGGCACCTCATTTAAAAAACTGCTGGAACAGCAGCGGATTAAACGTTGCGAGCTGCTGTTGCAACAGGGAATGGAGCTGAGCGAGATCGCCGAGCAGCTGGATTATTCTGACCAGTCGGCATTGGCACGGGCCTACAAGGCAGCCACCGGACAGACATTGTTAGAGCGCAAAAGGCAGTTACACCAACAGCGCAGCTAAAAAAAGCGACCCAAACAGGTCGCTTTTTTATTTGAAGAAAATGGTGAGGTTAAGCGCTGGCTTTGATCTTGGGGAATCTAAATGCAATCGCCGCAATCGCAAAAATGGCCAGAATCCAGCAATAGTACACACCACCAATCAGTTCAACCGGTGAGATTTTTGCAATAGAACAGGCCAGTAGTAACTGTGCGCCATAGGGAATCAACCCTTGCACCACACAGGAGAAAATATCCATCAGTGCCGCAGAACGCTTGGGATCTACACCGTATTCTTTGGCAACTTCACGTGCCATATCTCCAGACAGAATAATCGCCACGGTATTATTGGCCACAAAAATATTCGAAAATACTACCAAGAAGCTGATCCCGATTTCGCCAGCACGTTGCTGACCGACTTTAAACAGACGGGTCAGGCTATAAATACGCTCGATCAGCCAGCGTAAACCGCCTTCACGTTGCATGATCGCCGACAGGCCACCCAGGAACATGGACAATAATGCCACTTCAAACATGCCGACAAAGCCATCATAAATTGAAGTATTCAGTTTGAGCAGATCAAATTCAGCTGTGGCAAACAGGCCAAACAAGCCGGAAAGTAGTACCCCAATGGTCAGCACAGCCAGAACGTGTAAACGGCTAAAGGCTAAAATAAATACGGCGATATAAGGTAAGACCAGAAGCCAGTTGAAGTCCTTGTATTCCACTGCATTGCTACTACCGCTACTCAACACGTAAATCAAAATAGTCACGATTGAGGCAGGAACCGCAATCCAGACATTGACTCTGAATTTGTCACGCAGTTGTACGCCCTGACTGGTCGTTGCAGCAATGGTGGTATCCGAGATCATTGAAAGATTGTCACCGAACATGGCACCACCAACGACCGCACCAACCGCATAAACTACATTGATCTCGGTGACCTCGGCAAATCCAAAAGCGATCGGCGCACAGGCTGCAATGGTGCCCATGGAGGTACCCATCGCCGTGGCAATAAAGGCCGAGATCACAAACAGCATCGGCAGAATAAATGTGGGTGGAATCACCGACAAGCCCATCTGCACAGTGGCATCCACACTGCCAATGGCACTACTGACGCTGGCAAAGGCACCGGCCAGCATAAACACCATAAACATCAGGATTAAGTTCGGATGACTGGCACCTTTGATGAATTCCTCAATGCCCTGGTTGAGTTTGCCGCGATACACTAATGCAGCCAAGATAATCGCAGGCAGGGCAGCCACAGGCGCTTTCACCTGATAGAACGCGAACTCGGTTCCGATCAGGGAATGATAGATCCCGCTACCCAAAAATATGGTTAAAAATACAATAAGCGGCAGCAGTGCAATGGCGCGTGCCTGCACTGTCGCCTCAGAATCAGTCTGCATAGGAGATAAAAAAGTAAGAGAATAGGACTAGTATAAAGCAGGTTTTGCAATTTCAGAAAACTTTATATGAATGCGCTAACATCTGCATTTTTATTAATTTTTATATGATAAAAATAAGTTTATCTAAATATTCAAGATTTTAGGTAATAGCAAAATTAGGCATCTTTGATCATTGTGAAAAAAATCAAAATAATCGTAAATAGACTCTTCCGAATTGTTTTGAAATCTTCGCACAGGAAATGAAGTACTCGAGGTCGGTATCGCAGACTGTTCATTGGACAAAAAATAGCGTTACAATGCGATGTCTTGTATTTCTACATAGTCAATGCCTCAAGTTTGAAACACGTTAAGGAAAATATCACCCTATGTCACGTTTAGCCGCCCGATTTGCACAACTTAAATCTCAACAGCGTAAAGCTTTAGTTTCTTATGTAATGGCTGGTGATCCGCATCCAGAAATTACGGTGCCTTTGTTGCATGAGATGGTGGATGCGGGTGTCGACGTGATTGAGCTGGGACTTCCTTTCTCAGACCCGATGGCAGATGGACCGGTGATTGCGCTGGCGGCTGAACGTGCTCTGGCTGGTGGGACCAATACACTGGATGCACTGCATATGGTGAAAGAATTTCGCTTGAAAGACCGCGAAACACCAGTGGTGCTGATGGGTTATCTGAATCCGGTTGAAGTAATTGGCTATGAAAAGTTTGTGGCTTATGCCTATGAATGTGGAGTAGACGGCGTACTGCTGGTGGACTTGCCACCAGAAGAAGCAAAAAGTCTGGGTGAGGTACTGGAAAAATATGACATGGATCAGATTTTCCTGCTGGCACCAACTTCAACCGATGCACGTATTCAACATGTAGCAAAACAGGCCAGCGGCTTTATTTACTATGTGTCACTGAAAGGCGTGACCGGTGCAGCAACTTTAGATGTTTCTGAAGCCGCTGCACGCATTCAAAAGATTAAAGCTGTGACTGATGTTCCTGTAGGCGTAGGTTTCGGTATCAGTGATGCTGCATCTGCGAAAGCGATGGGTGTTGCTGCCGATGCAGTTATTGTGGGTAGTGCGTTTGTAAAGCAGTTTGCAACGCTCGCACCAGAACAAGCCGTTATTGCGACGGTGAATAAAGTCAAGGAGCTTCGAGCAGCGCTCGATGAGTTAGTATGAGTCAACAACTGAAATCAGGCAAAATTCTGAGCCCATCGACCCCATGGACGGAGCGTACTGTTCCGGGCATTCAGGTACCCGATGAGCAAACGGCATATAAAGCGACATTTACCGAGCCTACGATTGAGTGCCCTGAATGTCATGCATTGGTGACCCGTACTGCCATGTCATTCAATGCCTATGTCTGTCCGCAATGTGATGAACATTTGCGTATGAAAGCCCGTGAGCGTCTGAACTGGTTCTTTGACCAGGTACAAACAGAGCTGGGTCAGGAATTTGTAGCCAAAGATCCACTGAAATTTGTCGATAGCAAAGCCTATCCAGACCGTATGGCTGAAGCGCAAAAGAAAACCGGTGAAACTGAAGCACTGGTCGTGATTCAAGGTTTGCTGAAAGGCGTACCGATGATTGCCTGTGCGTTTGAATTCGACTTTATGGGTGGTTCGATGGGTACAGTAGTGGGTGACCGCTTTGTTCAGGCAGCAGAACGTGCGATTGAAACCCGTCAGCCCCTGATCTGTTTTGCTGCTTCTGGTGGTGCACGTATGCAGGAAGGCATGTTGTCCCTGATGCAAATGGCGCGTACTTCGGCTGCGATCCAGCGTTTAAAAGAAGCAGGTCTGCCTTATGTGGTCGTACTGACTCATCCGGTATACGGTGGTGTAACTGCCTCATTGGCAATGTTGGGTGATGTACATCTTGCCGAACCGAAAGCGATGATTGGCTTTGCCGGTAAACGTGTGATCGAACAGACCGTACGTGAAAAACTGGAAGAACCGTTCCAGCGCGCGGAATATTTGCTTGATCATGGGGTAATCGATCAGATTGTTCACCGTCACGCATTACGTGATACAGTTTATCGTATCGTTACAAAGTTGATGAATTTGCATTGAACACAGCACCCTTAGCAACAGATTCTTTAAATACATGGCTCGATTATTGGAGCCATGTTCACGTTACGGGTATTGATTTAGGTCTGGAACGTGTCATTCCGGTGGCTGAAAAGCTGGGCGTGACATCTCCAGAGGCCAAAGTGCTGACGGTGGCAGGAACCAATGGTAAGGGTTCAACCACTACCACACTGGCCGCGATTCTGAATGCGCAAGGCTTCAAGGTCGGGCTGTATCAATCTCCACATGTGTATCGCTTTAATGAACGCGTGAAATTACGCGGCATTGAGGTGGAAGATCAGTTGCTGATTGATGCTTTTGTTCAGGTCGATCAGGCTCGTCGCGAATGCGGTTTGAGCCTGTCTTTCTTTGAAGCCACCACACTGGCCGCCTTTGTGATTTTTAAAGATCAGTGCTGTGATGTCTGGGTACTGGAAGTCGGCCTGGGCGGCCGTCTGGATGTGGTCAATGTGGTCAATCCCGATGTTGCGGTAATTACCAATATTGGTCTGGATCATACCGACTGGCTTGGTGACACCATCGAGAAAATTGCTTTTGAAAAGGCCGGAATTATCCGCCCGGATATTCCCGTGGTATTTGGTGGACAGCAACAGATCCCGCAAGCCATTCTGGATACATCCCAAGAATGCAATGCGCCCTTGTATGCAATCAACCGGGATTATTTTTATGAAGCGTTTGAAGATGGCCAAAGCTGGGCTTTTGCTTCTTCGGGTACAACCTTAAAATTCCCAACAGGATCGCTGGCGCTGGATAATATTTCTACCGCCGTGGCCGCCATCCTGCTGAGCGGATTAAACGTCAGCCAGCAGGCAATTGCACAAGGCATTCAAACGGCAAAATTGCCGGGACGGTTTGAAATCCGTCAAATCCAGAATAAAACCGTGATTTTTGATGCCGGGCATAACCCGCATGGGGTCGAATTTCTGCTGAAACAGTTGCGAAGTTATTTAAATTATAATCAAAAATATAATGAAGTTATTTGCGTATTTTCAATGCTGGCAGATAAAGATATAAATTCTGTCGCCAAGTTATTGAAAGACACAGTTCAATTGTGGAAAATTGCACCATTATCCGTTCCGCGTGCGGCAGAGGTCACAGTTTTGGCTGATGCTTTAAGCGGTGAGGCGGTAGAACAATTTGACAATGTAAAATTAGCTTTTAAATCAGCACTGGATCAAACAGATAATAATCAGCTGATTTTGGTATGTGGATCATTTCATACCTTAGAAGCGGTATGGGAGTATTTGGAAGAATGTCAATGAATAACAAACAGCGCTGGATGGGCGGTGTTGTTTTACTCGGTGGTGGTGTTTTATTGGCAGCATTACTCCTGAAAGGCCAAGATGAAATCAATCATGACCGTCAGCAAAATCCGGCACAGGCTGCGGAAGTTGAAAATAAAGAGACAGGCAATCATTCGCTCGGTTCTTTGACGGTCGATGTGGAAACAGAAAAGCGTTTACTTGAACAGCAACGTCGTGACCGGGAAAAATCGGTTGCAGAGCAGGAAGCACGTGCAGCCGAATTTTTAGCGATGCAACAGCAGGCTGAAGCAGATGCTGCGCGTAAAGCGGCTGAAGAATATGCTGCCCTGAATGCACACCGTATGGGACAGCAAAGTTCCGATAATATTCCGCCAGAACTGGTGGAAGACGAACAGGCCAAGCAGAAACGTCTGGCTGAAGAAAAAGCACTGCAAGAAAAAAAGTTAGCCCAGCAGCAGCTGGACCAACAAAAAGCCAATAGTTCTACTGATGCAGCCAAGAAAGAAGCAGAGCGTAAAGCGGCTGAAAGCAAAGCTGTAGAAGAAAAACGCAAGTTAGAGCAGCAGCAAAAAGCCGAAGCAGAACGTAAGGTGGCTGAAACAAAACGTAAAGCCGAGGAAGAGCGTAAAGCGACTGAAAAGAAAGAAGCTGAACGTAAAGCTGCCGAGGAAAAACGTAAAGCCGACGAAAAGCGTAAAGCTGAAGAAGCCAAGAAGAAAGCAGAAGCTGAACAGGCACGTAAACTTCTGGAAGGAGAAGAGGACAAGCAATGGATGGTGCAGGTGGCACTGGCTGCGAATGAAGCCAATGCAGATGCGGTGGCAGCCAAGCTGCGTGCCAAAGGTTACAAGGTCACCAAAAGTCCTACTTCTAAAGGCATACGTATCATGGTTGGACCCTCTAAAGACCGTGATACTGCAGACGCACTCCGCAAGAAAATCACGTCTGATGCCAGCCTGAATATGAAATCAGCTTGGGTCAATGACTGGGTGCCACTAGATAAGCGTTAATTATTTTGGCTAGTCGAAGTTTCTGTAGATGGATTTGCGAGCTGTTCGCGAATCCATTTTACATTTTCAGGCGTGAATAACTTTTCGATATTACGCCAAATTGCATGAAAGCCATAACCGCCATGTTTCATTTCCTGTAGCGCCTGCTCAATCGACCAATATTCAAAAATAATCCGGTACATGGCGACACTGGCACCGGTACGGTCTGAACCGTGATAACAATGCAGTAAAACTTTTTGGTTGTTTTGTTGTGCTTGCTGGATCAGTAACATAACTTTCAATAAATCTTCCCGATCAAGTGCCCAAGTATGGATGGGTACATGATGCAGCTGAAATTTTTCATTGCTTAAAATGATGCTGTCTTGATCCCGTGAACGTAAATTAATAACCACATCGATGTGATGCTGTTTTAATAAAGAAATAAGTTCGGATGAAGGCTGTTCACTACGATAGACAAAATTACTGATTTGATGAAAATTATATTCCTGATGAATTGCCTTTCCCCAATGCTGAGGACGTTCATGCGCAGGCAGGGCGGGCGTGGTCACACAACCTGTGGTCAGGAGGTAGCCACTCATCATGATTGGAAATATACAGATTTTCATACAAACCCTGATTGTTGTTTTTGTCCTTTAAAGTTTAAAGTGAATACGAAATTTTGAATATAAAAAAGCCTATCCGAAGACAGGCTTTATAGTGATAGTTCTCTTGTTTTTTATGATAGCGCTTTTAATTTTGCTCAGGTTGCGGCGTAAGCCTTAAATAAGGCGTTACCGCAGTATAACCTTTAGGGAAGCGTTGCTTGATCTCCTCCTCATCTTTTAATGAAGGAACGATCACGACATCCTCACCCTGCTGCCAGTTTGCTGGTGTGGCCACTTTATGTTTATCGGTGAGTTGCAGGGAGTCTATGACACGCAAGATTTCATGGAAATTACGCCCTGTCGATGCAGGATAGGTAATAATCAAACGGACTTTTTTGTTGGGATCGATGACCACTAAAGAACGAACTGTTAGCGTTTCGCTGGCATTCGGATGGATAAAGTCATACAGCTCGGAGACTTTGCGATCCTGATCGGCAATAATCGGGAAATTCACTATGGTATTCTGGGTTTCATTGATGTCTTTAATCCAGCCATGATGTGATTCAACATCATCGACTGACAGGGCGATCGCTTTCACGCCACGTTTTGCGAACTCGTCTTTCAGTTTTGCGGTATAGCCAAGTTCAGTGGTACATACTGGTGTATAGTCGGCAGGGTGTGAAAATAAAATGCCCCAGCTATCACCCAGAAAATCATAAAAATTAATCAGGCCTTCACTGGATTGCTGTTCAAAATTCGGTGCGGTATCGCCTAGACGTAAACTCATCTTTTTGCCTCAATTGGTTTTTTAATGGAGAGATAAGATTTAATATGAACCAATATTTATATAATTAAAAATAGTGTTTTTATCTTTCTTTATGAATAAATTGCATAAGCAAGATATCCATCTATCCAGAAGTGCAAAAATCAGTCAATTAATTGACTATGTTGCACAGGGAAAATTTGCTACATTACTTTGCCTTAGATCTTAGGGCTAGAACTAAGGATCAGATTTTTTTAGCGGTTTTACAGCAAAACCCTTGTAGTTCAAATTTCTAGCACCATAATAACGACTAAGAACATATTCATTTGACAAGCAAGATTTAGAGAGTCTATTCATGTTGGCAAGTCTGATCGGAGGAATCTTCGGTACCAAAAATGAGCGCGAACTCAAACGCATGCGTAAAATCGTAGACAAGATTAATGCGCTCGAGCCGACGATATCATCCCTGAGCGATGCAGACTTATCTGCAAAAACTGAAGAATTCAAACAACGATATAATAAGGGTGAAACCCTTGATAAATTACTTCCTGAAGCATTTGCAGTCTGTCGTGAAGCCGCTAAGCGAGTGATGGGCATGCGTCATTATGACGTGCAGCTGATCGGCGGTATTACCTTGCATGAAGGCAAAATCGCAGAGATGCGTACCGGTGAGGGTAAAACCCTGATGGGTACTTTGGCCTGCTATCTGAATGCCATCAGTGGTCAAGGTGTGCATGTCATTACCGTGAACGATTATCTGGCACAGCGTGATGCCGAGTTAAACCGTCCATTATTTGAATTTTTGGGCTTAAGCATCGGTATCATTTATTCCATGCAAAATCCGATGGAAAAAGCTGAAGCTTATCGTGCCGATATTACTTACGGTACCAATAACGAATTCGGTTTTGACTACCTGCGTGACAATATGGTCTTCTCGCTGGCCGAGAAAAAACAGCGTGGTCTGATCTATGCCATTATCGATGAGGTCGATTCGATCCTGATTGATGAAGCACGTACCCCACTGATTATTTCTGGTCAAAGTGAAGACTCTTCACAGCTTTATGCAGCCATTAATAATATTCCACCAAAGTTAAAACCACAGAAAGAAGAAAAAGTGCCGGACGGTGGCCACTTCTGGATTGATGAAAAACAGCGTTCAGTTGAAATTACTGAAGTGGGCTTTGAAACCATTGAAAGTGAACTGATTGAAATGGGTCTGCTGGCTGAAGGTGAGAGCCTGTATTCAGCGGCGAACCTGAACCTGTTACATCATGTCACTGCAGCGATTCGCGCCCATTATCTTTATCAACGCAATGTGCAATACATCATTAACGATGGTGAAGTGATTATTGTCGATGAAAATACCGGTCGTACCATGCCGGGACGTCGTTGGTCTGAAGGTTTGCATCAAGCCGTAGAAGCCAAAGAAGGACTGGAAATCCAGCCGGAAAACCAGACTCTGGCAACCACAACCTTCCAGAACTATTTCCGTCTGTATAAAAAACTGTCCGGTATGACCGGTACTGCTGATACTGAAGCAGCGGAAATGAAAGAAATTTATGGTCTGGATGTGGTGCTGATTCCGACGCACCGTCCAATGATCCGGGATGACCAGAACGATTTGATTTATCTAAATCGTGAAGGAAAATATAACGCCATTATTCAAGAAATTCAGCGTGTGCATGAAGCAGGTGTTGCGCCAATTCTGATTGGTACAGCCACCATTGAAGCGTCTGAAATCCTTTCGGACAAGCTAAAAGCAGCTGGCATTGAACATGAAGTGCTAAATGCCAAGCAGCATGAGCGTGAAGCCGATATTATTGCCCAAGCGGGTGCACCACGTGCTGTAACCATTGCTACCAACATGGCCGGTCGTGGTACCGACATTTTGCTCGGTGGTAACTGGAAAGCATTACTGGCGAAAATTGAAAACCCAACTCCTGAAGATGAAGCGCGTCTGAAAGCAGAATGGGAGGTCAATCATCAGGCAGTGCTGGATTCGGGCGGTTTGCATATTATCGGTTCCGAACGTCATGAATCACGCCGTATCGATAACCAGTTGCGTGGCCGTGCCGGCCGTCAGGGTGACCCTGGTGTATCGCGCTTCTACCTGTCACTGGAAGACGACCTGATGCGTATCTTTGCCGGTGATCGCGTAGTCGGTATGATGCGTGCCATGGGCTTACAGGAAGATGAAGCCATTGAGCACAAGATGGTATCTCGGTCGATTGAAAATGCCCAGCGTAAAGTGGAAGCACGTAACTTTGACATTCGTAAGAACCTGTTGAAATACGATGACGTCAATAACGAACAGCGTAAGATTATTTATAGCCAACGTGATGACATCCTGGCGGAAAGCTCATTGCAGGATTATATTGAAGAAATGATCCGTGAAGTGATGCAGGGTGTGATCGCCAATTATATTCCACCTGAATCGATTCATGACCAGTGGGATATTGAAGGGCTGGAACTGGCGTTGCGTGAAGACCTGTCAATAGATATTCCTGTCGGACAATGGTTGGAACAGGACCGTCGTCTGGATGAAGAAGCTTTGGTCGAGCGTATTACAGATGAAGTGCTGAATCGCTACCGTTCACGTCGTGAGCAAATGGGTGAAGAATCTGCAGCATCGCTTGAACGTCACTTTATGCTGAATTCTCTGGACCGTCACTGGAAAGAACATCTGGCGGCTATGGACTACTTGCGTCAGGGGATTCATTTACGTGGTTATGCACAGAAGAATCCAGAGCAGGAATACAAAAAAGAAGCTTATAACCTGTTTGTGAACATGCTCGGTACGATTAAGTCCGATGTAGTGACAGATCTGTCGCGTATCCACGTACCGACCCCTGAAGAACTGGCCCAAATGGAAGCACAGCAACAGGCACAGGCTGAGGCAATGCGTTTGCAGCTATCTCATCAGGAATTTGACGGCTTGCTTGCAGGTGAACATGAGATGGATACCGAACAGAATGCTCAGGCGAATCCTGTAGCGCCAGTCTTTGAAGCGCCGGCAAGTCGTAATGCACCTTGCCCGTGTGGTTCAGGCCTGAAATACAAACAGTGTCATGGCAAGATCTAAACTGGATTAGAAATCAGAGCCACATGGCTCTGATTTTTTTATGTATGAAGATTTTTCAGAAATTGAATACTGTTTGCAGTCTTAGGAATTAAATGCTATTTAATGGCTGATTCAACACCTCAAAGTGGAAGAACCTGAATGAAAAAAGTATTAAAAACGCTCATGATTGCTGCTTTGGCAATGCCTGTATTAAGTTTTGCACAGACTCCATCTACCACAACACTGGATAAGGTTGAGCAAGCGGTGGGTACGACCACTGCCCAAGTGCAACGCACGGATACACAAGTGACGGTAGTCAGTCCACGTACGGGGATCAGTTATACCTTTGCTAACCAGAATCGTCCGATTGTATTGCAGACTGCTGCGATTGCAGCGGCCAATGCAGCAAATGCAGACCGGATTGTTGCTACAAATCCCGCTCTTTCAAGCGTAAGTCAGCAACAGGCCAAACAGGCTTTATTGAATCAAGCTGGACAAATTGCACAAAACTAAAAATATCTCATTAAAAAATATGAAAACCAGTCTTGATGACTGGTTTTTTATTGTGAAAATCTATAATAAATCTTAGGCGGGCTCTGGCTTTGGCTCGATTTTTTATTGCAGATCAACTAAGCTGTATTTTTCTGAAACTTCAAGATTGGATTTTAAAATGGCAGTTGGTGACGTATCTATGCCACAGATGCATGTGGTGAAAGGGGTTAAAATTGGTTCGGCTGAAGCCTATGTACGCTATCAGAACCGACGTGACCTGGTGATATTTGAACTGGCTGCCGGCTCCAATGTTGCAGGGGTATTTACTCAAAATGCCTTCTGCGCAGCCCCGGTGCATGTGTCAAAAGCACATTTAAAGATAGGCAATCCACGGTATCTCGTCATTAATACCGGTAATGCCAATGCGGGTACTGGCCCGACAGGTATGGTAAATGCAGAAGCGACATGTGCCAAACTGGCCGAGCTGGCCGGAGTAAAACCTGAAGAAGTATTACCGTTTTCAACAGGTGTGATTGGCGAGCAGTTGCCAATGGAACGTTTGCTCAGTGGATTACAGCCAGCCCTGGATTCATTGCGTGATGATGCCTGGATGGATGCAGCGACAGGAATTATGACCACGGATACCACACCGAAAGGTGCATCCGAACAGTTCGAACTGGATGGTATTACTTATACCATGACAGGTATTTCCAAGGGTGCCGGCATGATTCGTCCAAATATGGCGACCATGTTGGGCTATGTGGCCACAGATGCGCCGATCAGCCGTGAACTGGTACAGCAGCTTTTGTCTGAGACAGTAAACCAGTCATTTAACCGTATTACGATTGACGGTGATACTTCAACCAATGACTCCTGTATCTTGATCGCTACAGGTCAGGCAGGTGGTGTCGAAATTAATTCGATTGAAGATTCGCGTTATGCAGCGGTGCGAGAAGTACTGATGCGTATCATGAAACGCCTTGCACAACTGATCGTGCGTGATGGTGAAGGTGCAACCAAATTTATTACCGTCACAGTCGAGGGGGGTGCCAATACCCAGGAATGCTGTGATGTAGCCTATAGCATTGCCCATTCACCTCTAGTTAAAACTGCGATCTTTGCTTCTGATCCAAACTGGGGGCGTATTCTGGCTGCGATTGGTTATGCCAGTGTAGTAAATTTAGACGTTGCAAAAATTCAGGTTTGGTTAGATGATGTACAAATCTGCAAAGATGGTGGTGCAGCAGCAGATTATACCGAAGCGGCAGGTGCACGTGTCATGGCACAAGCTGAAATGACGATTCGTGTTGATCTTGGACGGGGTGAAGCAAAAGATACGGTCTATACCTGTGACTTATCTTATGATTATGTAAAAATCAATGCAGATTATCGTTCATAATCCAGATTGTTTTGAAAGCCTCCATTGCGGGGCTTTTTTTATACTTAATGATTTTTAATGACTGGTCAAAAATAGCATATCGCCAGAGATGACCGGGATGTAGGGTGAAAGGTTCATTGAATAATGAACCATGAGGGTAGAGTAAGAGTTGTTATGAATGATGCGACTAAATTAATAGCGAATGAAGCTAAATCGATTGTGCAGGCGCATTTAGATCGTTTAGGAGATCCCAAAGAGCATCAGATCAGTGCACAAGCCAAACAGGAAAAATTTGCCCAGATTCAGACCGAGCTGGAAAAACAGAATGCGGTTTTAGTCGCGCATTATTATTGTGATCCTGAAGTGCAGGAGCTGGCCGAACTTACAGGTGGTTGTGTTTCGGATTCACTAGAAATGGCACGTTTTGGTCGCGATCACCCAGCATCGACGCTTGTGGTGGCAGGTGTGAAATTTATGGGTGAAACTTCAAAAATCCTTTCACCTGAAAAAACGGTACTCATGCCTACTCTGGAAGCCTCCTGTTCGCTAGATCTGGGCTGTCCTGTAGATGAGTTTAGCAAGTTCTGTGATGCTTATCCTGATCATACTGTAGTGGTCTATGCCAATACTTCTGCTGCGGTGAAAGCACGTGCCGATTGGGTGGTCACCTCAAGTTGTGCAGTGGAAATTATTGAGCATCTGGACAGTCTGGGTGAAAAAATTATATGGGCACCGGATCAGCATCTGGGACGTTATATTCAGAACAAAACCGGAGCTGACATGCTGCTTTGGGACGGGGCTTGTATCGTACATGAAGAATTCCGCTCCCGCGGTATTGCTAGTATGAAAGCTTTATATCCAGATGCGGCAGTTTTGGTACATCCGGAATCACCCATGTCCGTGGTAGAAATTGCAGATGCAGTTGGGAGTACTTCGCAACTGATCAAGGCAGCCCAAACTTTACCGCACAAGCGATTAATTGTGGCAACAGACCGTGGCATCTTCTATAAAATGCAGCAAGCTGTCCCGGATAAGATCCTGATTGAGGCTCCAACCGCTGGAGAAGGAGCAACATGTCGTTCCTGTGCACATTGTCCTTGGATGGCAATGAACGAACTTGATGGAATTTTGCAGGTTTTGCAGCATCGTGATCAGGAGATTCATGTGGACCCCACTTTAGCTCAGCGAGCCAAATTACCCCTAGATCGAATGTTAGATTTTAGCGCCAGCTTAAAACGCTAGAAATTTGTATAAAAAATGTCTGAAATGCTTGATAAATAAACGCTTGAAGTGTTTTTTCGATTTTTTTTAAATATAGGTGTTGACGTCTCAGGGCGTCACGCCTAGAATGCACACCGTACCGAACGAGATGTTCGATACAAAAGCTGAGATGAATCGGAGCATAGCACAGCCTGGTAGTGCACCTGGTTTGGGACCAGGGGGTCGTAGGTTCGAATCCTACTGCTCCGACCAATTCTTCAAGGCAAATGATGTTAGCATCAGTAAAGCGCTTGTAGCTCAGTTGGATAGAGCATCCGCCTTCTAAGCGGATGGTCACAGGTTCGAATCCTGTCAGGCGCGCCATTTGGTGGCTTGATATTAAGAACTAAATGTGATAATGGTGGATGTAGCTCAGTTGGTAGAGCCCTGGATTGTGATTCCAGTTGTCGCGGGTTCGAATCCCGTCATTCACCCCAACTTTTAAAGTTGAATTCGGAGCATAGCACAGCCTGGTAGTGCACCTGGTTTGGGACCAGGGGGTCGTAGGTTCGAATCCTACTGCTCCGACCATCTCCTTCAAGATGGTCGAGATAAAAGATACCGCGTTAAGCGGTTTTTTTATGCCTGAAATCTATGTTTGGCTTAAAGTGAGTAAGGATAAGTATTTGGGGTTAAAAATAACTAATCAATTATCTGGTTATTAAAGTTATTAAAATAATATTTCCTCATTCCTCATTCCTCATTCCTCATTCCTCATTCCTCATTCCTCATTCCTCATTCCTCATTCTTCATTCTTCATTTGAATATCCAATAACTGTGATTAGAAAAGATCTTCTGATTAATGAACTTTTTTTGGGATTAGCAATTATTTTCGACACAAGGTTTATTTAAATTATTCCAAAACAATAGTTTTAAAAAGATATTAAAGGGCATAAAAAATAAGAAGCATAAATTGTAATTTTTCAGTTAATAAAGAAATAAAGATTATTTTTAATAATGAGATTGTGAAAATAGAAGTTTGTAGTGTTAAAAAAAGAATATTTCAGATTGAAAAGTATACATATATGTATATTTTGCAGAAATAATAAACAGTCGTTAGGTTTTTTCTGAATTATTTAAAAAATGGGGTTGCAAGGGATGTGAAATGCTGTAGAATGCACATCCATCGGCGGTGATGAAGATTA
>NZ_JAYWYV010000018.1:0-66512 GCF_048147885.1 Acinetobacter sp. 228
GCAGCGGTAGTTCAGTTGGTTAGAATACCGGCCTGTCACGCCGGGGGTCGCGGGTTCGAGCCCCGTCCGCTGCGCCATCTTAAGATGAGAAGCTTGGATTCCTGAGATCTAAGTTTTCCAGATACCAAGACAACATTTCTTGTTAGTCTTGCGTCATTAAAAACAACGCTGTTGTTTCTCTCAGGGCGCTTAGCTCAGTTGGTAGAGCGTCTGCCTTACAAGCAGAATGTCGGCGGTTCGATCCCGTCAGCGCCCACCATATCTTCTTGCCTCAATTCTGTTTTTTCCTTAGAATCTGATTCTATTATAATAATATTAAGATTTCACGACCATGAGAAATCCCTATCAGCGCAAGGCAGCGTCCAAATTTCAACATACGGTATACGACCCTCAACAACTTTATAAGCAATATATTGAAGCCATTGTTGCCAATGCTGGCATTTTTGCGCTTTATCAGGATGGCTGGGCTTTGTGTGCCACGCCTACCGGACAACGTGCATTTGCCAGCTGGCACAGTAAAAGTCTGGCGCGACTGCTCATTAAAGATAATTGGGTGAATTACGATATTCAGGAAATTAGCCTCAAGGATTTTGTAGAAAAAGTCATTCCTTTTTTACGCCAGGAAAGTACCATTGTGTCTCTTGATCTGACGCCAGAAGGGCAGAATATTCTGGTGGCACCAGAAAAACTATTACTTGATATTAAGAACTATCTGTATCAGATCTATATGCAAAAGCCGGAACTGTTTAAAAATCCGGACATGCCTTTGCCCAGACAGATTCGTTTAAATTAACTTTCCTGTTTTTCAATATTTTTTTTATTGAAATAATGAATATTCATTTAGCAGCCAGCCACTAATCAAAGCAAAATATTCACGGAGCCAGGAATTGTAGCGGATATTCTGGGGAGTGCTGGCACTCAGACTGATGACGTGTTGATAACCCTGATGTCTGGCAATGGCCCGCGCGCGAGGGCTATGAAAATCGCTGGTGACAATCGCAATGGGTTCATGTTGTCCTATATTCTGTTGTTTCAAGATCACTTGAGAATATTGCAGGTTCTGTTGGGTACTTCTGCTTTGATCTTCTAAACTGATCGGATTTTTGAGCCGCGGATAGGTCCTATGAATATAATTTTGCATGACTTCAGCTTCGCTCTGTCTTTCCCAGAGATTTCGTCCACCGGTCATGATCATCAAAATATTGGGATAGCGTTCTGCATACTTTGCTGCAGTGTCCAGACGATTTTTCAGAATGGGGGAAGGCTGACCCTGGTCAATGCCACTGCCTAATACCAGAATTGCTGTAGCCGGTTGTGTTGGAATATTGGAGTTGATCGACATCTGGATATAGGCGAAGAAGGCCGCGACACTGATGATCCAACAAAAAAAACCGCCCCAGAGACAGTTCCAGAACCATGTCCTGAACCGGGAATTCTGTTTCCAGCGCTGAATAGATGAAAAAAGCAGGGTGTACAGGATAAGTGCTCCACCAATCATGAGAAACAGGGGGATGGCAAAATGCCTCTGCCCCTGGTTCATTAACCAGATACTATATATGCAGAGAACCAAGCCAGAAATCAGGCTGAGACTTCGTTTCAGTTGCTTGAGCATCTACGTTTCCTTTTTCTTATCAATATTTTTATTATTACTTCTGTATCTTCAAATAAAAACCGGGCTCAATAGCCCGGTTTTTATTATATATCAGCTTATATTAATATACATCACGGCGATAACGGCCATCCAGACGTAATTGATCTAGCACGCTTTCACCGAGAATATCAGTCAGCGCCTGATCTACATCGCTGGCCATACCATTGATGCTACCACAGACATAGATTACTGCACCTTGAGCAATCCAGGCTTTCAGTTCTTCAGCCTGTTCACGCAGTTTATGGTGTACATAAACTTTTTGCTCCTGGTCACGAGAGAAGGCCAGATCGAGACGTTTCAGAGTTCCCATTTGCAGCCAGGCCTGAATGGTTTCTTTAAAGAAGAAATCATGTTCACGCTGACGTTCACCGAAGATCAGCCAGTTCTGGGTATAGTCCTGACGGTTACGTGCACTGAGCAGACTTAATAGTCCCGCAATACCGGTACCATTACCAATACAGATAATCGGACGGTTGTCATTAATCAGGTGGAAAGAGTCATTGCTGCGAATACGTAGTGCAACGGGTGCATTCAGCGCTGCATGTTGAGTCAACCAGCCGGAGCCCAATCCCAGATTGCCCTCGGCATCGGTTTTCTGACGCACTACCAGCCGCAAAACCTGCTGGCTTGGAATGCTGGCAATCGAGTATTCGCGCGTTGGCAAGGTCGGTAATTGAATGAGAAGCTGATCCAGAGAATCAAAAGGTTCAGCCTGAGTCAGATCACGATCCCAAAGCACCTGTTCAATGCTTTGTTGCAGAGATGGGACCTGTGTACCGGCAGCAATCTGGTATTTTTGCATAAATACACGAATACGTTCCGGGCTATTTCCTGGCTGGATCTCGGCAATATCACCTGCCTGCCAGACTGCTTCATGCTCGGGAACCAGTTCGATATTGAAGGCAGGGGCACCCAGACTACCCGCATTCAGCAGTTCACGTTTGCTCAAGATCCACTGATCAAAAGTCTTATCAATATTCATTGCTTGCAGTTCAAGTCGAGTCACCCGTGCAAGTGCAGTATTCCACTGCTGAATATGCTCATTATTGGCATTATCTACTTCAATGGTCTTGAAAAGCTGGTGCGCACCATTCTGGTGTAGCCACTGGTCAATTCGAAGACCAAAGCTGCAGTAGGTGTCCGGATATTCCCGAGAGCCCAAGGCCAATACCGCATAGCTTAAATGACTAAGATCAGCTTTTGCAGACAGGATTTTTTTCTCGAAAGAAGAGGCCAGGTCCGGTGCTTCACCCGTGCCATACGTACTGGCAACAAATAATACCTGTTCGGTTTTCTGTAACTCGTCTAGTGTGAGTTGCTGCACCGGCTTGACGGTTACAGGTTGCCGCGCCTCCTGCAGGGCAGTCGCTGTACGCCAGGCCAGCTGCTCGGAAACTCCTGTTTGTGTGGCATAAGCAATGAGCCACGGTTTGGCATTTGGATCTAAAGGCTGAATTATTGTAGCTTGACGTGCAGCCAAGGTTAATTTTTTCTGCTTGCGACGTTTCAGATAGAGCATCCAGCCGGTCACAAAGAACAAGGGCATCAACAAGGCTGCGACCATGACAAAGAACTGGTAGATCGGACCAAAGAAACTGCCTCGATGCACCGGTAACATGCTGCTCATGATTTTTTCATTGAGCTTTTTATCTTCGTACATTTCAACTTTGGTGAATTCAGCCGTCCGGTAATTATAAGTAGCATTGTTCCGGGCGCGTTCATGCTGTACTACAGGGTCGACAAAGCTCAGCTGCATTTCGCCATCCGGTTTTTTCGGCAGGTTAAATGTTACAGTCGAGTATTTGTGAGCAAATTGAGTATTAAAACCAGCCCAGCTCAGATCCAGTGCGCGAGAGATATTTTCTGGATTCATACCAGTTTCTTCACGTCCTTCACCACGTGAACCTCTTTCGCCACCCTGACGGCCTTCACCACGGTTATTGCCGGCATTGGCCTGCATTTCCGGTTGTGGGCGTTCCACACCCAGCACCTTAAACATACCGTTGCGCCACCAGTCATAAGACCAGTACAGGCCGGTACAGGCCAGAATCAGGTAGAAAATCACTACCCAGGTCCCCACAACCGCGTGCAGATCCCAGATAAAATTACGGCCTTTCAGTTGAGGTTTTATAAACAACCATTGCTTGATCGAATGACGTTTCGGCCAGCGCAGATAAAGGCCTGACAGTACGAAAAAGATCAGCATCAGGGTACAGGCGCCAGTAATCTGTTTACCCACCGGGCCCACTGTTAAATTACGGTGCAACTGCTGAACAAACTGGAAAAATTCCCGTCCCTTAATCTCTGGCAAGACTTCTGCGGTATATGGATTGACCATGATGTTCTGGCCACGCCGTGCACCTTCTTTAGCAACATTTACAGCACTTGAAGCACTTGGGTCTTGTGCCACGGTAATACTGTTGATCTTCATGTCAGGTGCAGTATGGTTAAAGTGCTGATATAGCTGGGCAGGCGTAAGTTTGTCACGTTGTTGAACCTGAACCGTATAACTGTCGCTATTCATCCATTTTAATATTTGTTGTTCATAGGAATAGATTGCGCCAGTGACCCCCATTATCGAGAGGATTAAACCTGCTGTAATCCCCAGAAACCAGTGGATTTGGAAAAATGTCTTTTTAATCATGGTGGTCAGATTAAGGGTAAGCGATAAAAATAATGCCAAAATTATAACTGAAATTTAAGCCTAAATTATAGATGTTGAAGATAATATTTATTCTCATTATCATTCAATATTGTGTGATTAAAAAAACCTCCATGCCGAGGCAGGAGGTTTTTTATGAAAGAATGAAGCAGTTAAATTTGTTTTGCCGGACCGACTTCTGCTTCAAGATGTTTGCGAATCGTGGCAAAAGAAAAGTTTTTGCTATCCAGACGTTTAGGCAGGATGTATGCACCTTGCTGGCCTTTAACCTTGAAATTGACCAACATAAATTCTGGTGTGTTGTACCATTCATAGATGTCTTTCCAGCTAATCGCGCCAACACCTTCTTGCATACCCATTTTCTGGCGCATCACGATACCGTGCGGCTGTACGCCCAGGCGAACGCCCTTGATTTCCTGAACCGGAAATTCATTCATCTTGCGTTTAACATACCATTCCAGACCAAAGGTACGGATCAGGTAATACAACACCACACAGACAATCGCTACCCAGCAGAACACGGTAGAGTAGTTCTTCAGAAGCAGAATGCCCAGAATAGAAAGTGCAACAACAGCACCCATAATCAGCCATGCTTTCATGCCAATTTTATTGGTACTACGCCAGATCACCAGCTGAGCATGACGTTGCTCGGCTTCTGAAATTTCATAGTTCACAGGCTGGAGGGTATAAGCGTATAAATTTTTCGCGGTCATAGGGAAACTAGCAGATTTTAAACTGTAAAAAGTTTAGCATTAATTGTACCAATTCAGTGAGTATATTGTTCCAAAATCAGCCAAATTATAATGAACCCAATTCTGTTGCCTGTTCATCCCACTCATGACTTAAACTTTGTTTGAGCTGGCTTAACTGATTTAAAATGCTAAACATTAAAGACAGTTGCTGCAAAATGATCAGGGATTTCTGATCTTGCTCCCGTTCATGAGACAGACGCTGCCGAATATTCACAATCATATTCTGTGTACTCGAATCGGGCATTTCATCTTGCAGCAATGCATCACGAATATTATCCAGTGCGTGGTCCAGTAGATTCAGGATGTCCTGATCTTCAATTTTTCCCCGATGCGCTCCCAGTGCAGCAATATAACTGATAAAAGTATGGTTCAGACACAGGAACTCAAAGGCCAGTGATTTTTGTACCGGATCAATATCGGGCTCTGTGGCCAGTGTTGAAATCAGTGAAGCCACCTCGGCATCGGTATTGTGGGCAGCACGGCGGACAATCCGATATTGCAGACCATTATTACGTCCCGATTTATACTGCTCGATGACTTCATTCAAATAATTGACTTCTGCCTGCAAGCTGCGTTTGATACTGCGCGGTAAACGTCGGAACTTCCAGTCCGGAAAAATAAAGCTGACACCGAACCATGCAATCGCACAGCCAATTAAGGTATCAATCATCCGTGGAATGGCCGCAGCAAAGCCCATGCCATCCAGATTGAAGTTGATCAGCGCTAAAATTGTGATAAAGGCAGTGGCTTGTGCATACTGTTTACTACGCAATTCAAAGAACAGAATTCCGCTCAGTACCAGAAGTAATAACTGTCCTTCGATGGAGGGCACAAAATACAGAATGGCATAACCGAGAATAATCCCGACCAAAGTACCGATAATGCGCAGACGTAAACGGCGTTTGGTGGCGTTAAAGTTTGGCTGGCTGACAAAAAGGGCGGTCAATAAAATCCAGTAGCCATATTCAATATTACTGACCTGTACGAAGATATAGCTGATCAGCAGCACAATTGACAGGCGGATGGCATGCCGGAACAGCACTGATTCTGGGGTCAGATGCTGTTTAATTCGAACTTTGATGTCATCCCAGCCTTTCAGGTCATCATCTTTGAGCTGGTTTTCAATATGTTTGAAGCGTTCAGACTTGATACTTTGTTCGGTTTCCAGGTTGCGTAGCTGGGCATCAATCGATTTAAGGTTCTGAAACAGCGAAAATAGGGCGTTGATCCAGACCTGGTCATAATGCTGATCCTGACGTAATTTATCTAGCGACAGTCTCAGGTTATCAAATGCATGCTTAAAACGCTGGTTATGTACATAAGGTTTGCGCTGCAGCAAACTTTCACTCAGATCCTTACAGGCCTTGCCCTGGATTGACATGATACGCTGGAAGCGGAACAGGATATCGCTATGCTGGAAAATCTTGGCCAGTTTTTGATAGTCAATATGTGCCGAATCGGCACGTTCGTGAATATCCTGCGCAACAAAATAATACTGCAAACTGCGACGGGTATCTTTTTGCCCACGGTCACCTTTCAGACGGGTCAGAAGGGCGGTTTTCATTTCGTTAAAAATGGTAATCAGCTTGCCATTTTCCATCGACAGTTCAATCATGCTCTGCTGATAGCTTTTAGGGGTCATATCCACATCAAAAAGATTGGATTTGGCATATAAAAAGTCACCGAGCGCAGAATAGGAGATGGCAAGCTTGTCTTGCGCCAGTCGGGTAGGGAAGACCAGGAAACTCAGCGTTGACAGCAAGCCATACCACATCGCGCCAATCACCAGCAGGCCAGCCTGCTTATACCATTCATCAAACAGCTCCACCCCGAGCATCGAGTAAACGGAAATGACCAGACAACCATAGGAAATCGTGGCATAGCGCCTGCCAAGAGAACCTAGCAGAATCAGTGCAATACAGGACACAATCAATGCCAAGGCAAACAGGACTGGATGTGGATAAAGCAGATATACCCCAACCGCCGTAATAAAGAAGCCAATATAGGTGTAGAGCAGATTTAAAATCCGCACAGAAAAGCGGTCATCAATATCGCTTAAACCGGCTGCAACCACCCCTAAAGTCAGTGGAATGGTCAATAATTGTTGTCCCATAAAATAGGGGACAAAGGCAGTACCTGCAAATGCCGTCATCATGCGCAGGTTATACATTAAGGTCGTGTTATAGGTAGTTTGCTTGAGACGAGTGAGCCAAGATTTCAAAGGTCGTCCTTTATGCTGCAGTTTTACAGCTGAATCTGAATATACTAATGAAAATAGTAGATTTATAAATCTTCATTTCAGGCTAAATCATACTATGCACTGTGTTAATTTGTCTGCATATTAGCGCTTTAAATCTTCATGCTTATGACATCGAATAAAATAGTACAACAACCTTATGCCATGTCCTGGATTGTGTTGCTGGCAGCACTGAGTGCGCTCGGGCCTTTATCCATTGATATGTATCTTTCTGCCTTGCCGGCCATGGCTGCAGATTTTGGTGTCAGTACTCAAATGGTTTCCAATAGCCTGCCGGCCTATTTCTTTGGTCTGGCTGTCGGACAGCTGATTTATGGACCGATCAGTGACCGGATTGGACGTAAACCGCCACTGTATTTTGGGCTGTGCTTATACATTGGGGCAAGTTTGCTGTGTGTCTTTGTGCAGGATGAATGGAGTCTGATCACTGCCCGGATTTTACAAGCTCTCGGTGGCTGTGTTGGCGTGGTCATGGCACGTGCTGCAATTCGTGATCGTCTGGATATGCACTCAGCAGCTCAGGCCTTTGCCAGCATGATGATTGTGACTGCGATTGCACCAATTATTGCCCCGAGTCTGGGGGCCTGGATACTAAAATTTTATGAATGGAACACGATATTTCTGGTATTGATGGGCTGTGGTTTGCTGAGTCTGGCTTGTGTGCACTTTCTTTTTAAAGAAACCTTGGAACCAGAACGCCGTCTCAAGCTGAATTTTCAACAGGTATTAAGCCTATACCGTAGCATTTTTCAGGATCCCAGCTTTCGGCGCCCGCTTTATGCCGGCTGTTTTTCCGGTGCGGTGATGTTCTGTTATATCAGTGCTTCTTCGGCCATTTTGATGGATCGTTATCAGCTCACCGAGCAGCAGTTTGCCTATGCTTTTGGTGCAAATGCGGTCGGCATCATGCTGTTTTCGACATTGAATAAGCGGCTGGCCGGACGTTTCTCGATATTGCAGCGTCTGAAAATCGGCACCTGTCTGCAGTTTGCCGGTGTGTCAGCTTTAATCCTGCTGGGCTGTCTGGACGTAAACTCTGTGCTCTGGGTACTGCCAGGCATGTTTGTCATAGTGGCAGCCATCGGTTTTACTGGTCCGAATGCCATGGCTCTGGCAATGGCTGAACAGGGCGAGCGGGCAGGAACTGCCAGTGCCATTATGGGAAGTATGCAATTTGTCTGTGGATTACTGGCCGGCGTATTACTGAATTTTATGCTCTGGCAGGCTTTACTGAATATGGCATTGATCATGCTGGTTTTTGTCTGTATTTCTGCTTGGACAATTTTTAAAATAAAAATGCCCAGCCTAAAAAATGCATAGATGCTGGATGTTCTCTCAGGCAATAAAAATACTGGTCTGGACAGAGGGCTAAGTCAATTGACTTAGCCCTGCCTGCCTCACTCTTCGATAAACACGGCAAATTCCTCTACGGGAACGCGCGGGGTAATAAAGCTGTTAACAATCTGCTCTGGATCGGCATAGCCCAGTGCCATACCGCAGACCAGCTCTTCATCGGCTGGAGCACCCACCAGATCAAGTACGATCGGGTGAAAATGATTCCAGGCAGCCTGCGGGCAAGTGTCCAGACCGCGGGCTTTTGCGGCCAGCATGACATTCTGCATCATCATTGAAACATCCATTTTGGAACCAATCGCCAAAGAACGATGGACAGTAAAGAACAGGCCGACAGGCGCATCAAATAGTTCAAAATTACGTAACTGCTGACGTGCCATTTTTTCCTTTTCACCTTTTTGAATGTTAAGCAAGCCATATAAACCCCAGCCATTTTCACGACGACGTTCAATAAATGGCGAGATCCATTGTTCAGGATAATAGGCAAAAGTTTCCTGATACTGCTGTGACAATTCCGGATTTGCATAGATTTGCATTTGTGCCTGACAGACACGTTGCACGATTTCATCGCGCTTTTTGCCAGTTACCACATACACTTTCCAGGGTTGGGTATTGGTTCCTGAAGGGGCACGGCTGGCAACGGCCAAAATCTCTTTTAAGGTGTCGGTATTCACGGGTGTATTTAAAAAAGCACGTACTGAATGACGAGAGGTAATGGTGTGATCTACCGCATGAACAAAATTTTGATCCATTGTAAAGTCCAGTCAAATATCCTTATTGAGTTGGCAATGACTATAAACTAAACAAACAGAAGGGGGGATAGGAAAATTTCATTGTTTACCGGCTGATAAAAATGATTTATCCAAAAAATAGCCAAAGAGCACTTATTTGGCCTTCCAAAATACGAGTTTAGTCCTCTAAATGATCAGAATAAAGATCGTTATGAAAATTGTCTTTAAGTGAAAAAAATAGCTTAAATCCCAAGTGTTTGAACAATTTAACAATAACAATTTCACACAGAGAACACATTTATTTTGCCTGAAAATCGAGTTAATTTAATTTCAGGATTCCGGTGTTATTCTGTTTTGAGTAAGAGACTAATATTTTTTTTGAATTAAAAGATAGTTTAATCTTCATATAAAAAATGAGAACTTATAATTATTTTTTATAGTTTTATTAACTATTGCTAATAAAAAACAATATAACGTTATACAAAGAAACAGCATAATGTACGACTTTTCATCTTAATTCATGCTTTGCATGATCAAGATCTGTTTGAAATAACGCTATTCCAGATGGCTTGAATGAAGCCTTTAGGTTGAAAGCACTCATCAATCAGTGAATGTTTTTTGAGCTTAAAACACAGTTTTTTTATTAGCATGTACGTCTGTTTGAAGATTGCCTGCAATTTTCCAAAAGACTGAGTATCGGAATAGAAATGGTGTTGCTTTTATAAATCTCTCATTTGTTGAATATGATCGTGACGATGATATTCATAAGTTTGAAAGAGATGATAAACGTTTTGTTTTCTAAAGGTCATAGATTAAATCCGGATGTAACGGATGCATATCTAATGAGAGAGCTAGACATATAGTCAACTCTACGACTTTTAGAATAATAAAAAATTCAGAATCATCTTGGGCAAAAAATTATGGATTTTACTTTTAACGCATTTTATACCCTGATTGCCGCAGTGATTGTTTTATTACTTGGGCGGTTCCTGGTTAATAAAATCGATTTTTTAAAGCGCTACAACATTCCTGAGCCGGTTGCAGGCGGTTTGGTTGCTGCGATCATCTCATTACTGGTGCATTCACTGTGGGGATACAGCATCACCACCAGTTCAGAGCTACAAACCAGTTTTATGTTGATCTTCTTTGCCTCGATCGGTCTGAGTGCCAACTTTTCCAAGTTGCGTGAAGGCGGTGTCGGTCTGGTAATTTTCTTGTTTGCTATATCGATTTTTATTGTTTTGCAAAATGCAGTCGGTATGAGTCTGGCAACACTGCTTGGTATTGACCCACTGATTGGCCTGATTGCAGGCTCAGTTACCTTAACCGGCGGTCATGGTACTGCGGGTGCATGGGGGGAGATTTTTGAAGTTGAACATGGCATTCAGGGTGCTTTGGCACTGGGTATGGCCAGTGCGACTTTCGGTCTGATCATCGGCGGGATCATTGGTGGACCTTTGGCCAAGTTGCTGATCAACCGTTATAACCTGGCTACTGCACGTACCGATCAGCAGATCGAAAAGCGTGACAACACCCCAATGGATAGCATTTCAGAGGAATACGTACAATTTGAATATCCACATCGTCTGCGTCTGATTACTGCCGATAATGCTATTACCACATTGGGCCTGTTTGCAGGCTGTTTGGCTTTTGCAGAGTTTATGACAGGTTTCAGTAAAGGTACTGCTTTTGAACTGCCAACATTTGTCTGGGCATTGGGCGGCGGTGTACTCCTGCGTAATGTACTGGAAGGCATTTTCAAGGTTCAGATTTTTGATCGCGCGATTGATGTGTTTGGTAATGCGTCATTGTCACTGTATTTGGCGATGGCATTATTGTCGTTAAAGTTATGGCAATTGGCTGACCTTGCAGGACCACTCATGGTGATTCTGGGTGCGCAAACCATCACCATGGCTTTGTATGCAGCTTTCGTCACTTTCCGTATCATGGGCAAAAACTATGATGCTGCGGTACTTGCAGCGGGTCATTGTGGTTTTGGTATGGGTGCAACGCCAACAGCGGTTGCCAATATGCAGGCAATTACCAATATGTACGGTGCATCGCATAAAGCCTTCCTGATCGTGCCATTATGTGGCGCATTCTTTGTTGATTTGATCAATGCCACTGTTATTCAGATGATTTTGAAGTTTTTTGCATGATTTTTATGCTTGATACGATGAGTCATAGGCTCATAAGGACGTGACATGAATGATCAGTTAAATGAAACCTTGCTGGGCTGGATTAATGCCCTGAATGGCCCTTTATGGGACTTTTTGGTTGTGTTTCTGGTCGCAGTCGGTATTTTCTATACTGTAGCGACAGGTGCAGTTCAAATTCGCTTGTTCTGGCACAGTATGAAAGTGATGAAGGGCAGCCGTGGCAAGGTCAGAGATGCGCATGGTATTACGCCATTCCAGGCCTTTGTTACTGGTCTTGCTAGCCGGGTCGGGGTAGGTAATGTCGCGGGTGTTGCAATTGCAATTGCGATTGGCGGGCCGGGTGCCGTGTTCTGGATGTGGTTTACTGCCTTTCTGGGCATGAGCTCTGCTTTAGTTGAATCCTCACTGGCACAGCTGTTTAAAGTCAGGGATAGTAAGACCCAGCAATTCCGTGGTGGGCCTGCCTATTATATTACCCAAGGTTTGAAGCAGAAATGGCTGGGGATTGTCTTTGCGATCGCACTGATCACCACTTATGGCTTTGTATTCAATGCCGTTCAGGCCAATGCGATTATTGGGGCAACCTCTCATGCCTGGGGCTGGAATCAGGCCAATGTCATTTTACCATTGGGCGGATTTGATTTTGAAATTTCCTGGATTGGATTGGTTCTGGTCGTAATGACAGCCCTGATCATTTTTGGTGGAATCAAACGGATTGCTAAAGTCGCTGAACGCTTTGTACCGCTCATGGCGGTACTCTATCTGGCAGTGGCCCTGTATATTGCAGTAATCAATTACGATATCTTGCCATCGATTTTCCAGCTTATTTTCACTAAAGCCTTTGAGTTTGAAGCTGCTGCTGGCGGTTTCTTTGGTGCTATGGTATCTATGGCGATGATGATGGGCATTAAGCGTGGTCTGTTCTCTAACGAAGCCGGTATGGGTTCAGCACCGAATGCTGCTGCGGCATCTGATGCCAAGCATCCAGTGAATCAGGGTCTGATCCAAATGCTGGGTGTATTTGTTGATACCTTTGTGGTCTGCACATGTACCGCCATTATTATTCTGGTTTCAGGTGTATATGAAAATGCAGGCTTTGAAGGGGTGACTTTGACCCAGATGGCACTTGAAAGCCAGATTGGTGCCTGGGGTGATGATTTCCTGGCACTAATTCTGTTCCTGTTTGCCTATTCTTCGATTATTGGTAACTATGCTTATGCCGAAGGCAACGTTCAGTTCATCAATAACAATAGTTGGGTCATGTTGATTTTCCGCTTATTTGTATTGGTGATGGTGTATTTCGGTTCGATCGCGAGTGTGCCATTGATCTGGAATATGGCAGATCTGTTTATGGGCGTGATGGCAAGTATCAACCTGATCTCAATCCTGTTGCTGATGCCATTCCTGTTGATGCTTCTCAAAGACTATACCGGTCAGCTGAAGCGTGGTGTGAAGGAACCTGAATTTAAACTGGATAACCATCCTAAATTTAAAGACAAGGTTAAATCAGATATCTGGTAAGACTTGAAGCAAAAAGCCCCGAACATTCGGGGCTTTTTTATGCCAAAGTTTTATTTAGAAGAAATTTAAGTAACTTTGATAAAGCACGAAGCCGAAAATCAGGCTGAACCAGACTGGTAGTTTTGAACGTAGCAGGACAATCATCACCGCGACAAAGACCAGATCGGAGCCATAACTAAAATAACGTTGTGAAAGATCCAGCAATAAATACAGTAACAGCCCCACCACTGCAGCATTGATGCCCATCACCGCCTGATAAATATGGCGCTGCTGTATCAGCCATGACCAGTAGGGTAAGGTGGCAAAAATCAGAAAAAATGAAGGTAAAAATATTGTACAGGTCGCTAGCACTGCATTCAGCCAGACATAGGGCGTCCAAGGCAGCAAAGCGCCAATATAACTGGCAAAACTGAATAAAGGCCCCGGCATCAGCTGGGCAAATGCATAGCCAAGATCAAAAGATTGTGCATTGACTAAACCGGTTGTGACAAAGTCCTGATATAGCAAAGGCAGAATCACATGACCACCACCAAATACCAATGAACCGGTTTGATAGAAATTGGAAAAAAATAGCAGGTCTGATTCACCCCATAATTTTCCAGCTAAGGGGAGCAGAAAAAACGGCAAGATAAATGCCAGTAACCAATAGGGTGCAGCGGCAGATCGAATATATGGCGAGCTGATTGCCATTTTATTGATTTCTTTGGATTTCAAATCTGATTGAAAAAAATGTCCCGCCAAGATTCCACAGATCGCGCCCAACATAATCACCAGGATCTGGTTAAAACTCGCTGAGACCACCATCAGTAATATCACCGAGAGGATTAAGACCGCATATTGCCAGGCCGTTTTACAGAAGCTTCTCAGCATTTGCCAGAAAGCCCAGGCGATTACAGAAAATACAATTAACTGGATGGTATGAAAGCTGTTTGAGTTTAAAATATGAAAATAGCTTTGACCCAAGAGCGCTACCAAGGCCATCAGAATCATTGAGGGCAGGGTAAAACCCAGCCATGCGATCACTGCACCGCTATAGCCACGTTGCAGATAACCGATCGACAGCCCTACCTGACTGCTGCTCGGCCCAGGTAAAAGTTGCGCCAAAGCGACCAGTTGACTGTATTGGGTGTCATTCAGCCATTGCAGCTGGGTCACAAATTTTCGGTGAAAAAATATCAAATGTGCCGCCGGACCACCAAATGAAATGCAGCCCAGTTGCAGGAAAATCAGGAAAATCCGGTACAGCGAGGTCGAAGGCATATGGCTATAGGAAAAATGAAGATAAAGTAGCTGAACTGCATGACAGTTTAACGAAATTCTACAGACTATTTATGCATGTGTTTATACACTATGCTGCTTTAGATTAATGAGGACATTCTCTGCATGCAGAAATATGTGTTGAGTATGGTAATACTGGGTGTATTTGGCCTAAGTGGTTGCCAAACGACCCAAATGCCCGCCCCGTCGGCTACCAGTTCTCTGCAAGCTGCTGCGCAACGTGGAGAAGCACAGGCACGTCCAAATCAAATTGATTTTCAAAAGATCAAGCAGACCCAACAACGTCCAGTGATTGCTTTGGTTCTGGGCAGTGGCGGTGCGCGTGGTTATGCACATATTGGTGTGCTGGAAGTACTGGAACAAGCAGGTATTCAACCCGATTTTATTGTCGGAACCAGTGCGGGCAGCATCGTGGGCTCCCTTTATGCGAGTGGCAAGCCGGCGATTGAACTGCGCAATATTGCCTTAACGATGCGACCCAATGATGTCCGTGATATTAAACTGGCTAAAAAAGGCTTTTTTGATGGCAAAAAAGTTGAAGACTATGTCAATTTACAGGTCGATCAGACACCGCTTGAAGCCATGAAAATCCCGATGTTTGTCGTAGCCACGGCACTTAAAGAAGGTAAAAAAGTGGTCTTTAACTATGGCAATACCGGACAGGCAGTACGGGCTTCAGTCTCGATTCCAAGTATGTTTATTCCAACCGTTATTCAAGGTAAAGAATATGTGGATGGTGGGCTGGTCAGCCCGGTACCGGTAGATGTGGCGCGTGACCTGGGAGCCGATATTGTGATTGCGGTGGATATTCTGGCACAGCCTATTCATACCGAAACCAGCAATGTCTGGGGACTGTTTAATCAGAACATCAATATTATGCAGCAACATCTGGCGCATGAAGAATTAAAGCATGCAGATGTGGTGATTCAGCCAGATCTGCGTGAAAAAGGCCATATTTTTGATGTGCGTGGCAGAGAGTTGACCATGCAGGCTGGTATTGAGGCAGCTCAATTAAAGTTGATGGAAATTTCACAGGCCTATCAAAAACACGACTATGCCCGAGGGCACCGTATTCCGCAGTTTGTGGTCAAGGATCATTACTCCCAATAAAAATCTCTTATAAGAATTCTCTGAATATTGCCATTTTATCAAAGGAGAAGGTGGTGATATTCAGTACGAGGATTAAACATCATCAGCTTTAATAGCTCACTAATTGTTATGAAAGATGAGATAAGTGCTGATGTCTATAAGTAGCTTTAATTTTTTATCAAATACAAAATTAATTTGAAATATAAGCTATTGAATTATAAATTTATTATTTTAAGGTATAAGCTTTATTAATCCTGAGTTCTAATTTTAGCATTATTATTCGTATACTTAAGTTGATCAAATATTCAAAAATTCCCCCGTTCATGCCAGAATGTAGTTAAAACAGAACACTCAGCAGATGTAGACAGCATGACACATATAGAAATTGGACATCAGGTCAAACTGGCACAATTCGAACATTATATTTTTACAGTAACAGCTGCCCATCAGGACGGTTCTTTCACTGTTGAAACCATCTTGGATGGCCAACAAATTTTGAGTTATCAAAATGTAGTTCAGGAAATGCTCAGACCACTAAAGCTTTAAATTTCTAATAATTTCCCTCTATTTTTTAAGTATTTGGTTTGATGGAGGGGGAGTATGGATTATTCAATTACAGGCCTGTCAGCCCCCCAGTTAAACAGGTATTGAATAATTTATACTTTGTTTTTAATTCACATTTTAAGCAATTAAATATATTTTTTTCTGTATGAATACATTTTCTATATCAATAATTATGATGCCCGATTTGCCGAATTGAACATTTTATTCACGTTAAAAACGCTATAATAATAAATGATAACCTTATCATTCAAAGAGTTCAAAGAAAACGATGGCCCCTTTAGATCAAATTGCAGCATTAGCAGATGACCAGTCAGAGTTAACGATGTCAGTTCTCATGACGCCAGATATGGCAAATTTTTCAGGTAATGTTCATGGTGGAACCATTCTGAAATTATTGGATCAGGTGGCGTATGCGTGTGCAAGTCGCTATTCGGGTAGTTATGTTGTGACCTTATCTGTAGACAAGGTGAATTTTAAAGAGCCAATTCATGTCGGTGAACTGGTAACATTTTTGGCCAGTGTTAACCATGTTGGCCGTACCTCAATGGAAATTGGTATTCGTGTAGAAGCACAGAATATTCAAAAGAGAACCGTGCGTCATACCAATAGCTGTTATTTCACGATGGTGGCAGTAGATGAGCATGGTAAACCCAAACAGATTCCAGCTTTAAACTTGAACAATGACTGGAAGCGTTGCCGTTTTGAGGCAGCCGAACAGCGCAAAATAGCGCGTTTACAAGAGAACCATCATCCCTCATGCAGCATTTATAAAAAGACCGCACAAAGTTAAATATAGAAATAACCTCTTAATCATTTATAGTGAATAACGTTGTTTTTCTTTTCAAATTCAATTGATGCAGTCTAGATGCTACTTTTGTTTCGGCAAAATAAAAAATGGAGCTTCGCAAGAAACCTGTCTTGCGGAGCAATACTCTTCGCTAAAAAACTGGTTTGCTAACATTCAGTTTTTTAATCTGTCGTGAAAACATCTATTGTCTGATTAAGTCCTGTCTCAAATACGGAAATGACGTTTCCATATATCTAATTTCTATCAGCATTAAAATAATAAAAATCAGTCAATTTCTTTTCTATTCTTCCTTAATCTTTTGAAGTTCTTTTTTTGTATTAATTTTAGTTTATGGCTGGAGCTTTATAACATTTTATTCTAATATAAAACGATACGTATCGTTTCGTTTTTAAGGCTTAAGCAGAAAAATATGAGTAATGACGAGAGAAGTTCCCGACGACAGCAATGCATTTTACAGGCAGTCGCAGATGCGCTAGCAGAATGTGAATATCATCAGCTGACCATTGAAGATGTGGCTGCACGCGCTGGCGTAGGCAAGTCCACGATTTATCGCTGGTGGAAGCATAAATCGGAACTGGTATTGGATACTTTTAAGCAACAGACCGCTTCAGTATTTGAACTGGATACCTCCAAAAGTTTGAAAAGCAATCTTATTCAACAACTCGTTTTTTTATCAGAGGCACTGAATCATCCAGTAGGGCGGGCTTTACTGGTGGTCATTGCCAATCACCGGGAACTGGCAGGTGGATTTTTTCAGCAATATCTTTTACCTCGGCGACAACAGATTCATCAACTGATTCAGCAAGCGATTGAACGCGGAGAAATCCGTGCGGATTATCCTTTTGATTTGATGCTGGATACCTTGTACGGCCCGATTCATTACCAGATCATTTTTTTCAACCGCATTCCAGATGAACACTATATCCAGAATCTGGTCGAGTTGGTGCTGAATCCTGCTGCTGTTCAAGCCTGAGTTTGATCTTATTTCTTAAAAGTTGGTGAT
This sequence comes from Acinetobacter sp. 228, assembly GCF_048147885.1. Classification (NCBI taxonomy): domain Bacteria; kingdom Pseudomonadati; phylum Pseudomonadota; class Gammaproteobacteria; order Moraxellales; family Moraxellaceae; genus Acinetobacter; species Acinetobacter sp. 228. The sequence continues at coordinate 17,829 of NZ_JAYWYV010000018.1, forward strand.
TATGTCAGTTAATGCTGAGCGTTTATGGAATCGCTCATTTATCCTGTGTTTATTTAATAATTTTTTCCTGTTCGTTTATTACTTTGCCTTGCTGACGGTTTTACCGATTTACATCATGAAAGATCTGGGTGGCTCAGTAAAAGAAGCTGGTCTGGCACTGACGCTATTCCTGGCTTCATCGATTGCCATTCGGCCATTTTCCGGCATGATCATTGAAAAGTTCGGCAAAAAAATCACCATGCGTAGTGCAGGCATAGTTTTTGCCTTATTTGCCTTTAGCTATTTACTGGTGGACAGCATGTGGTCGCTGTTAGTGGTGCGTTTTTTACATGGCATCTGGTTCAGTATTCTGACTACGGTAGCAGTACCCGTCGCCAATGAGTTTATTCCTGATCAGCGCAAAGGTGAGGGCATGGGTTATTTCGTCATGTCGACCAATCTGGGTGTAGTGTTTGGGCCCTTGCTGGCATTGACTGTCATTCAGATCACCAGTTTCAAGGTGTTATTTGGCGTTCTCGCCGTTATTATTTCTCTGGGACTCATTTTCTGCTGGATGCTGAAAATTACAGAGTTACCTAAACGTGATGCCATAAGTAAAGAAAAGAATAGCCTGAGCTTGAAGGATATTCTGGAAGTCAAAGTTCTGGCGGTGAGTTTTGTCGCCTTGCTGACGGCTTTTGCCTACTCAGGTATCATGAGCTTTATTACTGCATTTAGTGAAACCAAGCAGCTGTTGGATTATACCAGTGTATTCTTTATTGTCTTTGCTGCCTCTATGCTGCTGGTTAGACCTTGGATCGGGAAGATTTATGACCGTAAGGGACCAAGTGCTGTTATTTATCCTTCTTTTGTGTTTTTTGCTATTGGTCTGGTGATCGTCAGTCTGATTTCCAATCAATGGATATTGTGGTTGTCGGCAGTATTTATCGGCATTGGTTACGGTTCGCTGTTCCCATGTCTGCAGACGCTAGCGATTCAGTCGGTTGATACGCAGCGTATGGGACATGCAATTTCAACTTTCTTTACCCTGTTTGATCTGGGTTTGGCGATTGGTTCAGTAGTCATTGGAATATTGATTGCTTCTTGGGGCTTTGAAACCACCTATATATTAAGTGCTGTACTCGTCATGATGACAATATGGGTATATCGTCAGTATGTTGCCAAAAAGCGACATAAGCGCCCGGCAAGCTTGGAGTTATAAGATGGAATTAAGACATTTACGCTATTTCGTGACCGTGGCACAGGAGCTGAACTTCACCCGTGCCGCAGAAAAATTAAATACGGTACAACCTTCGCTCAGCCAGCAAATCAAGGATCTTGAGCGTGAGGTCGGCGTACAGTTACTAGAGCGCAATAACCGTAAGGTCGGGCTGACTGAGGCTGGGCAGGCATTTTTGACAGAAGCCTTATTGAGTATTGAACATGCAGAGCGTGCTATACAGAGCGCTAGACAGATCGCAAATGCACAGCAGGATCAGTTGAATATCGGTTTCGTGCCTGTCGCGGAAATGAAAATCTTCCCCTATATCATGCCGAATATACGCGCACATTTCCCGAATATTAAAATTCATTTTCATAGCCTGACCGATGCCAGCCAGTTAAAGGCCTTAAAAAAAGGCGAGATTGATATTGCCTTTACCCGCTATGTCGATGAGTCTGATGAGCTGGAACATGTGCAAATTTTTAGTGAGCCGCTGGCCTTGATTATGCCCAAGGATTCACCGCTTGCCGAGCAGCGCCATGTGAGTATCAAGAGCTTTAATCATCAGGATTTTGTAATTAGTGATGAAGATGCTTCACCACAACTCCATAAAATCATCACTGACTTTTTCAAGCAATCCAAACTGAATGTGAATGTGATCCAGCACTCAACCAATATCCTGCTCAATGTCAATCTGGTCGGGATGGGCGTGGGCTGGAGCCTGGTTCCGGCTTATGTGATCCCGTTATTGGGGGATAAAATTATCGTCAAAAATACCATTGAACCCTTGCCGATGATTAATCTGTATGCCAGTTATCGTAAAGGACAGAAAAACGAGCTGCTTGAACTCATTTTAAAAATCCTGAAAGAACAGTTTTATATGGGTTTCTTTTAAAAAAGAAAGACCTGATAGCACCGCAGGTTTTTAAACAGCAAAAAGGCTTCGGCAGATAAATCTGTCACATAATCGTTCTTCACAGGCTATCGAAGCACTTTATACTAGATTTTTTTTAACATGATATCTTTGATTTTTCTTGCATTGAGAGAAATCAAAGGCAGCCAATAAAAAAAAGTTGCATTAAAAAATTAAAATAACAGCAGAGGGTGAATAAAAATGATGAAGTTATATAGCAATCCCCAGTCCCGTGGCATGACTGTAATGCTTTTATTACAGGAGTTGGGCATTACAGACCAGGTTGAAATTATAAACGTACCTTATGAAAACATGCATCAGGCCGAATATTTAGCGATTAATCCCATGGGCAAAGTACCTTGTCTGGTCGATCAGGACGTGATAATTACTGAAGTTGCGGCCATCTTTACCTATCTGGCCGATAAATATATAGAAAAAGGTTTGGCACCGACTCTGGATGATCCCAAGCGCGGCGCTTATCTGAAATGGATGTTCTTTACTCATGGCCCTTTAACGGAATTTATGGATTTAAAAGGATTGGGCGTACCGGATGAACAGATTGAGCAAAGAACACGGAGCTTGAGCTTTGGTCATGCACAGAGCCTATTAGCCTTTCTCAAAAAAGGTATGCAAGAAGCCAATCCATATCTGCTGGGTGAGAAAATTTCAGCTGCAGATGTATTTCTGGGGTACTGGCTGATTTTTGCCATTTCTTTGAAAATATTGCCCTATCTGGATGAGTTCAAGCCCTTTATTCAGTTGCTGGCGCAGCGTGACTCAATGAAAGATATACCCTGGTTACAGAAAATCAATGCCTAAGTTCAATAAAAAAAAGTGTGGTTCATATATTTTCTGACAGACATGCTCTTTTTCTTGAATAATGAGACATTGACCTTAAAGAAAGCAACTTATAAACCAGCCCTATGCAAGAAAAATACACATAAAAAAAGACCACGCTTTCACGTGGTCAGACCTCTGAATATAATTCAGTAAATGTATTTTATGCTCGTAATTATTTTACATGTAGCTTTTTAAACAGCTGCTGGCTGATATGATCCAGTGTTTGTGGAATCGCCAAGGCTGCCACAAAACGGTCAGGTCGTAAAATAACGACTGACTCAGTGGTTCTACCGAACCAGCTGCGAATATCAGTGCCGATGTCACCAACGGTAATCACGCCTTCAAATTGCTTGCGGTTTTTATTGTCCAGTTGAACTTCGGGAATGACCTGAATAAATTTGACGCCTAATTTTTTCCAGACTTGCATGGTGGCATCCGAAATACCCCATTGCGGGTCTACACCCCAAGCAATAATTGCAAAATCATTAGCAATTACGTCATCCAGTAAAACTTTTTCACCTGACTCAAGTCTAACCTGTGGCTGGATAAACATCTTGCCGACTGGAGAGTTCTTGGCACCGTTACTCAAAAGTGCGCCGTCATGATATTTAGGCATCGGTTTAAAGCGCATTTCCAGCAGGTACTGTTTGATGGGTTTGATATAGTTCAGGGCATAGGCAATACCGTCACGGACAAAACCCTGCCATTTTTTCGGTGGTGCCAGTACATGGCCGGCCATAACGGAGAGATCAATCATGGCTTTGGCATGGTCTTTCCTCTCGATCTGGTAAGAATCCAACAGTTCAGCTGTCGCTTTGCCCTGAATGACCATTGCCATTTTCCAGGCCAGGTTAAAGGCATCACGCATACCGCTATTATAACCCTGTCCTTGCCATACCGGCATAATGTGCGCAGCATCACCGGCAAGCAAAATACGGTCGACACGGAATTTGTCAGCAATACGGGCATTATGGGTATAAACACGCTGACGGATCACTTCAATACCATCCGTGCTTGGTAAAACCTTGGACAGAAGTTTGGCAATATTTTCCGGTTTGCTCAGTTCTGCCTGAGTTTCACCTGGCATGACCATAAATTCAAAACGTCGAATACTGTGTGGCAATGCTGCCGATACATAAGGACGTACCGGATCACAACATAAATAGATATGCGGTGTAGCGAGAGGGTCATTCTCAAGGTCGATTACAATCCATTGATTCGGTGCAGTCTCACCTTCAAATGCAATACCCAGGTTACGGCGTATATAAGAATTACCGCCATCACAGGCAATCAGGTATTGAGCGCGTACGGTTTCTGCAACGCCATCTTTATTTTGCAGATTGAGTGTCACGCCTTCAGCATCCTGACTAAAATGGGTCAATTGACGTGAGAATAGCACTTGGGTGTTTTTATATTGTTTCAAGCCCTGCAGCAGCACGTTGTCGACTTGTGGCTGAATAAAAGCATTACGGCGCGGGAAGCCAAACTCACGCGTTAAAGGCTGAATATCAGCAAAACAGCGTCCTTTCGGAGTCAAGAAGCGCATTGCATGATTTGGGGTGGTATGTGGTAAAACTTGTTCGACTAAACCTAAAGACTGAATAGTACGCAAGGATTCATCATCGATTCCAATCGCACGTGGGTAATCAATCAAACTATCCAGTTGCTCGACAATCGTGACAACTACGCCTTGTTTGCTTAGATAGTTGGCAAGGGTTAAGCCTACGGGGCCGGCACCCAGGATTGCCACTTCAGTAGTGTAATTGGTATTGCTCATAGCGAATGTCCATTCAATCGACTTGCATTTAAGGCTATTAAGGAGCAGCTGAACACCAGAAACAAGTTATGCGATAGTAGCTGAAGGATATGATTAATATTGAATTTGATAGATTATTTTTAGATAATCAATTGAATTTAAAAATAAAATTAATATAAATTTGATAGCTGCTATTAATTCTGTGATCAGTTTTGACTATGGCTCTAAATAGATTCTGTGCAATAAAAATGCTGAACCAGCATCAAGCATGATTCAGCATCGAAAAATATCGGACAGCCTAGGACACAGCCTACTGGAGAAATACTGTCACGAATATCCTTATAGGGTTAAACGAGTCATCTAATAACTTAACGTGCAGCAGGTTTTGCTGGTGTTGTACTTTCTGCAGTAGCTTCAGACGCAGCTGCTTCAGAGGCAGCAGGCTGCTCTGCAGATGCACCTGCAACCGGCGCATTTGATTCAGGTAATTCTTGGGTGCTCACGACCACTTTTTCTTCAGTGGTGGTTTTTGCATCTGTGGTTTTGCTGTCTGCAAAACTGGTAGCTGCAGCAGCAGTAAGAGTCGTGGCGAGTAAGATTTGTGCATAGTTCATTTTTGGCATCCTTTTATTCAGGTTATTAATCTGCGGAATTGACCATCACATCAATTCGACAGATGCTCATCCTAAGCACTGAAATTTTACGAGGCAAACCAATTAACAAAAGCGACACGTAGGCAATAACCGAAGCAATACAAAACTGAGAAAGTTGTTTTATTTCTGTTAATTATGCAGGGTTTTATTCAATAAAAATGTGTATGAATATTTCAAAAATTAAATTGGCAATAAAAGTTAACATAGCAAATTGATAATTCTGGATCATTCCATGAATTTTGGTCTTTGTAATTTCATCATGTGTTTACTAAGAAGACGCATTTTATAATCTGGGTGTGCTTTATAATGCAGAGCATTGCTATTTCTATTCAATCTCTTGAGAGCCGATTTTGAAAATTCTGTCAGCATCACAGGCTATTCCTGTCCATATCATTTCCGGATTTTTAGGTGCAGGTAAAACCACACTACTCAAACATTTACTACAGCAGAAACCGGAACAGGAAATCTGGGCAGTGCTGATGAATGAGTTTGGCCAGATTGGGGTAGACCAGCAGTTATTGCCGCAAGATCAGGGTTATGCAGTCAAAGAGCTACTAGGCGGGTGTCTATGTTGCAGTAGTCAATTGCCGATGCAGATCGCCTTATCGCGCTTGCTGTCAGAAGTGAAACCGGATCGCCTGTTTATCGAACCTACCGGGCTGGGGCACCCGGGACAATTACTGGAACAGCTGACCGAACCGCACTGGCATAGCCATTTGAACATGCAGGCTTTAGTCACCGTGGTAGATGGTTCGCGTTTGCATGACCGGGACTGGACCCAGCAAAACCTGTATGCAGACCAACTCAAGGCAGCGCATATCGTGGTGATTTCACATGCTGACTTGATGACAGCCGAAGATAACGCAGCGCTCACGCAACTTCAGGCAGAATATCAACCTTATGCGCAACAGTGGCTGTTCACCGAGCACGGACAACTCGATATCGAACAGATCAAGCAGAAGTATCAGGGTTCTGCCCGTAAGATTCAGCCTTTGATAAAACAGCAACAGACGATCTCGTCCGCAGACACTTCCGTAGTCATTCAACAGATGCCTTATCATTATGTAGAAAGTGCCCAGGGATATCAGGTCGCAGGCTGGAAATTGCCAAAACGCTGGCAGTTTAATTTTTATGATCTGCTGGATCTGCTGTGTGAACAAAAAGACTGGCTTAGAATCAAGGGGATTTTCCATACCGATCAGGGCTGGAAAAGTTTTAATTTCAATCCGGAACAGTTCAATTATCAGTCGGCAGATGAAGGTATTGATAACCGGGTGGAAGTGATTTATCAACAGTCATGCGATTGGCTGGCATTTGAAACTGCCCTGATGCAATGCCGTATCGATCCAGAAAAATAATGGCACTGTTTCTAGTGCGCTGAATGAATCTTTGACCTAAATCTGTTCAGCAAAATTGTGCTAAATCTTATATGCTAAGCGCCAAATTTGAGGATTGTGTGATGGCGTTAAAAGCGACGATTTATAAAGTTGATTTGAATATTGCGGATATGGATACGCATCGTTATGAAGACTATCAACTGACGATGGCACTGTATCCTTCGGAAACCATTGAACGCTTGATGGTGCGTATTCTGGCCTATGCGCGCTATGCCGATGAAGCACTGGAATTTACCAAGGATCTGTTCGAAACGGATGAGCCGGCACTCTGGGAAAAGGATCTGACCGGGCAACTGGTCAAATGGATTGAAGTGGGCAGTCCGGACGAAGATAAAGTCAAAAAGGCCAGTGCGCGTTGCAAGCAGGTCGCAGTCGTGACCTATGGTTCTGCGGTAGATGAATGGTATAAGCGTAGCAGCAAGTTAAAAACCTTAAAAAATGTGGAAGTATGGAAATTATCCACTGCAACCACTGATGCATTACCACAATTGTGTGCACGCACCATGCAGTTACAGTTAAATGTGATGGATGGGGAATGGACCTTGATTGGTGATCAGGGTCAAGTGATTGTAGAGTGGGAACAGTTACAATAAGAATTCACAAGGATGCAAGTTTCAACTTGTATCCTTGCCTCACTATTTCGTATATCTGGAGAGAAAAATAAGTTCTCTGGACGAAGCATGTATCATGAACTTTATGAGTTGCTATTAGCAGTCGTGATTGGTGCAATCATTGGGGCAGAACGGGAATATCACAGTAAATCTGCCGGACTGCGCACCATGATCATAGTCAGTCTGAGTTCCTGTCTGTTTACCATTATTTCTTTAAAAATCGGCGTGGACAACCCTGACCGTCTGGCAGCCAATGTTTTAACCGGCTTGGGTTTTCTGGGAGCCGGAGTAATTTTAAAAGATGATAACCGGGTTTCTGGTATTACCACTGCAACCACGATCTGGATGACAGCGGCACTGGGCATGGCAGTCGGTGCGGGTTATGAACTGTTAAGTATTTGGACAACGGTGATCGTGTTGATCGTACTGGTCCTATTGGTCTATGTGCAACGTGGTATCGAGCATCTGAATCATGAACGTAACTACGAAATTGTCTGTCCTTTCGAGCAGCATGAGCCGGAACATTATGAAAAACTGTTTAAACAATACAAATTAAAAGTAATTCATTCCAGCCAGCAAAAAATCGACCAGCTGATTACAAGCCGCTGGATCCTGATGGGATCAGCTAAAAATCATCAGAAATTAACCCAGTATTTATTACAGGATAAAAAGATTCAGAAACTCAGCTTTTGACCTATTGAAGCTAAAGGCCAAGGAATTTAGCTCAATCCAGTTTATACTGAACTCTAAATTTAGTGCTAATCTCAGGTAAATGACGATGATAAACGAACTTGAAATTATTGATTTAAAAGTAGGTGAAGGGAAAGAAGCGGTAAAAGGCGCTTTAATTACCACGCATTACACTGGATGGCTGGAAGATGGAACCAAGTTTGATTCATCCATTGACCGGGGCAATTATTTTGAAACTGTCATTGGTACAGGGCGTGTGATCAAAGGCTGGGACCAGGGCATTCTGGGAATGAAAGTTGGTGGTAAACGTAAACTGATGGTACCTGCACATTTGGCTTATGGCGAACGTAAAATGGGGAAGGTCATTCCAGCCAATTCTAACCTGATTTTTGAAATTGAATTGTTTGATGTAAAAACACGTGATTAAAACAATATAATTAGCGAGACATAAATAGTTTTCTCTAATTAAAATATTTGAGCTTTTCCGGTGCAGTCGGCCCAATACAGGCTGTACCGGACTAAATACAAAAAACATTTGAAATCATAAATATTCCTTGTAAATTATAAGAATAATAAACAATTATCTTGAGATATAACGTATTTGCATAAATTGATAAGGAATATCTTTTTTATCGTATTTATCTGGACCTTTAGCTGGCTGACTTGCATAACTAGTCCAGCGATCGCTCAGAACGAACTCACATCGCCATCATTTCAGCAGCAATCTCAAAATGAGGTTACAGAAGTCCATTTTACCGAACATAGCAGTAGTTCTTTGCAGGGAAAATGGTGGTTCTACCCGAACCAGTTTATAATCCAGCCCAGCTCCATACTCCAGTCAAAAACCGTTCAATTGCCAGCTTCTTTTAAAACCTTGGCAGGCTCAAATGCGGGTTATGGGACTTTCATTGGTCATTTTAAAATTCCAAAAGAGTTTCTCGGACGACGGATTGCGATCCGGATTCCAACCCAGTACGGCGCCTATCGAATGTATGTCAATGGACAGTTTATCGTTCGACTCGGAGAAATCAGTACCACACCTGAAAAACAGGTGACTGAAAAAGCACCGCGGATTGGCTATTTTGTTCCAGACACTGAATATATTACCTTAAGTATTCAGGCCTCGAATTATACCCATTTGCATGGCGGCCTCGAACGACCGATGCAGATCGGCATTGCGGCGACAATCAATCGCCAATTCCAGCAGCTCATGATGAGTATTGCCATGGTGTGCGGTGCAGTACTTGGGGTAGGGGTATTTACTATTCTGTTTTCGGTATTCAGAGGATCTCGAGAACGCAACAGTAAAAGTATTTTTGTTTTTGGCTGGTTTATTGTCTTTTTGGCCATGCATAACCTGTTTTCTGCACCCTATGCTTATTCAGTGTTTACCAATATCAACTGGTTGTGGGGAAGCCGATTAGAGTATCTGTTTACTTTTTTTGCGGCATTCTTTTTTCTCAGCTATATGCATCTGTTTAACCGGCGCTATTTGAATCCGGTGATTTATTATATTGCAGTTATATTGTTGGTCTTTAATATTATTATCACCCTTTTTTCATCTCCGGAAATATTTGAGCGTCTGGCTCTGTTTAGTGCGATCTATGCTTTAGTCATTCTTGCCAATTTTATGTACGGCTTTTATCAGACTCTACGTTATAAAGAACATTATTCGCGTTTGAATCTGATTGCGATTATTTTCCTCTGTCTGACTTTTTTGAATGATTATCTATTGCTGATCAATGTAATTAAAACGACGCATCTGTTCTTTATCTCAACCAGTATCTACGCGCTATTAATCATGTTCCGGCAGTCGAGGCATTATGCGCATCAAACTTATGAGACTGAACAGTTGAACCTGAATCTGATCGCACTCAACAATTCACTCGATCAAAAAGTCAAAGAACGTACCCAGCAACTGCATGAACTGAATGCTAAATTAGAGCAGCAGATGAATACTGATGCACTGACAGGTGCCTTTAACCGGCGCGCTTTAAATCATGAAATCCAGCAGCAGTTTTTGCAGACCCGGCAGCAGTCGCAACATACGCTGATTTTTGCCATGCTCGATGTCGACTATTTCAAAAACTATAATGACTATTATGGCCATTTAAAGGGGGATGAAGTCCTGAAAAATCTGGTCAGGATTATCCAGCAAGCCTTGCCGCCGTCGGGTTATCTGGCACGTTATGGTGGCGAAGAGTTTGCGATTCTGCTCACAGGTATACCGGTTCAAACTGCCTTGAAAAATCTGGAAAATGTATTAGAGCAGATTCGGGAACAACGTATGGAACATCTAAACCGGCCAGATTCAAAAAAATATATTACGGTCAGTATGGGAGTAGCATGGACTGCACAAACACATGGATATGCAGATATTCATGAGCTGATGAAAGCTGCAGATGTGCAACTCTATGCCGCCAAACAGGCAGGGCGTGATCAGTTAAAAATTAAGAAAGAGACTGATTAAAAAACATATTTATAAAGAAGGCATACCTCATCTTCTGACCCGGCAGAATGCAGATGAAAGCCACAGCGTTGATAATAACTTAAAGCAGTCTGGGTGGACTGTATTTCAATCTGATGAATTTTTTTCTTTAATAAGGTGTGATGCATCTGGTGAAACAACTGGGTACCAAATCCCAGTCTCTGGTAGTTAGGGGCGATATAATGCATCCGGATTTCTCCAGTATCACTGACCAATAAGAACCCGACCACCTTGTCATGTACAAGGTAAACCCAGCAATCGTTATAAAGCATGTCGACAATCAGGCTGGCATGATCAAATTTTTCTAGCCAGGTTTGAATTTTGCTGACTTCACGCTGATGATCCAGAACACAGGACTGAATACTGTCATGAATCACCTGAATAATCTGAGGTATATCTTCGATCTTCCCTTCCCGAATCATAATCTTATTCATTTTCTCAAATATTTATAGGAAGGGTTTATTTGATAAAAAAACACTAGGTAAAAAACAGAACAATATTGTAGTGATTTTGAGAATTTTTGCTGATATCCATACGCCTGAAGAACAGGTCTGTTATGGATTTGTCCTTTTTTATTATCTCAAGTGCCTAAGTTTCATGATGAAGCTAAAGATAAAAATCAAAGTAAATTAAATCTTAAAATAAAAATGAACTCGAGAAGGGGGTGAAAATGCTCCAGAAAAGAAGATAAATTATAAAAATAAGCCTTAAATTTGCACTGTCTAAAAAATAGACGTATTCTGGATCCACGTGGGCTATTCCAGTAAATGCTGCGCCTGCTGCGATAAAAATAAAATAAAAAAGAATCAGTCACATGAGATGATCAATTATGCTGAAATTACTCCTCCTGTTATGTGTTTTATTCATTTTGAATGCTGCCTGGATTGTGGGCAGGAAAATGTATAAGGCTCAGCGTCATCTGGCTCATAAGTGCCTAAAAAAACAGGTACAGATTTCGAGCATTACAGAGCAAGAAGTCATCGAGCAAGAGCAGCAGGTGTATCTAGTGGATGCATATGAGCTGGAACTGTTTGATGATGTGGCACAGCTATTCTTTCAACGGCAGGTGCATATTGGGAATCGAGCACAGGCCGAACAGTTACAGCAGGAAGTATTACAAAAGATGCCAATGCACTGTAGTACCCAGATCCGTCAGATGGATTTAGGGGAATGGTCAATTTTTTGGAATTTCTATGATCAATCACTAGAATATTATGTCGGCCGCTATGGAATATTTTACGTGCATGTTGACCGTTTTGCAGAAGAGCACCGGCAGGAAATCCGTACTGACCTTTTGCATCCAGACTGTGCCTAGGTAGACAACTTTTATTCGCTCTCTAATATTAAAGATCTCAAGCCGTGTACCTCAGTCGATTTAACTTGATGAAATCAGATGGAACTTTTTACCAGCTTTGTCTTTATCTGGGCGAGAATATCCCATATAACCCATTTCTTTTATGCCATGGTGCTAGAGAAAAAAACCGCAAAACTTTCTGTCTTTTTCATGCATAGCCGTGGCACAGTTATTTAAGAACAATCTGGGGAGTGAAGCAGGAAGTTCATGATTATTGATTTTCATCAAGCACAATTACAGAAATTTATGGCTCTGGCGATGAAAATCGAGGCTGAGCCTGAATTGTATTTGCAGTTTGAATCAGTTGCAGATTTTTATAAGGCTGACTGGTTGCAGGCTTTTCCCTCTGGTACTGAATATTTTGCTTCAGGTCTGGACGATGGTGCCGAAGAGTTTTATGCATTGATCTGTTATGGCGAAATGCAGCTACGGATCAGCTGTGTTCAGGAACAGTTCTCTGCAAAACTATGTTGCAAACATTGACCGGATTGCCGCTGTTTCCCGATAAAAGAATAATGACATCTACTGTAGAGTTGATATAAATTGCAGAGTCATCTCTGTGTTTGGTCTTTTATTCGCTGCTGTCAAAAGTAGTGTATGTAAATAACTTAATAAAAATAAGGAAAAAATAGCATGGCACATCAGTTCACCGTAAAAGCAATTATTAATGGCGTGTCCATTGATGAGTTTAAGCGTTTGGCCAATGATATCCGTTTACATGAGGCAGTTTGTCATCGAATTCCTGCTCAAAATCTGGAGATCCTGGTTTCGGAAAAGCAGGGGCATATGTATACCCTGAAACGTGCTTATAACCTGGATGTCAATATTCCGGATATGGCAAAAAAACTACTTAAAGATGCATTCCGTTTGCAGCGTACCGATGTCAGTAATCTGGATGAAATGACCTCGACGGTACAACTTGGGGCCAATTTGCCGATTGAGGCTACCTGTCAGCGTGCAGTCACTGGAGATAAAGATCAGATCCAGTTTCAGTTAAACTGGACGGTGAAAGTTAAAGTACCTTTGCTGGGTGGAATGTTAGAAAAGCATGCCGAAGGTGAGATTCGTAAATTTAGTGAAATTGAACTCAGCATTGTTGAAGATGAATTGCGTAAAAACCTGACTGCCTGAAATTATGAAGCAAGATAATTAACTTTAAAACCGGTCATATAGAGACTAGAGAATGCTAGTAGATGGAGGCAGTAGATGGCTATTTTCAGTGTGCTGCCTCTTTCAGGACACTTTTTAATTGCTGATAAAGTTTGCCGTGACGTTAATACTGATAGCCAGAATGGTGGTATTAAATCCATAAGCCAAAAGTAGATGTAGGGTGTTTAACACTCGCATAGATTGGCAAGTAATGGAGACGTCTGCCGTTTGCGCAGAAGTTCCGATGATATAGCTAAAATATAGAAAGTCCGGATAAGTCGGATTCGCGGTGTTGGGAAAATCCAGTCCGCCTTGTTGCTGTTTTTCCAGAGCCAAATAAAAATCATGTGCATAGTGAATGGCAAAAATCGTATGCATCAGGAACCAGGCTGAGATAATAGTGATAACAGACAGGATTAAATGGCCGGTTCGAATCAGGGGAGTTTTGGGTAAATGGTTAATTTCAATAATAATTGCAATAAAACAAATGACCAGCGTAATGATCACCAGAAATAGAATGATCCATTTACCGGCATCCTGTTGCATGGCACGTTGCAGAATATGAGCATGGTCAATGTGCCAAAGCTTTTTTATAGTAAAAAACAAATAAGCATAGATCGCGATATTCCAGCTGCTTAATAGGCAGCTGGACCAGCTTAAAGGAGTGAGGGTCTGTAAGATCAGATAAAATACCAAGATGGCTGGGAAAATAATAAAGAAATACAGATGGAATTGAAGTGTAGTTTTTATATAGTCGAGAAACTGCATCATCTTATTTATATTTATTCTGCTGATTACTTAATATCCTAGCACAGAATAATAGGGAATAAAGATGATTCCAGCGGTTTGAAGTCGGACTCAATGACTGCCTATCGCTCTATTTCCTCTTTAAAGCGGTATCGATTCAGGTTTAGTCATTTTACTACCAGGATCGTGTAGCAGGGCTGGATCAGCTCGGCAGAGTTTCTGGGTAGACATTCAGTTCGGTCAAGAAGGCTGTTTTAGTGCAGTACCATAAGCAAAGACTTCCACCATACCGCCTTGCATGCCGAGTTCAGTGGTGCTGAGACGAATTCCCATAATCTGGGTCGCCCCGATTTTTTCAGCCTCAAGTTTTAAACGTACAATTGCTTCACGCCGTGCGCGCTCTACCACGCTTTCATAGCTGGTCAGACGGCCACCCAGCATATTCTGGACACTGGCAATGGCATATTTAAAATAATCATGGGAAATAACCACATTGCTACTGATCATTTGTCCAGAATATTCAGACATGATAAAGCGACTACTGTTCATCTGAATATATGCCAGACGTTGTTCCTGTTCATCCAGATAGCGAAAATGTTTACGTTCGTTATAACGGCCAAATCCAAACCCGACACTAAACAGGATGGCAAAAATGATGACCTGGAAAATTAAACCGTCCATGCTTTAATCTGCCTGCGGAAAAGGATCGGGTAATTTTGGCATGACCGGATCAACCACTACGGCTGTACCATAAACAAAGAGCTCAGAAGCACCCTGGGCAATATTAGAAGTCGAGAAGCGAATGCCGACAACTGCATTGGCCCCCATACTGCGAGCTTTTTCAATCATACGGTTCATCGCTTCCTGACGGGATTCTTCCAGTAGTTCGGTATAGGCAGTAAGTTCACCACCCACAATATTTTTTAGCCCGGCCAGTAGGTCACGTCCGACATGCTTGCTGCGTACGGTACTTCCATAAACGACATCTATTTGCTGGCGAATGGTATGTCCCGGTACAGATTCCAGATTGCTAAGTAACATGTGTATGTTTTCTAAATAAATCGCTAGCCTATGACAATAGGAAAACTGCCTTGAAAATGCAATAAAAAAGCCCACCGAAGTGAGCTTTTCTTGATCTGTCTGGAATTTATTGCGCTTGCTGTTCGGCCGCGCGGCGTTGTTCAGACACAGACGGTGGGTTTGGCACGATGTCGGTCGTATTGACTTTTAAGCCGCCACCCAGGGTTTTATAGACTTCAACCTGATTGTTCAGATTGGCCTGTTCAAGTAATAATAAACCCTGTTCTGCAGCATAAGAAGCACGCTGTGCATCCAGTACGCTCAGATAGCTGTCAATCCCGGCACGGAAACGTGCAAGTGACAAACGATAGGTCGTATTGGTTGCTTCAACCAGACGGCGCTGAGCTGCAAGACGATCACCAATATTCTGGCGAACTGCCAGGGCATCACTGACTTCACGGAAAGCAGTTTGAATCGACTTTTCATAATCTGACAGGGCAATTTGCTGATCAGTTTCAGAAATGCGGATATTGGCCTGACGGGTACCCCAATCAAAAATTGGAATATCCAGACTTGGGCCTACTGACCAGACAAAGCTACCAGACTTAAACAGATCACCCAGATCAGTTGACGCCAGACCTGCAGAGCCGGTCAGGCTGATGGTCGGGTACAGACGTGCGCGAGCTGCCGCAATATTGGCACCTGCTGCAGACAGACGATATTCTGCTGCACGGATATCCGGACGGTTAATCAGCAGATCACTTGGCAATCCCGCACCTAGTGCAGTATTGGAAGTAATACGGGTAACACGTTGTGCCGGTAATAAACTGGTTGGCACTGGCTCGCCCACCAGAAGGTTTAACAGGTTTTGTGCCTGTGCCACCTGAGTCCGGTAGTTGGCAACATCGTTACGCGCTGTTTCTACTGAAATTTGTGCCTGACGTACAGGAAGCTCACTGTCGATCCCAACGTCAAAACGTTTCCTGTTCAGATTGTAAGACTCAAGTTGGGTTTGCAGCGTCTGTTGTGCTAAAGCCAGATTGGCATTGGCAAACGAATAGCTGAGCCATGCTTGTGCAACCTGACCAATCAGGGAAATCTGGGTCGCATCACGTGCACTCTGGGTCGCAAAGAATGTATCAAGCGCATTATCACGCAGACTACGGACACGGCCCCAGAAATCCAGTTCGTATGCGGTTACGCCTAGCCCCACGTTATAACTGGTGATAGGACCGCGGTTCTGGGCACTGTTATTTAAAGTGTCCTGACGCAGTACACTGCCACTGGCACCAATCGTAGGTAACTGGTTATTTTCGCTAATCTGATACTGCTGCTGCGCACGTTGAATATTGAGTGCTGCAGTACGCAGGTCACGGTTATTGTTCAGCGCTAAATCCAACACCTGCAGTAAACGCGGGTCAGCAAAAAACTCTTTATAACCCTGTTCTGCTACAGAAGTACCAGACGCATTGGTATAGCTGCTCGGGATATTTGCCTGCGCAACGGGTTCTGGACTGCGCATGCTTTGACAGGCAGTCAAAGCCAGCGCAAGGGCAGATACCGCAATGCTACGACCTGTAATAGACCATAGATTTTGCATTACGACTTATACTCCTGATTTTGTGTTTTTGGTTTGTATTTAAAGACACTTCGAATCCATACATAGAATACCGGGATAAAGAAGATACCTAATAAGGTCGAGCTGATAACACCACCGAGTACACCATAACCTACCGAGTGCTGGCTACCAGCACCAGCACCTGAAGACAGCGCAAGCGGCAATACACCAAAACCAAAGGCTAAAGTGGTCATGATAATCGGGCGTAAACGCATTTTTGCCGCATGCAAGGTAGCATCAAATAATTCTTCACCTTGTTCTTGCAGCTCTTTAGCGAATTCGACAATCAAGATGGCATTTTTCGCAGAAAGACCAATGACTGCAATAAGCGCTACCTGGAAGTAGATGTTATTGGACAGGTTTGGATTCTGGAACAGCATCATCCCACCAAAGGTCAGTAATAATGCACCCACAATACCTAATGGCACCACCAGCAGCACCGAGAACGGAATTGACCAGCTTTCATACAAGGCTGCCAGACACAGGAATACAATCAATAACGACAGGGCATACAGGAATGGAGCCTGATCACCAGATTCACGTTCTTCCAGAGATAAACCTGTCCATTCATAGTCGAAACCTGGCAAGCCCATTTCCGGTAACTTCGCGATAATTTCTTCCATGGCCTGCATGGCTGCACCCGAGCTGACACCTGGCGCCGGAGTACCCTGGATGTTCATAGACGATACGCCATTGTAACGTTCTAGTCGTGGTGAACCATAGGTCCATTCACCTGTTGCAAATGCCGAGAAAGGAACCATTTCACCGCGATTATTACGGACATACCATTTATCCAGATCTTGCGGCATCATGCGCGCATCTGCTTCACCCTGTACATAGACTTTCTTGACACGACCGCGATCTACGAAATCGTTGATATACGAACCGCCCCAAGCCATGCCCATGGTGGTGTTAATTTCAGCGATGCTCACACCCATGGCACCCGCTTGTGCCTGATCGATAATCACATGGTACTGAGGTGTATCTTCCTGACCATTCGGACGTACACCCGCCAGACGTGGATCTTTTGCCGCCATGCCCAAAATTGCATTACGGGCTGCAAGAAGCTGTTCATGAGTCTGGCCACCTGCTGCCTGGAGCTGCAGGTTAAAGCCAGCGGATACACCCAGTTCTGGCATTGCAGGTAACTGTAGCGGCATGATGTAAGAAGCATCCTGCACAATCATGTTTAATGCCATACCACGTTGAATGATCGCACCGACCTGAGCTTCCGGATTGGTACGTTCAGACCAGTCTTTCAGTTTAATGAAAGCCAGACCTGCGTTTTGACCTACACCGGTAAAGGAGAAACCTGCCACACTAAATACGGACTGAACCGTATCTTTCTCGTTTTCCAGGAAATAGTTAGTCATGGTATTGACTACACTATCAGTTCTTTGCAGCGTTGCGTTCGGTGGTAGTTGTACCAGTGCAATTACTACACCCTGATCTTCATCCGGCAGGAACGAAGAAGGCAGTTTCTGGAAAATAAGAACAATAATACCCAGTACTACAGCGTAAATGATGCCCGAAAAAATTTTGCTGTGAGTCATGCGGTTAACGCCGCCCTGATATTTCACCGACATCTTTTCAAAGCTGCTGTTAAACCAGCGGAAGAAGCGTGCAAACACACCATTACTTTCCGGTTTGTTAGGATCATGCTGTTTCAGCAGGGTCGCACACAGGGCAGGGGTAAAGGTGAGCGCCACAATGAGTGATAAAACCATTGCAGTCACAAGGGTAATCGAGAACTGGCGATAAATAACCCCGGTCGTACCACCGAAGAATGCCATAGGCACGAATACTGCAGAAAGTACCGAAGTAATACCAATCAATGCACCAGAAATCTGTTTCATTGACTTTTCAGTTGCAGAAACCGGATCGAGGTGTTCCTCCGTCATTACCCGTTCCACGTTTTCGACTACGACAATCGCATCATCGACCAGAAGACCAATCGCCAATACCATGGCAAACATGGTTAGGGTGTTAATCGAGAAGCCGAAGACATTAATAACAGCAAAGGTCCCCAATACCACGACTGGAACCGCCATGGTTGGAATGATGGTCGCACGCCAGTTCTGCAAGAATAGGAACATGACGATGAAGACCAGAATAATCGCTTCAATGAGGGTATGAACCACAGATTCAATCGATAACTGAATGAAAGGCGTGGTATCGAAAGCCAGCGTATCCACCATCCCTTCAGGATAATTTGGACGTAACTGTTTTAAGCGCTCTTCAACTGCTTTTGCAGTATCTAGGGCATTGGCGCCTGTAGCTAGCTTAATGGCTACACCACCGGCCGGTTTACCATTAAATTTGGAATCAAACTGGTAGTTGTCCGCACCTAGTTCTACACGTGCTACATCGCCCAGGCGAACCTGTGCACCTGACGTGGTATTTTTCAGGAAAATATTGCTGAACTGTTCCGGGGTTTGTAACAGGCTTTGTGCTGTGACTGTCGCATTCAGTACTTGACCTTTTACTGCAGGTGCTCCACCGAGCTGACCCACGGCAACCTGTGCATTCTGGGTACGAATTGCGGTGGCAATATCACTTGGAGTGACTTGCAGACTTGCCATTTTGGCTGGATCGAGCCAGATACGCATGGCATATGAACCACCAAAGACCTGAACTTCACCAACGCCTTCGACACGGCTTAAAGGTTCAGAAATATTGGAGTTCACATAGTCTTTAATGTCATCTGCAGTCAGGGTGCCATCTGGCGAATAGAAAGCCAGTACCTGTAAGAAGCTGGCACCAGACTTGGTAACACGCACACCCTGACGCTGTACATCTTCAGGAAGTAGTGCGGTAGCAGACTGTAATTTGTTTTGAACCTGAACTTGCGCCAGGTCAGGGTCTATACCCTGTTCAAAGTTTACAGCAATAGACGAAGAGCCATTACCCGCACTGGTGGACGAAATATAACGTAATCCGTCCATACCATTCATCTGCTGCTCAATGATCTGGGTTACTGTATTTTCAACAGTTTCAGCAGATGCACCTGGATAAGTTGCAGAAATGGTGATGGTTGGCGGAGCGATAGTCGGATATTGCGCAATCGGCATTTTGCTGATGGTTAAAATACCCGCCAGCATAATTACCAATGCGATCACCCATGCAAAAATCGGGCGATGAATAAAGAATTGAGCCATGAACCATTACTCCTTATGCATTTGCAGCAGGTTTTTGTTCAGGTTTCTCTTTAACATCATCTGCCTTTTTCTCGCTCGCTGCAGGCTGTTTCGGTGCAGCACCTTGTGGAGCAGCAGCTTGAGGTTGATAAGGTTTAGCAATGACTTGTTGTTCAGGCTTAACTTTCGCAATACCGTCTACAATCACTCTATCACCTGGGTTTAGACCTTCTGTCACAATCCAGTCAGCGCCTTGAGTGCCGACTGTAGTCACTGGACGCGATGCCACTTTACCATCAGCACTGACCAGCATTGCCATCGCCTGACCTGTAGGGGTACGAGTGAGGGCTGCCAGAGGGATGAGGTAAGCATTCGGGATTTCACCCTGCACAATTTGTGCAGTTGCAAACATGCCAGGAAGAAGCAGGTGGTTTTTATTCGGGAATACTGCACGTAAGGTGACTGTACCTGTTTCAGGATTCACGCTGGCATCCGAGAATGCAAGACGGCCTTCTACCGGGTAGGTGCTGCCATCTTCAAGCTTTAGCTTGACTTTGGTATTGTTTGAACTGTTCAGGTCGCCTTTACTCAATTGCTGACGTAAACGCAAAAGTTCAGTACTGGACTGGTTAATATCGACATAGATCGGATCCAGACGCTGAATTGTCACTAACGGATCTGGCTGGTTGGCCGTGACTAATGCGCCTGCAGTCACAGACGAACGGTTGGTCTGACCCGAGATCGGGGCACGTACCGTTGAATAACCCAGGTTGATTTCAGCATTACGCAGGCTGGCACGATTAGCATTCAACTCGGCTTCAGCTAGTTTTACCTGTGCTACGATGTCATCATATTCTTGCTTCGAAATGGCATTTGTACCGACCAGTTGACGGTAGCGTCCTTCTTTGACCCGCAATACACCCAGATTTGCTTCAGCACTGGCAATCGCTGCACGGGCGTTGTCTACTGTAGTACGGCTGGAGCTTGAATCGATTTCATACAGCGCCTGACCTTCACGTACATAACTGCCTTCAGTGAACAAGCGTTTTAGAACGACGCCACTGGCTTGCGGGCGTACTTCTGAAATTTCAAATGCAGTTGTACGACCCGAGAGCTCTACAGACTGCTCTACACTTTGCGGTTGTGCAACAAGAACACCGACTTCAGTCGGTGGCATTTTTTGTTGAGCGCCAGCTTGCTGGCCCTCTTTGGGATCTTTGCTACAACCAACAAGTGCAAGACTTGTTGCTAATGCGCAAGCAGTCAGGGCCGGTGCCCAAAGCTTTGCAGACATCATTATTCCACCTCAATTAGATTTTTATCTAAATATTTTTTTATTTGTGCGCCGTGCAATATTTGATCCACACCATATACCACAACGAAATCCAAATAAAACTGATACTCCAGCCAGAAATGACATCTGAAGGAAAATGTACGCCCAGATAAACTCTTGAAATTCCCATCATCAGCATCCATAACACTGCGCCCATCACAATAATGTAATACCGGGAATGTTGCCGATAGATATAAATTGCCAGACATCCCAGACAGGCTGCATACAGACTATGGGCACTTGGAAAAGAACTTCCAAAGCTTTCCACCAGATGGAGGGATGCTGATGGTCTTGGTCGGGCAATCGCAAATTTCAACAGCCAAGCTAGGAGTATTCCTCCGATAATTCCGATACATATAAAAGTTATGTTTGTACGCTTTTTATACCACAGTAAATAAATACACCATAGTATGGATAAAAATAATACAAATGGCATGCCACCTATTGCTGATAAGTATGTTGCAATCTGATTTAAAGTTCCGGTGCGATGCTCGCTCATCCACTGTACACTGAGCAAGTCAAACTGGCTCAAGACTGGAAGGTTAAGAAATAAAACACTGAAAAATAAAAGCAAAATTCCGACAAAAAGCAACAAGTAAGGCATACCGAGAATCTCTGTCCCTCTCACCGATAAAGGATCGGCTCATTGTCTGAAGTGAAGTGTACTTGTCAGTACACTTTTTTTCAAGTGTGTGTATTTTATGCGAATTCCATTCTCTTAGTAAGGAATTTGGAAGCAAATATGTCGAAATTATCACAGTTTTAGGACTTTGTAGATGTATGATTTTCGTCAATTTCAAGTGTTTGCTTAGGGGGCCAGAAGAAATCACTGGGGCGAGTCAGAAAGTGAGTCATGACCAGTTTTGCTAGCGGTTTCCACTGTTCAAAACGAACCCGTCGCGCACGCAATGCTACAATAATAGTCAGGCTGAAGCTGACAAAGAGGTTGGTCAGGCCAATCAGCAAGACACCGAGGAAAGATACGACAATCAAGCCGACATCAGGACCATTAATATTGATCAGACCCTGAATAAAGTTAGCTGATGCAAAGGCAATGTGACGAATATCCAGTGGTAGACCCAAAATGAAACCGAGTGTCCCCATGCTTCCCAGCATAATACCAAACAGAAAATTACCCGCCAGTGCCCCCAGATTACGCTCGATATAGTCAGCAAAGCGCAGCAGGCGTTGCTGCCCCATAAGCTGGGCTAAACGCACATCTGCTTTCAGGCGAGGTCCTACCTTGCGATAAACTGCCATATTGTCAAAGTAACCTGCTAATAATCCGGACAGGAACAGACAGACTCCAGCAATTGCAGCATGCGGAATAGCTAAAGAAGTAAAGGGGTTTAGGTCATGGAGGGTTTTGGCTGCCTTGGCATGGCTCATTAAGGGTTCATGCAGGGCATAATCCCAAGTTAAGGCAATCAGAGCGGCTACCGGAATCGCGATCGAAATATTGCCTAAAATGGCAACAAACTGCGTGCGGATAATGTTCACAATCAGCGCCGCAAGCTCGGCAATCTGAGCCATTTTTGTGCCTTTGCGCTGTTGTACTGTCGCAGCCAGCGCGGCAGCCGTCATCGCCGGCTGTTTTGTCGCAACGGTAAAATGCAGGACATGAATCAGCATAAAGCCTAGCGAATAATTCATGCTGTAGCTAAAGGCCTGCATCAGGGGTGCCATAGAAACACGAGCCATTAATGTTTTTAGCGTGGCCATAATGGCAATGATTACGCCTGCACCTGCGGCCGACTTATACATGGCGAGAAAGCCCTGCTTGTCCGTACTGACATAATGCTCACCGGTCTTGCTGGCATTTTCGGTGACCTGCAAAGCTAAAAGTTCACTATTGGTTGCCAGTAAGGCACGGACACTGCGTTCACTGTAAATTGCTTCAGTGATATCCGCAATAAAAAGGCCAATGGACTTATAACGAAGGTCATCATCATCCATGACCATATTCAGCAGGATTTCGACTCGTTCCAGACACTGTTCCAGCAGAGCCAACATATAGGTCAGACTGACACTGACCCCAATCCGTCTGGTAGAGCGGCGCACCTTGGCCGCTACATCATGACATTGCTCCAGCATCACCAGCGCTTGTGAGGCATCCGGTGGGATAATCGAATCGACCAGTGCTACCGTGTTATAACGTTTCTTGTATTCCTGAATAAATTCGTTGATCTCACGGTTCTGTACCAGAAAAGGAGATTCATATTCCATCAGTTCAGGTTGGGCATTAATAAATTCGGGATGCAGACCGATACCGCTGATTCGATAAGACAGAATAGTCAGGGCCTTGATCAGCTCATCCTTAATCCGGGTTTTTTCAGGCTGGTTGGAATGTCCCTGATTCAGGATCGAAAACAAACGCTGCCAGTCTGCCGCATCAAAATAATCCAGCCAGTATTTATCGGTACGATGATAAAAAACCTTGCGGAACAATTCCTGTAGCTGCTGAGGGTCAGGAATAAGCGGCAAAATATGCGCGCCAATACGCTGGTTCAGCTGGTTCCAGAAACCATCCAGGGATAAAATGCCAGTATCGGAAAACAGTCCCGTCTGTTTATAACGATTAATGATCCGAAGGGTAAAGGTCTGAAGCGTCGCAACGGCATTCGGGGTAAGTAATAGAGCCCGAATAAATGCATTGAATTTTGCTTCGATCTCCTCGGTATTTCTACTGTCTTCCGGTCTGATTCTTTCAACCAGCTCAATCAGAAGATTTTCATCCAGAACTGCCTGAGGTTGTTCAAGCTGATGCTGCATGTTTTGGAAAAGATCAAGAAAATTAATATGCATAGGCAAATTTAAAAATTACTGAATTCGGTGTAGGGCCAGTTTGGCCAGATTAATCAGGGCTTGACGGTATTCAGAGTCAGGTAAGGCCTGCAGGGCATTGATTGCGATTTCAGTTTCTTCAGTCGCACGTTGACGGCAATAATCCAGTGCACCAGATTCATTAACAATATAAATGACCTGCTCCAGATGTTCCGTACCGCCAGTTGCAATACTGCGACGGATGATTTCATGTTGCTCACCGGTGGTGTTTTTCAGTGCCGCAATCAATGGCAGGGTGGGCTTGCCCTCCATCAGATCATCACCGATATTTTTACCGAGCGTGTCCGCATCGGAGGTGTAGTCCAAAATGTCATCAATAATCTGGAAAGCATTACCGAAATGTCCGGCAAAGGTTTTTAAAGGCTGACGGAATTCGTTTTTATCCGACAAAATAGCAGCCCCTTCGGTGGCCAGTTCAAACAGACGCGAGGTCTTGCCATGAATAATATTCAAATAAGTCGCTTCAGTGGTTTCCGGCTGATGCTGGGATTGCAGTTGCAGCACTTCACCCTCAGCAATTTCACAGGTACCGGTCGAGAAATCCTTGAGCAATACCATATTGTTCAGATCGACCAGCAAATCAAAAGCACGTGAAATCAGAAAGTCACCGACTAGAACAGCAGTCTGGTTATTCCAGGTCGCATTTGCAGTTGGGCGACCGCGACGCAGACCTGATTCATCGACTACATCATCATGCACCAGTGTTGCGGTATGCAGCATTTCAATGATTGCAGCCAGTTTACGGTGTGGTTCCAAATTTTCAGCACCACACGCCTTGGCAGCCAGAAGACACATAATCGGGCGCATACGTTTGCCACCGGCTTCTACCACGTGTTTGCTGACGGCCATCACCAACGCAACTTTTGAGGTAATTCCTTCATTAATGAATGTGTCCATCGCAGCAAAGTCGTTAGCAACAGGAGCGAGAATGTCTTGCTTAAAGTCGATGGTCATGTGAAAGAAAACCTCTGGTCTGGTAAATCGCTGGACGTAGTTTAACAATTTATAACATGAGTGAAACCTAAGAAATGCATAAACTCCACTAAAAATCAGCTTTTTATAGATCTTAAGAGAAATTGCTCCCTATTTCGAGCCATAAAAAATCACAAAAGGTCAGGACGCACCCCCTTCATCCGGCTGAGTATATTAATCAAATGCGCCAGATTTCTGCTGTAGTATTTTGTTGCTGAATATATCTTGAGTGCTTGATTTGATAGAAAATATTTAATAGTTAAATAATTAGCGTAAACGGGTCATTATTATTTCAGTAAAATGGCTTGTTGTTTTTTTGAATATCCCTTAAAATCCTCGCCCTTAGATATCCCCCCAGTGGCGTACGTCTTAAGTTCGATATATTCCTTTATCGGCACGACGACACGGGTTAGTTTGGAGTACATTATGTACGCAGTAATCCAAAGCGGTGGTAAACAGCACCGTGTAGTTGAGGGTGAAACCCTTAAAGTAGAATTATTGAAAGCTGAAACTGGCGCGACTATTACGTTCGATGACGTATTGATGCTTGTTAACGGTGAAAGCATTCAAATCGGTGCTCCAGTTGTTGCTGGTGCTACTGTAACTGCTGAAGTAGTTAGCCATGGTCGTCACGACAAGATCCGTATTGTTAAAATGCGTCGTCGTAAACACTACCGTAAACAACAAGGTCACCGTCAATGGTTCACTGAGTTGAAAATTACAGCTATTTCAGGCTAATTACGAGGAGTAAATAGACATGGCAACTAAAAAAGCCGGTGGTTCGACTAAGAACGGTCGTGATTCGAATCCTAAGATGTTAGGTGTTAAAGTTTACGGTGGTCAAACTGTAACTGCAGGTAACATCATCGTTCGTCAACGTGGTACTGAATTCCACGCTGGTCAAAACGTAGGTATGGGCCGTGACCATACATTATTTGCTACTGCTGATGGCGTAGTAAAATTCGAAGTGAAAGGTCAATTTGGCCGTCGCTACGTATCTGTTGACGCGTAATCCGCTGAGATAGAAAAAAAGCCCACAATTTTTGTGGGTTTTTTTATGCCTGAAAATTAATGTTCAGGTTAAGTGACATTCCATAATGTAAAAATTGTTCTGAAATCTTCATGATGATGAACAAAAAAACCGGTTTCGAATTAATAACAATACAAAAGTTCTTATTTTCTATCATTTTAGCTTTTAATTTTCGTTTAAGATGAGTTATCAAATAAATTGCGATGACGCAAAATATAAGGGTGAAATTATGAATATGCTTCGTAAAACCGTCTGTGCGATGGCGCTGGGTGCAGTGACTTTAGCTCCGGTGATGAGTACAACCGTGTTTGCTGCCCCTGTAGCAGCTTCGGAGCAGCAGGCAACTGCAAGTCTGGTGAAACAGCTTAATCATGTGCGTAGTATGACGGCAAACTTCGAACAAAGCTCCAAGGTGACTAACCCGAGAGCAACTCAGAAGAAAGGTCTGACTGCACAGCATATGAATCAAACCTTTAAAGGGGTGATGAAAGTCGAGCGTCCGGGTAAATTCTATTGGGAAACAACTGCACCATCCAAGCAGGTAATTGCAACTACGGGTAAAACTGTGTGGATTTATGATCCTGATTTGCAGCAGGCGGTTCGTCAAAGTCTAGATGAACAGGTGGCCAACACACCGGCATTATTGCTGTCAGGTAATACTGGACAGATTATGCAGTCTTACCGGGTCACTCAGCCAAATAAGGGTAAAACCTATTACACGCTTTATCCTAAAAATACCGATGGTGTATTTGAAAGCTTGACGATCAGTTTTGGAACGAATAAAGCACCAAATTTGATGATTTTGCAGGATTCATTGGGGCAAACCACCACAATCAAATTTAACAATGTAAAAGTGAATAGCAGTATTCCTGCTTCTACTTTTAACTTCACCCCACCCAAGGGTACAGACATCATTGATCAATAAACTTTAAAATGAACCGATAAAAGCAACCTACTTAGGTTGCTTTTTTATTGCCAGAGATCAGGATACGGTTGGACTGGATACAAGGTTTAGCTATATCTGGATGGCAGCGCATCTTAAAATAAATAAAAGTCGAGTCAATGAAATTGCAAAATTTTAGGAGCTCAGTATGAAGATCAATCGGTTTAAAATTTCCAGGGTGTACCTAGTGTTCTTGATTGGTCTGGGCATACTGGGTTGTCAGCCTCAATCCAGTTCAGTTGCTATTCCTGAAACAGACCAGAATGTGCAGATTGAAACTAAAGCAGTTCCACTCAAGGGGGCGGCCAAAGTGGTGTGTGAAATAGAGGGGTGTATACGCTTTGATTTGCAGACGGTAGACACCAATATTGACTGGATTAATCAATATTTTGTTGAGCGCATTCAGCATACCGAACCTGTTGCATTCATTAAAGTTATCCAGAAAAATCCTAAAAAAGCCCATGAACCGCATTATCTGGATCAGCGGTCGATCAAGGTGGAATTTATGGCTCAGCGCGCTCATCTGGCCACTTTTGCCTTAAAAAGTTCCAATTTACCTCGGAATCATGTTCAACCGATGACTCATACTGAATATATCAATTTTGATTTACAGCAGAAAAAACGTCTGGCTTTACATCAATTTTTGTTCAATGGCAGCGAACAGAAACTGCTTGAGGTGATGTATCGTGCCAATGCCCCATGGTTGAATAAACAAGGGATTCAACGGCAACAGTTAAAGCTGAGTGATAACTATTATTTTGACAGCTCTGGTCTGGTGATAGTGTATCCGGCGGGTGAGTTGGCTCCGACAGCCGCAGGCATGCCTGAATTAAAAGTACCCTATGCAGATTTAAAAAAAGTGATTCGGCCAGAATATTGGGCCATTTTGCAGCAGACAACTTCCTAAATATTGTGCTAATAGGGCGAAGCTTGGGTTCTGGTCGCTGTATTTTTTGACGTTAAGAGCTTACACTATAGCCAGTTTTTTTCTTAACAAAAGATTGGCTATGATCGACCCGAAATTACTCAGAAATAATATTGAGGCTGTAAATTTAGCCTTGGCAAAACGTGGTGTTCAACTGAATGTCGAAGAGTGGGCTGCACTTGAAGCTCGCCGCAAAGAAATTCAATCCAAAACTGAATCGCTACAAGCTGAGCGTAATGCGGGTGCGAAACAAGTTGGTCAAATTAAAAAAGCCGGCGGTGACGCATCTGAAATCATGGCACGTATGTCAGCGATTGGTGATGAAATCAAAGCTGCTGAAGCTGCACTGGCTGAACTGCAAGCTGAGCTTGAAGAAAAATCATTGTCTATTCCAAACTTGCCAGACGAATCTGTACCGGCAGGTAAAGATGAAAGCGATAACGTGGAAATCCTGAAATGGGGTACGCCACGTGAATTTGATTTCGAAATCAAAGACCATACTGATCTTGGCGAAATGATGGGCGGTCTGGAATTTGAAACCGCTACCAAATTGACCGGTTCACGTTTTAGCGTACTGAAAGGTCCATTGGCACGTTTACAGCGTGCTCTTACCCAGTTCATGCTGAATACACACACAGACCAAAATGGCTATACCGAAGCCTATGTGCCTTATCTGGTCAATGCAGATTCATTGCGTGGGACTGGTCAGCTGCCAAAATTTGAAGAAGATCTGTTTAAACTGCAGGGCGAAAAAGAATTTTATCTGATTCCGACTGCTGAAGTGCCAGTAACGAATTTTGTGCGTGATGAAATTATTGATGCAGACCGTCTGCCACTGAAATATGCGGCGCATACGCCATGTTTCCGCAGTGAAGCTGGTTCTTATGGTCGTGATACGCGTGGTTTGATCCGTCAGCATCAATTTGACAAAGTGGAAATGGTTCAGATTGTAAAACCTGAAACCTCGATGCAGGCACTAGAAGAATTAACTGGTCATGCAGAAGGTATTTTGCAGGCATTAGGTCTTCCATACCGTAAGATCATCCTGTGTGGTGGTGATATGGGCTTTGGCGCGACCAAGACTTATGACCTAGAAGTTTGGGTACCAAGCCAAAGTACCTATCGTGAAATTTCTTCATGCTCAAACATGGGGGACTTCCAGGCGCGTCGCATGAAAGCGCGTTACCGTGCTGATCAGAAGAAAACTGAATTTGTGCATACCTTGAATGGTTCAGGTCTGGCCGTGGGTCGTACTTTACTTGCAGTGATGGAAAACTATCAGCGCGCCGATGGCTCGATTGAGATTCCTGAAGTATTACGTCCATATATGGGTGGTGCGACTTATATCGACTAATTGTCGATCTTTGCATCCCTATAAATGTGCATGAAAATTGCATAGACAGTCAGATTTAAAATTTTGAGGTAGTTCGTGGATATTTTTCCAATCTCGTTAAAGTTGCAGCAGCAACCTTGTCTGATTGTCGGTGGTGGGCATATTGCATACCGTAAAGCACTTTTACTTCAAAAAGCAGGTGCGATCATTCATGTGATTGCACCTGAAATCGAAGAGAGTCTGCTGCGAATTGTGCAAAATAGCCAAGGACACTATGTGCAGGCAGCTTTTTATCCTGAAGTTGCATTACGCCAATATCGACTGGTGATTGCGGCGACTGATGATGCCGAGACCAATCGTCAGGTCTTTGAACTGTGTGAAGCGGAAAATGTCCTAGTCAATAGCGTCGATGATCCACCGCATTGCCGGTTTATGGTGCCAGCGATTATTGACCGTTCACCTTTGGTAATTTCAGTCGCATCGAATGGTACGTCGCCCGTGTTGTCGCGGCAGATCCGTACTCAACTGGAAACCACTATTCCGCATGAAATGGGCAAGCTAGCCGAGTTTTCAGGAAAATGGCGCAGTGCGGTTAAGGCTAAAATTGTCAATCCGGATGAACGCCGTATTTTTTGGGAAGACTTATATGCCAGTCCACTGAAAGAACAGGTGTTTAACGACAATATTGCAGAAGCAGATCGCCTGATCGAGCAAGCATTACAGGAATGGCAACAACCAAAAGGTGAAGTCTATCTGGTGGGCGCCGGTCCTGGTGATCCAGAACTGCTGACCTTAAAAGCCTTACGTTTGATGCAGCAAGCCGATGTGGTGATTTACGACCGTCTGGTTTCAGCACCCATCATGGATCTATGTCGTCGTGATGCGGAAAAGATCTATGTTGGTAAGGCGCGTTCCAACCATGCGGTGCCGCAGGATGGGATTAATGCTTTATTGGTCAAATATGCCAGTGAAGGAAAGCGGGTTTGCCGTCTGAAAGGTGGTGATCCCTTTATCTTCGGGCGTGGTGGTGAAGAGATTGAAGAACTGTTCGCTGCAGGCATTACTTTTCAGGTGGTTCCAGGGATTACTGCAGCTTCAGGCTGTTCAGCCTATGCCGGTATTCCCTTGACCCATCGTGATTATGCACAAAGTGTACGTTTCCTGACCGGTCACTTAAAAGAAGGTTCGCCTGAACTGCCTTGGAGTGAACTGGTCTATGAAAACCAGACCTTGGTGCTGTATATGGGCTTGGTGGGACTGGAAAAAATCTGTGCGCAGTTGATTGCTCATGGTCAACGCACCGATATGCCGGTAGCGCTAATTTCTAAAGGTACGACCCCTGAGCAAAAAGTCGTAGTGGGCACCCTGACGGACATTGCATCCAAGGTGGCCGAACATCAGATTCAAGCTCCGACTTTGACCATTATTGGTGAAGTTGTGCGTTTGCGTGAACAATTAAAGTGGCAATAAGCTGTCACTTAAACCCAAGTAGAGAAATTCTGTGATCCACGTTGTTTTATATGAGCCTGAAATTCCTGCAAATACAGGCAATATCATTCGTCTGTGTGCCAATACCGGAGCGCAGTTGCATCTGGTCAAGCCGCTGGGTTTTGAACTGGATGACAAAAAGCTGAAACGTGCCGGCCTTGATTATCACGAATATGCCAATATGCAGATTTGGGAAAATATCGAAGACTGTCTGGCTGATCTGGCAAGTAAAGGCATTGGTCCGGATGCAGTCTATCCACTCACTACTAAAGGTTCTGCAACGCCACATACCTCGGACTTAAACCGTCCTGTGGCCTTGTTAATGGGGCCGGAAACTCGTGGCCTACCGGAGCAGGTGCGTATGCTGTTCCCGCAAAAGCAATGGATTCGTTTACCCATGGCAGAGAACTCGCGCAGTCTGAACCTTTCAAATGCGACTGCAGTGATTGTGTATGAGGCTTGGCGTCAACAGGGTTTTAAAGCACTTTAACTGAAATCTACAATAATTTAAAAAGCCACCTTCGGGTGGCTTTTTTATTTTGTGTAACAAATAGATAAAAGGTTTTGCACTTCATTGTATGCTTAGGTTTGAAACGTCATCAAATATAGCAAAAGGTACTGCCTTGAAGCCTCTAGTAAAACTTGTCATCACATGTTGCTTTAGCATCATTGCTGCTTCTGTGAGTGCGGAAGACGGTAGTGCTGCAACCCTGACAACTGAAAATCGGCCTATTACTCAAGCGGAAATCCAGCAGAGCCTTCGCGACATGCAGAAACGCCTGGATGCCCGTATTGAAAAATGGGGACAGAGCCTGGATGCAGATGATTTTCAATGGACCTGGCAGGGACGTAAACTAAAACAGGCCAAGCGCCAAGAAGTTTGTGATATCTTCCAGGGTGTTGTGGATGAAATGTATCAACTGGCTGTCCAGAATAAAGCCCGTTTAGCTCCGGAAGAGCAGAAGATGTTGTCTAACCGTCGCCTGTTTATTGAAAAACTGGGCTACAAAAATAATCGGGTCGATACTCAAATGGGTTTTGGTTGCCTTCTAAATTAGTCAGCTTGAAAAAAGCAAAAAAATAAAAAAGGCGCATGAAGCGCCTTTTTTAAGGATGAACAATACCGATTATTCAAATTCGTTATGTTGTGGAGCAGGGTGCTTAAAGCCCTTGGTTTTGTAGCCCAAGTACAGAATACCGAACATCGCCCACCATAAACCGTATTTCAGCGCAGTTTCTTCAATTTCCAGCCACATTGCAAAGATACTGAAAAAACCAAGCATTGGAATGACCACGAAGCTGAAAATGTCTTTCGCAGTTTTAGTGCGGCCATCTCGCAGTGCATAACGTGAAATCACCGACAGGTTAACGAAAGTAAACGCTGTCAAGGCACCGAAGCTGATCATTGAAATGACGATATCCAGATCCATGAAGCCTGCCGTTAAGGCCACAGCACCGACAATCAGAATATTGTAGTTTGGCGTGTAGCTTTTCGGGCTAATATGACCAAAGATCTTCTTATTGATCACGCCATCACGACCCATTACATACATCAGACGAGATACCCCTGCATGTGCTGAGATCCCTGATGCCATTACTGTAATGATTGCAAAAGTCAGAACATAAGACTGGAACAATGAACCGCCTACGAGTAACAGGATTTCTGGCTGAGTTTCAGCAATATTCTTAAAATAAGAACCTGGATTAGAAGGGAAGTACAGCTGCATGAAATACGTGCTAATAATGAAAATAATCCCGGCGATTAAAGCAGTCAGGAAAATTGCTTTAGGCAAAGTTTTTTCAGTGTCTTTGGTTTCTTCTGCCAGAGAACTTAAAGAGTCAAAACCAGTGAATGAGAAGCACAGTAAAGTTGCACCGGTAATCAGTGCACCGACTGATGTCAGTTCATTCCAGAAAGGCTCGAGACTCCAAAGCTGGTAACGCTGTTCAGCCGTGATCGGACCATCGGCATTGAAGCCTGCCTGCAGTTTGGTAAACACCATCCAGGTAAAGATGCCGATAACCAGTAACTGTACCAGTACGATCAGACTGTTAAAGTTGGCCACGAAGCGTGCACCGCGCAAGTTTACCCCGGTCATGAAGGCAGTCAATACGACGACCCAGACCCAGTGGTTGACATCCGGGAACAAAGCCTCAAGATAGATCACCGCCAAGATAATGTTGACCATTGGTGATAACAGATAATCAAGCCATGAAGACCATCCCACCATAAAGCCAATATTCGGGTGAATCGATTTTTGCGCATAGGTATAGGCCGAACCCGAAGAAGGATAGCGACGAATCATGTGACCATAGCTGATCGATGTAAACAAAATTGCAATGAGGGCAATGATGTAAGAAGTAGGAACATGCAAATGACTTTCTTCAGATACCAAACCAAAGGTATCAAATAAGGTCATGGGTTGAATGTAAGCTAAACCAATAATAATGATGTGCCAGAGTCCTAGCGTTTTTTGCAGTTTAGCTGCCGATTGAGTCCCAGAGAAATTTGTCAACGGCGTTATCCTCTTAATCGTTGATCAAGGATCAGTCATATTTAATAAGGATCGTTTGAGACGAACGATCCCCCCTACAATTTTCTATAAAAGCGCGCCAATCTACTTTAAAATTACGGCTTTTGCTAGCTATTTTTTAAATTTAGATTTGCACGAAGTGTGCCATTCGTAGCAAAAAACGGCTATTTCCTGCAAGATAAAAGCCCGATGTCTAAAAAAACATCAGGCTTTAAATTTTTGCTATATTGGCTTATTTTTCAGTAATTACCAAGCCTTTTTTAAGATTGATTTTAAATCTTCCAAGTTGGCTTCTTTCGGGTTGTAAATGATGGAACCATCATTTAGTGCTTTTTCAGCAACTTCATCGAGCTGGGCTTCAGAAATCTTACCGGTTTCACGTAATGTACGTGGTAATTTGGTCAGACTGTAAATCCGGTCACGCATGGTCATAATCGTTGCAATGGTTTTGTCAGCACGTAGATGCGCCGGTGTTTGTGCATAAATATCTGCACCAGCCAAAGGTAAGAGTAGATCTGCAATTTTGTCACCATTGACATCTTTGTTGTATTCCAGCACATAAGGCAGGAATAGGTTCATGCATAAACCATGCGGCAAGTGAGCCACTGCACCTAATGAGTGACCGAGAGAATGTACAATGCCCACCATTGAGTTGGAAAATGCAATGCCCGCCATGGTCGATGCCTGAGCCAGTTCCAGACGGCCTTGTGCATCGGTAGGATTGTCCAATACATTAAATAGGTGGGTGCTGATCTTCTTGACGGCAGCGGTCGCATAGGCATCCGAAATCGGATTGGCTGCCATACAAGTATAAGCTTCGACTGCATGGGTCATGGCGTCCATCGCAGTCATGGCAGTTAAATGCGGCGGCAAGGTCTGGGTCATGCGTGGATCTAGAATCGCGGCATGCGGCATCAGATAATAAGAAGCGAACGGCATTTTGACATTCTTTTCAGTATCCGACACGACAGCGACCATGGTCACTTCTGAACCTGTACCTGAAGTGGTTGGAATTACAAAGAACGGTTTCAGCGGTTTGGGCAGGTTATGTGCACCTGAGTATTTCAGCAGATCATCACCCCCTTCAGAGACCAGAATATTGGTCGCTTTGGAGGTGTCAATAACTGAACCACCGCCCACGGCAATGATCGCATCACAGTAATTTTCACGGTATAGCTTTGCCGCACTGCGAACTGTACCCAAACTGGAGTCGGGTGGTACATCATCAAAAATGGCGACAATTGCAGCATCTGCCATTTCAAATGCAGCTTCAATCGGTGCCAGCAGATTGTTGGCGCGCACACCTTTATCAGTAATGATCAGCGGACGTTTTGCTCCCAAGGTTGCAAGTTCAAACGGAATATGTTCTAACGCGGCATGGCCGGCAATTATTTTGACCGGACAGAAAAATTCATAATAAGGTTTAGCCATGTTATACACTCCGTTTCAAATAGGATTGAGCGATTTTCAGATAAATGCTGCTCGCTTCACTTAGTTTTTCTTTTAGGCTCAGATTGTTTGGATATTCTTTAACAGCCAGTTGAGCCACCATTTTCGGCAAAATCAGGGCTTCCATTTTATTCAGGCAGCGAACCAGACGAATGGCATTGGAAATATCGCCATCAGCAATCATGCGGTCATTGGCAAAAGCTTGAGAGGTACTTTCCTGAAAAGAAAATACTAAAAAGGCATGGTGCAGGTGCTTAAAGGTAATGGTCAGATCGGGCGCTTTTTCCAGATTTTTCACCAGTTCCAGTTGTTTATCCTGAGTGACCCGCGCCACAAAGGCCGGGCCGTGCGGAAAAACTTTCATGGAAAGACTAAAATTCACTGGAAAATGAGCCACTTCCTGTTTTATTTCTTCATCCACCTGACTTGCCATGACCAGACCTCGGCCAATCACATCCATCATGAGTTTGACATAGGCAAGCTGCAAAGCGGGTTTTACGGATTTAGTTGCAATCACGTGATGATCCCTATCTCAATATTATTGGTTTAGAGTAAATACTCTAATTTATTTAAGGGTGAAATGCAAAGGCTTTATCTTTGCTCGACAGTTACCTGATTAAAGTAACCGCTGTGGTGCAAAGTTTCAATAATTTCAGTGCACAACTGATTGAATTGGGGTGGCTGGTCTAGGAGGTCACTCATGCGTACCATTTCTAGTCCTGCATATCCACAAGGATTAATGGTATTGAATCCGCTCAGGTCACAATCCAGATTCAAGGAAAGACCATGATAACTGCGGCCTTTACGAATTTTAAAACCGAGAGAACCTATTTTGCGCTCAGCCACATATACCCCGGGTGCATCTGGTTTGGCATAGGCATCGATGCCATATTTTTTTAGTAGATCAATCATCAGGTTTTCAGCATAAGACACTAGTGTGCGCACATTCCAGCCCAGGCGATTCAGGTCAAACATGAAATAAGCCACCAACTGGCCTGGACCATGCCAAGTGACCTGACCACCACGATCGGTCTGAATTACCGGAATACTGCTAGGTATTAGAATATGTTCTGGTTTACCTGCCTGACCCTGGGTAAGGACATCATGATGTTGCAGAATCCACAATTGATCAGGGCTATTTTCGTCACGCGTTTCCGTAAATGCTTTCATTTCCAGAAAACGATCTTCATACAGGGTAAGATCATGATATTGACGAATGATCAGCTCGGGCTTTTGCAGCGCATCAGTCACAGGGAGGGTCCTTGATAATGAAAAATACTGCCAATAATTATAATGATTTCGGCATGAAATAGGGGTGAGATCAACAATATTTAAGCCATAGCTCAGCTTTGAATGGGCATAAATAAACACGCCCGGAAGCGTGTCTTTTGTGTTTTTGATTAAAGTGCTGTTTTAATCAACGGACATGCTGCCAAGTCAGCATATACTGCATGAACCTGTTCTAATTCCAGGAAGCGCAGCTGGGCAGTGATCGAATGATATTTACCAGTACGTGAAGGCGTTACAGTCATTTGGCTGCCATCAAAGTCAGGAAAATGCTTTACAAAAATATCATTCACGGCCTGATGGAGTTCTTCGCCAGCCAAACCAATTAATTTAATTGGATAGTCCATTGGGAACACCCAAAGATGTTCTTGAAGTTCGCGAGATGGTGTACGGTCTAACATGGTAGTCCCCCTGATTTGAAACGCCTGCAATGATGCAGGCGTTTGGGTCTGTCTTAGCTACTTAAAATGGAGACTGATGATTAAATTTCAAGTCTCCACATCAAGCATCAAATCTTAATCATTCTCAAGGAATGAACGTAAGTGTTCAGAACGCGATGGATGACGAAGCTTGCGTAACGCCTTCGCTTCAATCTGACGAATACGTTCACGTGTCACGTCAAACTGTTTACCTACTTCTTCCAAAGTATGGTCGGTCGGCATGTCGATACCAAAACGCATTTTCAGGACTTTGGCTTCACGTTCAGTGAGGTTTTCCAGAACTTCACGTGTTGCTTCTTTCAGGCCTTCAGAGGTTGCCGCATCAATCGGTGAAGTGATATTGCTGTCTTCAATGAAGTCACCCAGATGCGAATCTTCATCATCACCGATTGGGGTTTCCATCGAAATTGGTTCTTTCGCAATCTTCAGAACTTTACGTACTTTGACCTCGTCCATTTCCAGACGTTCACCCAGTTCTTCAGGAGTCGGTTCACGTCCCATTTCCTGTAGAAGCTGACGAGATACACGGTTGATCTTGTTAATCGTTTCGATCATATGGACCGGAATACGAATGGTACGTGCCTGATCCGCAATCGAACGGGTAATTGCCTGACGAATCCACCAAGTGGCATAGGTCGAGAACTTATAACCACGACGGTATTCAAACTTGTCTACCGCTTTCATCAGACCGATGTTACCTTCCTGAATCAGATCCAGGAACTGCAAACCACGGTTGGTGTATTTCTTGGCAATCGAAATTACCAGACGCAAGTTTGCTTCAACCATTTCCTTCTTGGCACGACGTGCTTTTGCTTCCCCCACAGCCATGCGTTTGGCAATGTCTTTAATGCCTTTCACATCAAGACCTAGCTCTTTCTCGATATCGGCAATCTTTTGCTGAAAGGCCAATACGTCTGGACGTACTTTTTCCAGATAGGCTCTCTGGTCTGCTGGTGTTTTCGCGATCTGTTCGTCTAACCAGGCCGGATTCGATTCCTGACCAGGGAAGCTGGTACGGAACTGGGTACGGTCCATGCGGCCACGGCGTACCGCATAACGCATCACTTCACGTTCTGCACCACGAATCTGGTCATGCGTGCCACGAATCATTTCAGAAATGATATCAAATAGACGCGGAGTGAATTTGAACATCATAAATACGGTGGCAAGGGCCTGTAAGGCTTCTTCAGCCTGTTTGCTATCACGACCATATTTTTCAATGGCTGCTTTGGTTTTCAGCCACGCATTTTCGAGTTCAGTGAAACGCGCTTTGGCAATTTCAGGATCTGGACCAGAATCTGCTTCTGATTCGTCATCTGACTCAGCTTCTTCTTCCTCTTCATCATCGTCCAGTTTTACGTCTTTGGTCGATTTGGTCGAGTCAGTCTCCTCAACAAGAACGGCTTCTTCTTCTAGAACTTCAGGAATTTCTTCATCTGACTCGGGATCTAAATAACCGGATAAAAGGTCAGCAAGACGGCGTTCACCCGCTTCATAATCTTTGTATTCTTGCAGTACTACTTCAACTGCATTTGGCCAGTAAGCAATCGAATGCAAAACATCACGAATACCTTCTTCGATGCGTTTTGCAATGCTAATTTCGCCTTCACGTGTTAAAAGCTCTACGGTACCCATTTCACGCATATACATACGCACAGGGTCAGTTGTACGACCTGGCTCATTTTCTACAGATGCAAGTACTGCTGCAGCTTCTTCCTCTGCAACTTCATCGGCAGCTTCTGCAGTGTCCTCGAACATCGTATCATCAGATTCAGGCGCGCGATCATGTACAGGAATACCCACATCATTCAGCATCTGAATAATGTCTTCAATCTGCTCGCTTTCTGTGATGGAGTCCGGCAGATGATCGTTAACCTCAGCGAAGGTTAAGTAACCTTGTTCTTTGCCTCGGCTAATCAGAGCCGCTACTTGAGAAGTAGGGGAAGTCATATCGCTCATCTTTTGCTTACTCTTCGTTGAATCTGTGATAGTAAAAAAATCGTACAATTAGGTATGCACGATTTAAGCTCATTAAATTTAGTGAATAGCCTACTTATTTCATCAGGGTAATTAGCATTAAAGCTCACTGATAAAATATTTAAAATGAAATTCAGTAATTTAAGGTGGGGATGAATTTGTTATTTTCAAGTCCAACCCATGCATATGTATATTTGACCAAAAAAATGTGTAGTCAAAAAACATAAGGACGCAGGGTGGATTATATCATGCCACACAATGGAGCTAGAAAAAAAGCCCTATTTACAATTTTAACCTAGGAAAATTTAAATAAAACTTGACTTGTGATTATAGGCAAGATAAATAGCGCTAAAACCATTTACATTTTTCACTATGAGGAAGTTTTAGTGTCTTCTACAGATTTTGAACTAGATGATAACTTCGGTGAGGATGATGTTAATTTCGATGAGGCTTCCAGTAAGCTGAGTGCCAAAGAGTCGTTGGAAAAACGTCGTCTGATTGATGATTTACTTTCACAGCGTCGCTTGGAACGCGAACTCAAAGATTTTGACTACGACTTCGACGATGACGATGATTTTGATGACGAAGATTAACGAATTCGGATTTAGCATCGCCTGAATAAATGCTATGCTAAACCTTTCGGTTTTCTAAGTTTGGATGTTAGATGAGTGCTTTAGATTTAGACCTGTTGAGTGAATATCTAGATGGTGACCAGAATGAACACGGTCTAGATTTCGCAGCAACCCATGGTTTCTTATGTGCTATTGCAGTAGGCCCAAAATTTGACAAATGGTTAGACGAACTTTTTGATAACAATCAAAAGAAAGTGCCTGCAGAAATCATCAGTCAGGTGCAAGCATGGTTAGAGTCTATTCGTCAAAGCTTAGCCAATGAAGAAGGGATTACATTCCCGTTTGAAATTGAAGAAGCAGATACCGAATCAAGCTTGGGTGACTGGAGCGTGGGCTTTGTAGATGCCATGTTCCTGAACGAAGATGCTTGGTTTACTGAAGAGTTTGAAGAACAACTGGTTGATTTAACCTTGCCAATCATGGTCTTCAGCGGCATCGATGATGAAGATCCACAAATGGAAACTTTCCGTCGCAACGGCCAGTTAATGGATGAGCTTGCAGAAGAAATTCCAGAAAACCTGAATGAATTGTATCTGATGTACCACACGCCAGAATAATTCATAAAAAAAGCACCGCACGGTGCTTTTTTTAGCTTTGGACTTTTACATGGGTAAAGATATTCAATCCCGGTTTTTCTCCAGACCTGCGCGTTTGGACAGACTATAGCGGGCATAACCATTGTAGGCGATATGGAACAGCAAGGCATGTAAGGCAATGCTGGCAGCCACCAGAAATGAGTTAGGTCCTCTTCCTGTATAAGCGATGGTTCTATAAATTTCATCTGTCTGAGGGGACATCCAGATCAGCACAAATAAAAATATAAACTCAAAGGTCATGGCAATAATCGTAGAACCCCAGATGAGTGGTTTTTTCTCCTCCTGGGTTGGTAAGCGGTGTTGGTGTTTAACGAAGTACCGGGCACTGAGAAAGGCAGAAGCAATCAGGGCAGGAATCAGGAGAATAGCGCCCAGACCAAATAAATAGACGAATAGGCCCACCAATAGAACCAAGATCAGATAAACGGTGGCAAAATATTTCAGATAATGCGACATCGTTTTGACCTCCTTATGCTGAGGTCTATTCAGGATGGACGATTTTTACGCTGCTGTCTACGGTAGAAAGCCCAGGCAATAATTACGATAACAATCGCAATAATCACATAACTGACTTTACTGAAAATCTGATGCATCAACTGCTGGTTTTCGCCAAAATAAAACCCGACACAGGCCAGAAATGTGGTCCAGATGATGGTTCCAAGTGCGCTATAGAACATGAATTTCCAGAAAGGCATATGACTCATACCTGCAGGAATGCTGATCAAGGAGCGAACAGCAGGAATCATGCGGCCAAAAAACACAATCCGGTGACCGTACTGCTCAAACCAACTCAATGATTTTTTTACATCTTCTGATTTAATAAATAAATATTTGCCATAACGATCGACAAATTTAAAAATAGAGTCATGGTTGAATTTATAGCCAATCCAGTACAGCAAAGCAGCTGCTAGTAAGGAGCCGATACAGCCAGCTATGATTACTCCAACCAGTACCAGCTCACCTTGAGAGGCTGAATAGCCCGCAGAAGGCATAATGATTTCAGACGGGATGGGCGGGAAGACATTGTCCAGGAACATGAGCAGGGCGATGCCCCAGTAGCCCAGTTGCTCCATGATGGAAATAATCCATTCGGTCAGATTCATATGATTGGCAAAATAAAAAATACTGCCTGTATCCTAAGCAGTATTTTTGGTGCGGTAAAGTCTTGGAATATAAATGCTCAGACAGAATCAGCTATGCGTCAGCGTATAAATATAAACTTTACGTAAGAAATAGGCCAAGCACACCGGCAAAATACTCAGCAGGATAAAATGTATGATACCGGTATTGATATGGTAACCAATGAACAGCGCCAAAATCGCGCCAATAACCGTTCCCAGAATAACGACAAATAAATGTGACTGATGTTCAAGCTCCTCAGTAATTTGATGAAGTCGTTGCAGCTTTATATTTTCTTGAGGTTGGAAATGAACCAGATTTTCTGAATCTTGAGCAAGTGAGCCTGGCATTTTATATTCCTTTTCATTTAAAAATTTCAGTTAATAATGAAAGACTTAGCATGTAAATCACCGTATCATTAGACTAACAATCTTGTTTGAAAAAAAATGAGGTTCTTGGTAAAGGATTGGTAAGAGTTTTATTACAGTTGTAATTTTTATGTAAACAAAAAACCCTCCGAAGAGGGTTTTTATATGATTTTATTACAAAAGATAGAATTAAAGACGTTTACGTTTCGCCGCTAAAATTTGTGACTGACGCATACGGAAACCCTCTTTTTGTTTCTCCGTGGTCTTATCAATACAGTACACACAAGAGACGCCATGTTCATAACTTGGTAAGGCCACTTCTTCTGGAAGTAAAGGCCAGCCACAAGCATGACATTTGGTATTTTGACCTTCTTCAACACCATGTGTTACAGCAGTACGCCCGTCAAAAACGAAGCATTCACCTTCCCACATGCTTTCTTCAGCCGGGGTTTCTTCCAGGTATTTTAGAATGCCACCTTTCAGGTGATACACTTCTGTAAAGCCTTCTTGCAGTAGAAGTGAAGTAGATTTTTCACAACGAATACCACCAGTACAGAACATGGCAATTTTCTTGTCTTTGTGCTGTTCCAGATTATTTTTCACATATTCAGGGAATTCGCGGAAGCTTTCAGTTTTCGGATCAATCGCACCTTTGAAAGTCCCTGCCTTGTATTCGTAATCGTTACGGGTATCAACTAGAATCACGTCATCACGTGCAATCAGCTCATTCCATTCTTTCGGATCAAGATAGTGGCCCACCAGATCACGCGGTTTCACTTCCACACCCAAAGTCACGATTTCTTTTTTTAATTTAATTTTCATTTTACGGAATGGCTTTTCAGAACTGTCAGATTCTTTGTATTCCATTTCGTTAAAACCTTCATTTAGAAGGAACTGGTGAATTTGATCAATCGATGCACGGTCGCCTGCAACTGTACCGTTGATGCCTTCACCTGCCACAATTAGAGTACCGCAAAGGTTGATGGATTTTACCAGGTCCAAAAGACGTTGCTGAAGATCGGCAGGATCTTGAACTTCTTTGAATTGATAAAGTGCGGCAACAACCCAACCAGTCGTCGCTTGCTGTTCTACAGGTGCAAGCTGTTCTACAGTAGCGTTCATGGAATACTCCAACGTAGCATGATATTTGAAAGGCGCACATTTTAGCTTGATTCGAGTGAATAAGCGAGTAAAACACGAGTCTTTTAGCAGGCTTCAATTCAGGGAGGAGAGCGTGTATAGTCATGCCCGACCCAGGATTTTGTGAAGTAATGCAGATACTGAAAGTTGCAGTATCTTTGGAGTATGTTTTGAGTTCAGATCGTCGTATTGCGTCATTAACCCCATGTGCAGGGCGTTGCTCGACCGTATTTGGTGATGCGGTATGTCGTGGTTGTCGCCGTTTTAATCATGAAGTGATTCACTGGAATACTTATAGTGCCGAGCAGCATCGTGCCGTGTGGCAGCGTCTGGATGTGCAACTGGACCAGATTCTGGTACCACTGTTGCCGCATGCCGATCTTGCCAGGGTACAGGCCTTTGTGCTCTCAAAACGGGTACGTTTGCGTAAGGATGCTTCCAAAGGGCGCAAACTGTATCACGCGTTAAAGCTGTGTGAGAAAAACCGGCATTTTACTGACGATAGTGGATTGGGTATTCATTATAAGCAGGTGCGCCCACTTTGGGATGAGTTCGAACGCCGTATTTTGGCGTTGGCTACCGCCAGCTA
This sequence comes from Acinetobacter sp. 228, assembly GCF_048147885.1. Taxonomy (NCBI): domain Bacteria; kingdom Pseudomonadati; phylum Pseudomonadota; class Gammaproteobacteria; order Moraxellales; family Moraxellaceae; genus Acinetobacter; species Acinetobacter sp. 228. The sequence continues at coordinate 60,402 of NZ_JAYWYV010000018.1, forward strand.
TGATCTGGCTTTTCTACGGGCAGACGGCATCAGTCAACATCTGATGCATATGCAAGAGGAGGACTAAGTCCTCTTTTTTATGCGGCAAAATAATAACAGCTGAGGGAATGGCGTGAATATCAGTGAATATATCCTGTATTGTCTGGCCGTCGTCCTGATGATTGCCACACCGGGACCAGTGATGCTACTGGTTGCCAGCGCAGGATTAAAAGGTGGCTATGCTGCGGCTTTAAAAACTATTTTTGGCACCAATTTCGCCTCTCTGGTTTTAATTGCTTTATCTATATTAAGTTTGAAAGGTTTGCTGGTTATCAATGCGCAATGGCTAGATGCCATCAAGCTGCTGGGTTGTCTCTATATCGGCTATCTGGGGCTGCAGATATTCTGGGAGGTTTTCTTTGAGCAAGCAGAGGTAACTCAAGAAAAGTTATCTCCGGTACGTGGCGGCTTTCAGCAAGGTTTTCTGGTCGGAATTTCTAATCCGAAAGACATTATTTTCTTTGCGGCTTTTTTCCCACAATTTATCGGGATTACACCCACTCTGGATTTAAGTTTAATAATTCTAACCCTGAGCTGGATCGTACTGGATTTTATGACTTTATCTTTGGTTTATTTGGGCTTTAACCGTTTGCGTCACTCTCGTCTATATCCACACTTGCTGGCATTGTGCGGTATGGTCCTGATCATTATTGCCGTTTATGGGATATATCAGGTTCTTATTTAATTAAAAAAATTAAGATTGATACACAGAATGATAAGACAGGTTCTATGGCCTAGGCTGGAATTACCGCCAAAAATCATGTTAAGGTAAAATCAAATAAAAAGTGCACAGATTAGAATGTCTAAAATATTGCATAAGTCAGACAATCCATTTTCACCGTTGTTATTCATTCAACCTGTTGTCATTCAATACCTGCAGATCATTGGCATTGCGCTAATCGCCATCAGTATCATATATCTGCTGGCAGCAAACTGGTGGATGTTGCCGAAATTTGTGCAGCTGTTTATTCCTCAGATTTTACTGCTTGCTTCAGCGATACTGAGTATACGCTTGGATACCCAGGCTGTCTTGCGGCAAAGTCTGGATGCTGTTTCTGCTCTGATGCTGGGGCTGAGTCTGGCTGTCATTGGACAGATTTATCAGACGGGTGCTGACAGCTATCAGTTATTTCTACTTTGGGCTGTGTTGCTATTGCCTTGGTTGTATCGGCCTAATATTGGTGTATTTGTCTTATTTTGTCTGGTGAGCCAGCTGGCGCTGTATTTTTATTTCAAACAAAGCTTTTGGCTGATACGTGCTGAAACAGCTTATTTTTTGATGTTGAATATTTTTACAGGATTAAGCTTTCTCTTTGCTCTGCGCTATTATCCGGTCTTACGTTATCTGTTTATTCTGCTTATTGTATTCATTTCAATATTGAGTATGTTCCGGTTTATCGACTCGGATTCGATCTGGTATTTGAGCTCGGTACTGGTTCTGCCGATTTTATTCAGTGTTTATTTCTATACCCGAAAGCAACAGCTCGAAACCAGCTTACTCGTTGCAGGAATGGCACTGAGTTTTAGTATTTTGATTTTTGATCTGACCCAGCAATACCTGCAAGAGTCGGCCTTGAGTTTACTTGTGCTGGCGATTCTCATTTTCGGCTGGTTTGCAGGAATCAGTACTGTGCTGATGAAACTGTTACCTAAGAGCAAATTTTCTGTCATCCCAATGGCATTAGGTGCCTGGATTGCCGGCGTGATCTTGGCAGTTCTACTGCTGACTTATTGGGAAAGTTTTTCCATTTTTATGGGGATTATCTTCATTGGGGTTGCATGGTGGCTGATTCGTGTCAAAAATTCTATTTTTCTGCGCCAGTTTGCATATTGTCTATGGGTATGTGGCCAGGCGGCTATCCTGATTCATGGCGAATTACTAACGGAAAGTTGGCCGCTGATCTGGCTGATTCAGCTGGGAATCATGTTAGTCACGATCTTAAGCCGCATGCACTGGTGGATCGTCTTTCTGCAATTACTATTGACACATGTTCTGACCATTATAGCTTTATATTCAGTGCTTCATAATGATCATCTGATGACCATTGCCATGTCAATCAACTGGCTGGTTCTGATTGTGGTTTTGCTCACTGCTGGGTACTGGTTGCAGTCTCACTATAGCCGAAGTATCCAGTTATGGAGCATTTGCGTACTGGCAGTCATGGCAGTGTTTCAAACTCTATTCCACTTGGATCATCGGCAGATAACTGAACAGGGTGCTGAAAATGTCATGGTCTTCTATATTCTGCCAATAATCTGGTTATTCAGCTTTATACTTGTGCAGCGACATCAATTTACTCGGCATGATTTATGGCTGATTCCAGTCTTGGGCACAATCCTGATCTGGCTCGGCTATTTTGAGATTCTGGTTATTTTGATGTTGATGGCTTGGGCAATTGCCTATCGGCAGTCTTTGATTCAGGCCTTATCCATCTTGCTGCTGATCTTCTGGTTATGGATGCTGTATTATAATCTGGGTTTAAGTTTCCTGTTTAAAAGCATCAGCATTTTTGCCTCAGGAATATTAGTCTTGGGGCTGGCCCATATTTTAAAACAGCCAAAATCACAACATGCTCAAGGAGAGACAATATGAAAAAGTTTCTTCCTTTGCATTTGGCTATTTTTAGCATCGCCTTATTTTGTGGGTTGATTCTGCAACATGAATGGCATTTAAGGCATAGCCAGAGTATTTATGTAGAGCTGGCTCCTGTGGATCCGCGATCAATTCTGCAGGGGGATTATATGGCTTTGAACTATAATCTGCACTTTAGTGCGACAGCACCTGAAGATGCTACACAACAGCCTGTACCTGAAATCAGTATCAAGGATTTTAACAATCAATCGCATGTGATGAGCTATGTACAGCTGGATCGGCAGCGCAGAGTTATTAAAACCAGTTTTAATCGAACTGAGCTGGATCAGTCTAAAAATTTAGCCCGATTAGTTCTGAAAAATCCGCGCAATACATTTGACGGGCTTTATCCGGCTGCCAACAGTTTTATGTTTGCCGAAGGCCTTGAGCCTTGTTATCGCAATGCCAAATTTGCCGAATTAAAAGTACAAGCTGATGGCAAGGCTTTGCTGGCAGATCTGGTTGATGATCAGCTTAAATCCTTAACTTGTGAAAGCCGTAAAAACTGGTGGCAGGGGAGTTAATTCTATTTTTATTCGTCCATAAAAAAGTCCGCTTTTCGCGGACTTTTTAGAATCTTATCTAAAACCTCAGGCAACTTGTACCGGAATGCAGTTTGCTGTGTGATTCACGGTATTGTCTGGATTTGCATAGACTAAGCGTGGCTTGTGAGCATTTGCTTCAGCTTCAGTGAAATCACCGAACGTAGCAATAATGACGATATCACCAACATCAGCCTGATGCGCAGCACCACCATTCACTGAAATGATGCCTGAATTGTCTTCGCCACGAATTGCATAAGTTGCAAAACGTTTACCATTGGTCACGTTCCACACATGAATTTCTTCGTATTCACGAATGCCAGCCAAATCCATCAAAACGCCATCAATTGCACATGAACCTTCATAATGTAGTTCTGCATGTGTAACGTGAGCGCGGTGAATTTTGCATTTTAATAAACGAGATAGCATGGCTAGCGTCCCCTGAGTTGACCTAAGAGTTTGATCATTTGGTTAAATCAATCTTGCTTGCTGTATGGTGAACAATCGAGCAAACGCATTTTGCGCTTAAATAAACTTTCTGGCAAGCGGAATTGTCCAGCAATTTTTGAATGTTCAGTTCGGCTTATATGCGTTGATTTGATTCATGGCTTGCTGTACTTCACCGTTCACCAGCATTTTTGTACGGGCGAGGGCATGGGAAATCGCATCATCCATTAAACTCTGTTCGCTGCTAGGCGCTTTACTGAGCACATGACCGGAAACACGGTCTTTGGCACCAGGATGACCAATGCCAATGCGAAGGCGATGGAAGTTTGGACCGATATGCGGCACGATATCGCGTAGACCATTATGACCCCCGTGACCACCGCCAGTTTTCAGGCGAATGATGCCAGGATTCATATCCAGTTCATCATGGGCAATCAGGATCGATTCAGGTGCGATATTGTAGAATTTGGCGAAAGGAACAACACTTTTACCGGAAAGATTCATAAAGGTTGTTGGGAGAAGGAGACGGACGTCTTGACCTTCAATATTGCCACGACCGCTAAATCCATTGAATTTTGGGTCTTTTTTGAGGGTAATGCCATATTGGTCTGCAAGGCGTTCTACGAACCAGAAGCCTGCATTATGGCGGGTTTGGGCATACTCAGAACCTGGGTTACCCAAACCTACAATCAGTGAAATATTTGACACTAATTTACACCATTAACACTTATGCGCGTTTGAAGTCAGCGTGCATTGGTGTGTTTTTAGCTGGGTGACGTTGTAACGCTTGGATTTTCACGCTTTCAACTTTGCCGTCTACATCAATTTCGATAACTTCTTCAAAGAATGAATTGTTTTCTAAGAATTTAACAAGCTGACGAAGCTCAACAGTAATTGCTACAGGAGCAGCTTCACCACCGTAGATGATTGCAGGAACTTTAGCTTGAAGACGAAGGCGGCGGCTCGCACCTTTCCCTTGAACTGCTTCTTCACGTGCTGCTGCGTTTAATACGAAGTTTGCCATGATAGACATCCTATTTAAGTTAAATGAACCAGACTTGCGACCAGTCTGGTGAGTAAAAGCCCTACCAAATGGCAGGGCTTTGAAAATTCAGCGCTCTATTATAGATAAGAATCGAACATTGCGCTAATAGATTCTTCGTTGTTGATACGACGAATTGTTTCGGCAACCATGCTGGCTACTGAAACCTGGCGAATCTTACCCAGTGCTAAAGCTTCATCTGAAAGAGGAATGGTATCAGTCACAACCAGTTCATCAATTACAGAATTCTTTAAGTTTTCAAGTGCTTTACCAGAAAGTACTGGATGTGTTGCATATGCAACCACCTTGCGAGCACCGAAGGTTTTCAATGCATCAGCAGCTTTGCATAGCGTACCAGCCGTATCTACCATGTCATCAACAATGACACAATCACGATCTTTAACATCACCAATCAAATGCATCACTTGTGATTCATTCGCTTTTTGACGACGTTTATCGATGATTGCAAGATCGATATCACCCATTTGTTTCGCAACAGCACGTGCGCGCACTACACCACCCACGTCAGGTGAAACCACCATCAGGTTGTGATGCGATTGCTGACGAAGATCAGCTAAAAGCGCAGGAGTACCGTAGATGTTGTCTACAGGGATATCGAAGAAGCCTTGGATCTGGTCAGCGTGCAAGTCGATCATCACAACGCGGTCAATCCCGACAGTAGTCAGCATGTCTGCAACGACTTTAGCGGTAATTGGCACACGGCTTGAACGTGGACGACGGTCTTGACGAGCATAACCAAAATAAGGAATCACGGCAGTAATACGACCAGCACTTGCACGACGCAAAGCATCAGCCATCACCAGGATTTCCATCAGGTTATCATTGGTTGGGGCACAAGTAGGCTGTACGATAAATACGTCTTTACCACGAACGTTTTCAGTAATCTCGACAGCAATTTCACCGTCAGAGAACTGACCTACAGAGGCAGCGCCTAGAGGAATATGTAAGTGACTTACGACTTTTTGAGCGAATTGTGGATGCGCAGATCCACTAAAAACGACAAGATTGGGCATGAAGCACCCTTGGCGGTTGGGATATATGGGAATAGATGGCAGGGGTAGCTGGATTCGAACCAACGGATGCCGAGATCAAAACCCGGTGCCTTACCACTTGGCGATACCCCTAATGCGGCAGAACTTTAATATTTTTGCGGTAAAGTGTCAAGGTAAATTAACAGTCTTACAGCAAATGAGTGCTCTGTCTTTTTTCGAGAAAATGGCAGGGGCGGCTGGATTCGAACCAACGGATGCCGAGATCAAAACCCGGTGCCTTACCACTTGGCGACGCCCCTAAATTGATGAACTGTAAGATGGCAGGGGTAGCTGGATTCGAACCAACGGATGCCGAGATCAAAACCCGGTGCCTTACCACTTGGCGATACCCCTAAT
>NZ_JAYWYV010000019.1:0-66158 GCF_048147885.1 Acinetobacter sp. 228
AAAGAGACCCCGGTTGAGCTGAGCAGTCGTGGCGAGATTGTGATTAACGATCGCAACGAAACCAATGTGAAAGGTGTATTTGCTGCAGGTGACTGTACCACCGTGCCATACAAGCAGATCATCATTGCGACCGGTGAAGGTGCAAAAGCCTCGCTGTCTGCATTTGATTACATCATCCGTTCAGGACAGTAATCTTAACGATAGAAAAGCCAGTCATCCTGACTGGCTTTTTTGTTTTAAGTACAATTTTTATTTTCGGAGCTCGGCTGTTAAGTGCTCAATATTGCCCATTTCTGCATGAATGGCAGATACATTATTTAAGATAGTCACTGCTTTTTTATTATTCAGGTCTAAAATTCAAAAAGCATTGAAACAACCTTTCATATGCAGCTGCGTTAAAATCTTGCTGAAACTACGTGACAGCTTGTTTTTCCACCTCAGTTTGTACGAAACATTGCCCATCCCCCTTAAACTTACAAGTAGCACTGCTATTTTTTTCATGCTTTGGCTCTTTATTGGAGTATTTCTGGTTACATAACATAAATTATCAAAATTATTTAAATATTTACCTAATTTTTATATATAAATTTCCCGCTAACCCCCTCGTTAATAATTACAACTCATGCTTTAAATCAAATATTTAAAAATTTTTAGAATACCTTGGGTCGCTAAGATAATCTTTTTTGGCTGCGTTGCCGCACTCCTGATATTGATCGTTTTAAATGAAATGGTTTTTAGGCAAAAAATGCTTTAGTAACCTTTTTGTTAAACCCCATAGGCATGGTTCATGCATTGATTTAGAATCTGATGTGTAAAAAACATGCTGATGTACATTAAAAAAAATAAATTATTCACTCGAATGCTGTGAATTCAAGGAGATCATCATGCTACGTTACCAGTATCATTGTGCATGCTGTGACAAAGTGGTTGAATCCACTCAAAAGGTTTGTAACGATTGTGGTTCACACCATATTCGCAGCCCTTTTGGTTTCTGGATTTTATGTCTAATCGCCTGTCTCGTTACAGCTATCATATTTAAAGTGGTGCATTTGTATGTGCAGTCGCAACAAGAAGTACCGGCACAACACTCACTATTGGATGTTTTAAAAGAAGAAGATAAAAGGCTTCGTTAATTTTATTCACCCCGCAGCAAGACCTGTTCATCCCAAACAGGTCTTTTATGATACTTGAGTCATCCGAATTGTGCTGCAGAAAAACCACCTCACAAGACCTCGATTTGATTTACAATAACCATAGATTCAAATGAGAGACAGGTCATGGTTCAGCTAATTAAAAAAGGTGGATTGCGTGAGCGCGCCAACCGTAGCCGCAGCTATCAAGGTTCTGAAAATACTGAAACCACTTTAAAGCCTAATCGCTATCAAACGGCGCTTAAAAGTCAGGATAATGCAGTATCTCCTATACCTGTCTCATCTACCACTACAGCCTTGCATGAAGATGCACAAATTAATTCATCAGAATAAGCGCGTCATACCACAACCACAATGCGAACAGCAGAAAGAGTCCGCCTGAAATCATATCAATATAACTACCTGAACGTTGGTACAACGCTTTAATTTTTGGTTGGGAAATCAACAGCATTAATAAAGCGAACGTAATAAAGGTCTGCGAGGGAATAATCACAGCCAACTGTGTTTTCAAATAATCTGAAGCAGATGAACTCAAGGCGAGTGAAAATACGCTACTAAAATAGATCAGTGTTTTAGGATTAGAAAGATTGGTCCATAAGCCCAGCATAAAATAGTTTTTAACTTGCACTTGCTCATTTACATTATCATCGGGTTGATATCTATTTTTAAAGCTGTGCAGGCCTCCCTTTAGCATGGTCCAGCCCATCTTCGCCAGGAACACACCACCGAGCACCATCAATACCTGTTGAATCCATGGAAACTGATCAATCAATACAGTGAATCCAGCCAATGTCAGGATGACCCACACCACAATTCCGGCAGAGATGCCTGCGATAACTTTCAGGGCATTTTTGCGTGTGGTAGATGCGGCGCTTTTGGCAATCAAAAGAATATCGGGGCCGGGACTTAACTGGGCCACAAAATGTAAGGCACAAATGGTTAGAAGCAGTGACATGGGTTCCATAAAAGAATTCTGAAAACAGTGCATTATAACTTTTGCGTGAATATTCGCATTATTTATTCTGGTAATAAAAAACCGAATCAAATGATTCGGTTCAAGCTTCAAATAGAATACTTATTTAGGATTCACATCTTTCATTTCAATTTTTTTGGCATCAGGTGTCACTTCACGTGCTTCACCATCAATGATCGTTGAATCACCGTGGCCTGACTGCTGCTTTTGCATATCCTGCATTTGACGCATCATCTCGGCAAATGGATTTTGGCCTTGTGTACCACCCATATCACCCATCATGCCCCCCATCATTTTTTCCATCATGAGTTGCTGACGCTTCATCATCGCTTTCATTATTGCGGCTTTAAAGACCTGCTGAACTGCCGGAATAAGCATCAAGACTGCCAATACGTCAGTAATCAATCCAGGAATAAGCAAAAAGAAACCTGCCAGAATTTTAGGTAAATTTCCTGTTAGTGCAGGATCTGCACTCATCTGTCCCATCTGCATTTGCTGCATCTGAGGCATGACACCGGCCGAATATTTACGGATCAGATTCATACCAATAAAGAATGCGGCTATAAACCAGAAAAATACGTACCACATGCTCCCGACGAGGTCACCCACGCCAATCCAGACCAGTACTTCTAGGATTACACCTGCAAGGATAATAAGAAATAATTTCATGAAAATTAATCTAATCTCAGTAAAATAAATAATAGGATGGGGAAATCAACAGCTTCATCAGGATCAAGCTTTTTTGATACGCTTATGTAACAATATGGGCATTATTCTATTTTTAAAGTGCAGGCATGTCATTAATTATTGGGATTGACCCCGGTTCTCGTTTAACTGGTTACGGGATTATCGAAAAAGACGGCTCCAAACTGACTTTTGTCGATGCCGGTACCATTAGAACAGAAACGGCGGAAATGCCTGAACGTTTAAAACGGATCTTTGCTGGCGTGGAGCGCATTGTAAAATTTTATGGTCCGACCGAAGCCGCAGTCGAACAGGTTTTTATGGCACAAAATCCGGATTCTGCCCTAAAACTTGGGCAGGCGCGTGGTGCTGCAGTTGCTGCACTGGTCAATCTGGATTTGAAAGTCGCTGAATATACCGCGCGCCAGATCAAGCAGTCGGTGGTGGGTTATGGTGCTGCTGACAAAGAACAGGTACAGATGATGGTGATGAATATTCTAAAACTCAGCATCAAGCCCCAACAGGATGCTGCCGATGCCTTAGCTGCTGCCATTTGTCATGCTCATGCTTCAGGTAGTATGAGTAAAATGGCGGTATTGAATGCTCTAGGCGGTATGGCACGCGGCCGGAGTCGCGTCAGTAGCCGTCGTCGATAAGGTTTAACGTAATATTCTAAAGTCTTGAGCATCTAGGTCAGATTGCAGAAACTCTTGTATAACAGACTTTACGATTGCACGAGCAGGCCCTTGCCAACTTCGTGTAATCATTTCCTGAAGCTGGGAGTCTGTTCCAGCAATAACAGCCTCCACCTCACCTGTGCTCAAGTTCTTCACATATCCTTTCAGGCCAAGTGCCTGAGCCTGCTCGGCAAACCAGTAACGATACCCAACTCCTTGTACTTGGCCAGCAATACTCAGTTTGATAACAGACATCCCGTTCCTCCTTAATGTTAACGGTTTACTACCTGGTAAATCGCATGTTTCATATCCTGTGCCTGCAAGCCACGTTCGCCATTTTTGGCCAGTTCATCACCGGCAAGTGCATGCAGTGTCACAATTTCATGCAAATGAATTTTTTGTTTAAATTGTGCCTTTAGACTGGCAATCATTCCGGCCAGCACATCTCCCATTCCACCCGTCCCCATACCGGCATTTCCAGCTGTGCATATATAAAGTTTTTCTTCCAGAATCAGACTGCCTGAACCTTTTAGCAGCCACTGTCCCTGATATTTTTGTTGCAGGGCATGAATAGCTGCAACCCGGTCTGATTCTATTTCTTGAATATCTTTCTGCAATAGCGTAGCGGCTTCCCCGGAATGCGGTGTAGCATAGGTTTTGGAGTTCAATATTTGGGGGTGTCTGGCTAAAAACCACAGTGCATCTGCATCCAGGACAATTTCCAGGTCTGAATTTTGAATTAAATCAAACCATGCTTGATATTGCTCTTTTGCCCATTCATCACGCCCCAAGCCCATCCCGAAACAGACTGCATCAACCTGCTGAATCAACGCTATACGCTGCTCTACAGTGAGAGCATTAATATCACGTAGCATGATATTCGGTGCACGCGACAAAATCGCTGTATGGTGTTTCGCATCACAAGCAATGGTGACTTTTCCCGCTCCTGTAGCAAATGCTGCTTCGGCAGCCATAATCACAGCCCCTCCCATATTGGTATGTCCACCAATCACCAACACATGACCATAACTGCCTTTATGACCAAAAGCTTGGCGTTTGGGTAATTGGATCTGATGTGATGCAAGCTGGGCAATCGGTTGAAGCTCAGTATCTGCGGGAATTGCAGAAATCAGTTCAATCTTGCCCGCATATTCCTTACCCTGACCGGTGAATAGTCCGGCCTTGAGCCCTAAACCCGTAAAAGTGTAGTCAGCTTTAATCGCAACAGGCAAAGGCTGGCCGGTATTGGCACCCAATCCACTCGGAATATCGATCGAGATTTTTAATCCATTTTGCCGGTTAATACCATGAATAATGTCTTGCCAATTTGAATCCAGCTGACGGTTCAGACCAATGCCGAATAAAGCATCGACATAGGCTTCATATTCGGTTTGAAAGTCAAACTGCGAATAAGGCTGCAAACCGGCTTGTTTGGCTTCCTGCACAGCTGTTGCCAGATCTCTGGAACTGCCCGGTTCAGCCGCATAAATATCAACTTGAAAACCGGCCTGTTTTAAATATTTGGCCACCAGATAACCATCGCCGGCATTATTACCCTGACCGCAGCAGACAGCGATTTTTTTAATTTTTTGCCTGAAAAATAAAGTGCCCAGTTGCTGGCTGATTGCCCAGGCCATTTGTTGCATTAAACCATAGGAGCTATTTTGCTGCTGAAACCAGCGCTTTTCCCAGGCTTGAATACTTTGGCTATGATAAACGAGGCTATGGTAAACTAGTTGCTGCATTTCTAATTTCCTGTCTTTGGTTTATGACAACTCCCGATTCTCACGCGCAAATTCAGTTCTATCAACAAGATCCAGCTGAGTTAAAGGCCTGGATTAAAGCACAGGCTTTAGAATTGGGTTTTACTGATTGTGTCATTGCCAAACCGGATGCTCAAGCAGAATTAGCCCGCTTACAGGAATATCTGGATCGCGGATATCATGGTGACATGAAATTTCTGGAAGACAATCTGGAAAAACGCGCCAATCCCGCTTTACTGGTTCCCGGCACACGCAGCATTATCTGTGTACGCATGGATTATCTGGTTGATAAACCGGAACCCAGGTATATTCCTTATGCTCCGAACTCCGCTATTATTGCCCGTTATGCCCGTGGCAGGGATTATCATAAGACCATGCGTGGACGCCTGAAGACCTTGGCGTCAAAAATCCGGGAAAAAGTAGGAGATTTTGAATCACGTCCTTTTGCGGATTCAGCCCCTATCTTTGAAAAATCTCTGGCTGAAAGTGCCGGTATGGGTTGGACAGGTAAACATACCCTTCTGATTCATAAAACATCAGGCTCATTCTTTGTGCTGGGCGAACTGTTTACTTCACTCGAACTCCCTTTTGATGCGCCTGCCAGTAAACATTGTGGTTCCTGTACTGCATGTATCGACATCTGTCCGACTCAGGCAATTGTCGAGCCTTATATGCTGGATGCTCGCCGCTGTATTGCCTATCTGACCATCGAATATAAAGGCATTATTCCAGAAGATTTGAGGCATGGGATTGGTAACCGTGTTTTTGGCTGTGACGATTGCCAGCTGATTTGCCCTTGGAACAGTTTTGCCCAAGTCACCTCGGTAGAGGATTTTCATCCGCGGCACGGACTGGATCAGGTCAGTTTACTGGACTTATGGCAATGGGATGAAGCGACCTTTTTAAGTTCGACTGAAGGTAGCCCGATGCGCCGTACCGGATATCAAAGCTTTATGCGTAATATCGCGATCGGTTTGGGAAATGCACCTTTTGATGAACAAATTGTTCAGGCACTCCATCAGCAGCGCGCCCATCATGATGAGATTGTACAGGTGCATATTGATTGGGCTGTTCAAGAACAACTGGCAAAATCCAGTTAATTTTCCATTTTTACCTAGCGTCACAGTTTCACTTAAAAGCCTTACACACCCTTATTTCAGACTATGGCATAAATACAAATAGTCAAAATGAAATGGAGGAAAGATGATGTCATCAAAAAATCCAAATCAAGAGCTACTTGAACAGCTTCAGGAAGAACAGCAGAAGCACCAACAGCAGCAACCCCAGCATGGGCCAATTAATTCTCCGAAAAACAACCAGCATGAACAGGACCAGCGCGTGTTTAACAAGCAGCATCGTAGTGATCTGCATGGTCAGGATATTCATGGAAATCACAGCAACAAATAAGCTGTCCAGTAAAATGCAAAGCCCACCTTGTGTGGGTTTTGTTTTTTCTATAAGGTCATATTTTGCTAATGAAGATAGCCATGCTTTTACTTAAGATGAAGCATGTAAATAAGTATGAACAAGGACAGACAGATGAACAGTAGTGATGTCGTACGTAATGATTGGTCACGTGAAGAAATACAAGCACTTTATCAGCAACCTTTAATGGATTTAGTGTTTCAGGCACAACAGGTTCATCGTGAAAATTTCACTGCAAATACCGTTCAGGTCAGTACCCTGCTCTCGATTAAAACCGGTAAATGCCCTGAAGATTGCAAATACTGTTCTCAATCAGCTCACTATGATTCCAAACTGGAAGCTGAAAAACGTATTGCAGTCGAGAAAGTCATCCAGGAAGCTAAACAGGCACTGGCTTCTGGCAGTTCACGTTTTTGTATGGGTGCTGCGTGGCGCAACCCGCATGAACGCGATATGCCTTATGTGCTGGAAATGGTACGTGAAGTCAAAGCATTAGGTTTGGAAACCTGCATGACACTGGGTATGCTAAATGAGTCACAGGCAGAACGCCTGAAAGATGCAGGTCTGGATTATTATAACCACAACCTGGATACTTCTCGTGAATACTACTCACACGTTATCAGCACACGTAGCTTTGATGATCGTCTAGATACGTTGGATCATGTGCGTCAAGCTGGCCTGAAAGTCTGTAGTGGCGGTATCGTTGGTCTGGGCGAAAGCCGTAATGACCGGATTGGCTTATTGTATGAACTTGCGACTTTGGCTGTGCATCCGGAATCTGTGCCAATCAATATGCTGGTTCCGATTGAAGGCACACCGATGGCAGATGTAGAAAAACTGGATGTCATCGAGTGGATTCGGACGATTGCCGTAGCACGCTTGCTGATGCCAAAAAGTTATATCCGCCTTTCTGCAGGCCGCGAATCCTTAACCGATTCAGATCAGGCTCTGGCATTTATGGCCGGTGCAAATTCTATTTTCTCGGGTGAAAAACTGTTGACGACCCCTAATACTGCTCAAGGCAGAGATCAGCAACTTTTTGCTAAATTAGGTCTGGTTGCAGAACAGCCAAAACCAGGTGTTCGTAGTCTGGCCACAGATGCCATGACAAGCTAATAATTGTTTAACTTGATGAACTCGTAGAAAAGTTATGTGCAGTAATTAAAATGCCATAACGGGCATTCAGATAATCTCCCACTCGGATTTGATCTGTTCCATTGGCATGATGCACCACTAGCTCTTGAGTGACTGCATCATAGCTAAATGCGTCATAACTGTCTTGATGCAGGCTGAGCCAGTGCAGCGTATCCGCCAGGTTATCATCTACGATATAGGTATCTGCATAGAAATCCTTGCTCATCTTCCGCTGTTCACCCAGTTAAAATTCCCTTTAATTTTAACGTAAATTAGCGAATTACAGACATAAAAAAGTGAGCCTATGCTCACTTTTCTTGCAAGAACGTTAGTCCTTATTTGTCCCGCATTTACGACACTCCCTATGTTCGCCGATTTCTTGCATTTGCTCATATTCATAAATATGCAGACAGAACAGTTTTCTTAAAAGCTGAAGCATCTTTGAAACTCCTGTTTAATCATTTTTTTAATACGCTTCTTAAGATATTCCTTCCTGAAACATCATGATTTTTGACTAAAAAATCACCTCCTATTAATTAACATAATTTTTTCACTTGTAAAATGCATTTCATCTACTTTTCACTTTTTTTGTTAATTTTTTTGAAACGCAACATAGTCCTTTCACGAATATTATTTTTTGGGATTAAAGAGAATAATTTAAATATACCAAACCAAAATAACACCTTGATACAAGACTAACCTATTGTGCTGCAAAGAAGCTCTTTGATGAAAAGATAGAACTGGAAAGATTATTATGTAGCGCCCATCCGGACAGGGAGATCTGTTTAAAACAGTAAACCTGGATAAAACTGCTTAAATAAAAAATATATTAACATTTGCTGTTCAAAAAATAGCGAGAAATAAATTTAATTGAATAACTAGATTCACTTCTCGCTGGCTCGTACGAAGCAGACGAGCTCACCTTGGTTAACGTTTAACTTCAGTCTGATTCAGATAAAAAAAAACATGTGCAATCAACATGATCACACATGCCAAGGAGGATTTTAAGACTTAAAATAATTCAACGGCAATTTCAAATAAGACACACCGTTGGCTTCAGGCTCAGGGAACTGCCCTGCTTTCATATTGATCTGAATTGCCGGCAGAATCAGTTTCGGCATATTTAAAGTAGCATCACGCTGATGTCGCATTTCGACAAACTCTGCTTTACTGGTACCTTCGTGAATATGAATATTCTGGGTTTTCTGGGTGTGTATATCTGTTTCACAGACATAATCATGACGTGTTGAAGGCAGGTAGTCATGACACAAGAACATCCGAGTTTCAGGCGGAAGCTGATACAGTGACTGTACCGAATCGAATAAGGTCGATGCACTCCCACGCGGGAAATCGCAACGTGCTGTACCATAATCCGGCATAAACAGGGTATCACCGACAAATACCGCATCCCCGATTACATAGCTGAGACAGGCCGGTGTATGCCCTGGCGTAGGAATATTATAGGCATCCAGTTCACCAATCTTGAAATGCTCATGATCCTCAAACAGGTAGTCAAATGGTTGCAGGGCATTAAACTGTTTCATGTCCAGGTGATAAATCGCACCAAAGGTTTCCTGTACCACAGAAATCTTCTGGCTCATGGCAATTTTACCGCCCAGTTCTGCCTTGAGATATTGCGCTGCTGTCAGATGATCGGCATGAACATGGGTTTCCAGAATCCACTCCACAGTTAAATTTTCTGCCTTAACATAGGCAATAATACGATCTGCGTGTGTAGTCGATGTGCTGGCCGAGGCCGCATCATAATCCAGGACACTGTCAATAATGGCACAATGTCCGGTTGCAGGATCACTCACCACATAACTGAAAGTATTGGTGTTTTCTTCAAAGAAATCTTGCACAACCGGTTGTTGTACCTGTTTTTCCATTGAAATGTCTTGCATAGTTAAGCTCCTGACCATTTACGGTGAATCCATACACCCACCAGCATTGCTACAACAAAATAGAGCACTTGATAGTGACCCAAACCGATCAAGGTGAAACTTGGTGCCGGACAGATGCCCGCAATCCCCCAACCCACACCAAATAAAACCGCACCGGTAATCAGTTTCTTATCTATCTGATTATTTTTAGGCAAATCAATAGGCTCATTAAATACTGTTTTCGGTTGAGCCGCACGTACCGCTTTCTGGAAAGGAATAAAGGCCACCGCAATCGCGCCCATCATCACAAAGGCCAGACTGGCATCCCAATCACCAAACAGATCCAGAAAGTCGAGTACTTTTTCAGGATTGGACATGCCCGACACCATCAGACCCACAGAGAACAGGGCACCAAATAAAAAGGCAAACACATTTTTCATTTTAGAATGCTCCTGTGATATGACGGATAATATAAACGGTGACAAAACCTGCAAACATGAAAGTCATGGTCGCGACAATAGAACGCTTAGACAGCCGACTAATGCCACAAATTCCGTGACCACTGGTACAGCCCGAACCCAGACGTGTCCCAAAGCCTACCAGCAGACCTGCCACAATCATCATCAATGGGCTGGCATTCAATTCAATTTCAGGTTGTACAAACAGACCATAAATAAACGGTGTAATGATCAAGCCTGATAAAAACCAGATCGCAGGCGTTTTAAATACGGTTTTTGGGTTTAATACCTGCCCAACCAAACCACTGATTCCTGCAATACGGCCATTGACGTACAGATAGCCGACCACTGAAAGTCCGAGCATTAAACCGCCAATAAATGCGATGAGGAAGCCATGCATGGTGAATCAATCTCTATACAATATACTTTTTTATATTATATAATAAAAAATAATAATCAAGCAGTTTTATGGTAAATTGTGTAAACTGCACGGGCTACATCAAAGGTTTCGAGGACATTTATGGATATGATTGCTGCAAATGCCAAAATTGATTTTTCACAGGTCGATTTCGTCAGCCAATGCCTAAAAGTTTTAGCCAATCCTGATCGTCTGAAAATCTTATGTGTCCTGGTCGACGGGGAAATGAATGTTCAGGAAATTGAAGAATCTACCGATATTCATCAACCTACACTTTCACAACAGCTGACTGTACTGCGTAAGGCCGACATGGTTGGCACCCGACGTGAGGGTAAACAGATTTTCTATCGTCTGAGTGACCCCAAGGTCTTGAGCCTGATGCAAAAGCTGTACGAGCTGTATTGCGCCCAACCCTCTTCCTAGTGCAGCCAAAAAGAAATGATCAGAAGCAGTCCGCTAAAAGCAGTAAACAGGTTTAGCCATACGGGATACTGGGTGTAATAACCTTCAATAAATTCCGGCGGTCGCAGTGATGCCAACCCCCGTCGATATTGCAGGATTGAGGCGAAATTTACCAACATACCAAATACAATCACCGCAATTCCCAACCATTGTGAATAAGCTATTTTCTGTGCATAAGTGTCTGGGTCCACCAGTTGCACTAGCAGGTTGGATTTTTCAATCACAAAACCAAAAGCAATTAATGCCAAACCACTCCGGTTCCACGCCAGAGCGGTTCGTTCCAAAGCAAGCAGTACCCGTGGATCATCCAAATTTGACATGTCTTATCTGCTCTTCATGCTTAGCCTATCCACCAATGTAAATCTGCTCCCCTATCATGTATAGAGGTTTTAAGTAAAAATTACTTTTTCTATCATGTAGTTAAAATCTTATTGTTCAAAAATTTCCTTGACGTCCATCGCCAGGCCTTGAGTAGATTTAAATTCACCCTGACTGTTTTTCCAGGCCATCGACGGTGTGGAGAAAAAGCCGTATTTCCCCATCAAGGCCTGATTGGCATCAATTCTGGCAGCAATTTCGGCAGGAATCTTTTCCATTTTCTTGAGCTGCTTTTTACCTTTATTCTTGTTCATATCGTTAAAAACTGCCGCTGGATCTTTCGACATTAACAATGTTGCCACCTGACCACGGCTTTCTTCACGGATCACACCGACCTGAATATGACGCAGCTGTACCTTGCCTGATTCGACCCAAGGTCGGGCCGCCTGCCAGAATTTATAGCAATATGGACAATTGGGATCGGAAAAGACATAAACCACCCGTAGTGCATCCGGCTTACCATCCTGAATCCAGGTCGATTTTTCCAGGGTTTTCCAGACGTCGTCCAATACCGCTTTTTTCATATGCTTTTCAATCTGTTCATTGGATAGGCTTTTCCCTTGCGCATCAAACAGTTCGCCCTTGATATAATATTTGTCATCATTGGAGATAAAGAGCGTATTGGAGTATTGGTCTTCATGCCCCACCCAGCCGGTCATTCCTTGCGGTGCCGGAATCTGTTTTACAAACACAAAACCCTGTTTTTCAATGTTCTGTTTAATATTTGCCTGTGTGTGCATGCTCATGATCAGGAACATACCTGCACCAAGCACCTGGTGAATTTTATTCATACTAAGTCCTTCCGTTTTTTTAAGGTTGATCTGAAATTCTGTTTAAATATTGCTGCAACATGGCCGGACTGAGTTCCCCCATATGCCGCTCGACCAGCTGGCCTTGAGCATTAAAAAACAGCGTCGTTGGCAGGCCAAAACTATTCAGCTGCTGGGGTAGTTCACCATATGGGTCCAGCAGGACATGTTTAAATTGAAACTGATGTTTTCTTAAATAGGCATTTACGGTGGCTACCTCCTCACCCTGATTGAGCATGATAAAATTCACTTGAGGATGCTGCTGGACTGCTCTGGCCAACACCGGCATTTCGCGGTGACAGGGCGGACACCAGCTCGCCCACAAATTAATTATCGTGGGCTGGCCAATGAATTGGCTGAGTGAAATCTTGTCTGTACCCAAACGCTCCTGTTCTAGTCCAGCAAAGGCTAGATCAGGAAACGCTGCTTCAGTTTTTAGGCTGGATTTGAACGCGAGTCCAAGCCCGACCCAGAGTACCAATATGATCAACAAAATGGCTTTGAATCGGGTCTGCAGCTGTCTATTTCGAATGACATACCACAAAGCACCAAGCAGCACCCCTCCCCATAAATGGAAACCTTTGTCCTGGATTTTCAGTATGTCGATGGGTGCTGCAAAATACAGCTCGGCATTAAGCAGGACGAAAACAAGACGCGCACCCAGCATTCCAACCAAAAAACTGCTCCAGAGCAAATCCTGACTTTGTCCAAGCTGCTGTTTAGACCATGAATACTTTCTGGCTAATCCAAACAGGATGGCAGATAACAGCATCAAGCCAGTGGCAACAATAATAAGTGTCCAGGGCAACATCAAAGGTCCCAGATGCAGTGCATCACTGGAAATCATCATGGTTGCTCCCCTTGCAGTTGCTGCAATGTGCCTAGTAAATGTGCCGCACTAAAGCTTCCGGTCAAACGCAAGTCCCGCTGTTCCTGATGCGCTGCATTTAAAAATATAAAAGTAGGTGGACCCAGGATTTGCCGTTCTTTTAGAAGCTCATCCTGACTTGGATGATAGTGAGTCAGGTCTAATTTGATACGAACCACATTTTGTAAAGCCGCCTGGACATCACTACGTGAAATCACTTCCTTTTCAATCGGTTGACAGGCCACACACCAGTCTGCATAAACATCAATCACTACCGGCTGTTCGCGATGTTTGGCTAATAGCTGTTGCAATTGTGCGGCTGTGCTGACCTTCTGCCATTCAAGCCGTGATTCTACATGGGCGACCTGTACCTGGCTCCAGACATGATAGAGCTGCATGCCTCCTGCATAGACCAGTAAACCACTGAGCAGCATCAGGACTATTTTCGATACAGACCGATGCACATGAGGCAGCATCTTGAACAAGAAGTAGCCTGAACAGGTGATCAGTACCACGCCCAAAAGGCTCAGATATAAAATACCGGGCAATAGTGGACGGGCGAAATACAAGGCCAGCGCCAGCATGACAAAACCAAAACTAAACTTCAGGCGATCCATCCAGATGCCAGGTTTGGGTAAAAGATGGGACCCAAATACGGCAGCAATAAATAGTGGTAAGCCCAGCCCAAGGCCTAAGACGAACAGATAACTGGCTCCCAGCATCGGTTGATTGAGCTGAGACACATAGATTAAGGCACCGGCCAACGGTGCACTCATACATGGCCCTACAATCAGTGCGGCGATCATGCCCATAAGACCAGCACCAATCAGCGTGCCACCCTTCTGCTTTTGCTGCCATTGATCCAGACGCTGCAACATTCCTTGGGGTAAGGACAGCTGAAATGCTCCGAACAGATTAAGTGCGAACAAAACAAACAGAATGCTGAAAATACTGATGAATACCGGACTTTGAAACCAGCGCTGAAAACTATAACCGAGCTGTGCCACAGCAAGTCCCATGACCGCATAGACCAGTGCCATACCCAAAACGAAAACCAGCGCAATTAGTGCCGCACGGTAGCCCCGGTGCTGCTGAACCAGAATTCCCGTTAAAATTGGAATTAAAGGTAAAGAACATGGTAAAAATGCCAGCAGAATGCCAAGCCCGAGAAAAATCAGGGCATTAATTAACAGACCTTGTTCTGACAGCAGACTTAAAAAATACTGGTCATTGTTCCACTGGCTATTCATGCCTGCTGACGAAGTTTGATTTTTAGGGTCTGCAATGAGCTGGTCATTTTTCTCTGTTAATTCCACCTCAGGCTGCACCACAGGTTCAGAAACTGCAGCGACTTGTATTTCCTCTATCTTTTCTTCGGTCAGTGCTTTATCTGTAATTGGAGTTTGCTCTATAGCTTGGAGCTCATCTTTCTGAGCAGTCAGAATTTTTTCGTTTACTTGTGGCTGTGTAGTGCTGGCCAGCAGCTTTTGAGGCTTGCTCAAGTTTTGCGCTGGAAATAAACCATCTGCATCAGTTGTTACTGTGGTGCGTTGTACCGGATAACATAAACCACTTTCTGCACAGCCCTGCCATTGCACTACAAACTGCTGGTTGGGCTGCACATTCATATTGGTTTTGACTTGCCCATAATGCACTTGGGTCAAACCGAAATTGGGATCGTCTTTGTCTTCGGGTTTGGGCAACGCCAACTTGACTGGGGTCTGCTGATGAGACACTTTAAGCTGGTCATGATACAGGTAATAACCCTCTGCGATTTGCCAGCTAAGCTCTGCCTGATCCTGGCTTGTAGAAACCACCTGAAACTGAAATGCCTGATCCGGTGGTAAAAAATCTGCATATGCAGTTCCCGTCATGATTCCACCGCCAATCACGGCACCCAATATCCACTTCAACATCCAGCTGATCTCCTCCTGTTAGGACTGCATTATTGAAAAACTAAAATTAAGGCAACATTAACAGCCCAAATCATTTATAAAATAATGGCAGTTTGATCAGGATGTTCTATGTTTATTGTATTGGTTGAGGATGACCCCTATATCGCACAGAGCATTTGTGCTGCTCTGAACTATCTGAATATTTCAGTGGAGCATGTTAGTCACGCACGTGCTGCGGATTATTTTATCCGGCATAGTGCAGTCGATTTGTGTTTGCTGGATTTAGGTCTGCCGGATCAGGATGGCCTGGAGTTGCTGCACAGCTGGCGACGCGACCAGATTGATCTCCCGGTACTGGTATTGACGGCGCGGCTGCGGACCGATCAGTGTGTTCAGGCCCTGAATGCCGGTGCCGATGACTATCTGACCAAACCCTTTGAACTGGAGGAGCTGATTGCCCGGATTCATGCCCTCACCCGGCGCCACCGTGGCTTTGCCTCGAATACACTGCAATTTGATGAACTGGTTCTGAACCGGGATACC
This sequence comes from Acinetobacter sp. 228, assembly GCF_048147885.1. NCBI lineage: Bacteria > Pseudomonadati > Pseudomonadota > Gammaproteobacteria > Moraxellales > Moraxellaceae > Acinetobacter > Acinetobacter sp. 228. The sequence continues at coordinate 15,522 of NZ_JAYWYV010000019.1, forward strand.
CAGACTGTGACCTATCAAGACCAGGCCGTGAATTTATCTCGCCGTGAATTCAGCCTGCTGGAAACCCTGATGAGTCACCCCAACCAGATCCTGAAAAATGAACAGCTTATTGACAAGCTCTATGGCTTTCAGGACGCTATAGAGAGCAATGCCCTGAATGTACACATTTATCACCTGAGACAAAAACTGCATCCAGACTTGATTCAGACCGTTCGCGGTGTGGGCTATATTTTCAAACCGTTTGAGCAACGTCATGTTTAGTCACAGCTTGAAATGGCGTTTGGTCATGAGTCTTTTGGCCGTGTTTATTGTGTTGTGGAGTGCGGTATTTTCATGGCTGTATATTGACCTGAAACAGCGTTTACAAGACACACTGGATCAACGCCTATCGGCATCTGCACAAATGGTTGCCCGGCTGATTCAGCAGTTACCGCTGGATAGTCTGGGGGATGCAACCCTATCAAAATTAGCCAAGAATGATGATGCAAACCAGTTAATTGCCTGTGAAGTCTCTCTTTTTAGCTCTGACATCTCGTTAGGTAATCAGGTGATTGCCAAAACACGCGGTGCCCCCCAAAATTTAAGCCAGCGACCAGAAGGATTCAGCACCTGGCAGCAGGGTGATACGGAATGGCGCAGTTATGTTCTGCGTCGTGGCGATATTCAGGTGGTGGCGGCAGAACGTATGTTCTTGAGGGATATGCTACTACAGCAGATTCTGCAGTCCGTACTGGTTCCCTTGGTCTTCTCACTGCTGATCTGTATTGCCTTGATCATCTTTATTATCCGCAGACAGTTCCGGCCTTTGGATCAGCTCAGTCAATACCTGAACCAGAAAAACCTCAACTATTCACAGGCGGCAGATTTTTTAATGCAGCTCAAGCCTGCAAGCATTCCTCAGGAAGTACAGCCTTTTGTCAACAATTCCACGCAGTTGATTCAGAAACTCAATGACAGTCTGCAACAGGAGAAAGCCTTTAGTGCCTATGCTGCACATGAATTACGCAGTCCCCTGACCGCAATTAAAACCCATGTACAACTGGCCCAGCTGATCGGTCAGCAGCAGCACCTGCCTGAATCCATTCAGCACAATTTGCAGCAGGCCAATGAGAGTATCCGGCGTTATACGCTGTTACTCGAGCAGCTTTTATTGCTGACCCAATCAGAAAACAGTATCCAAGCAATGTCTGAAGCCATCTGGCTTCGCCCCACGCTTGAGAAGGTGCTTGCAGACTTAAGTACACGCTATCCAGAAATGAATGAAAAAATACAGGTAGACTGGGAAAGTCTAGGCGAAATTCAGCTACCTGAATTTGTGCTGTATACGGTACTGAAAAATCTGCTTGAAAATGCACTGCTGCATGCACAGGCTGCCCATATCTGGATTTCCATGCAGTCTCATGGCCTGGTAATTGAAGATGATGGACAACAACTTACAGCCGAGGATATCCAACATTTAGGACAACGCTTCTGGCGCAAATCTGCTCAGCAGCATGGCCATGGTCTGGGACTGGCATTGACCGCTAACCTGTTAAAACAGTATGGCTACCAGCTCTCTTTCAATGCCCTTCGACCCTATGGGCTCCGCATTGAAATCAAGTACGGCGTGTCTAAGCGTGACCCGCAAGCTTAGGAATATCCAGCCATACGGCTGTTGGAAAATACCGGGTCAGATACTCCTTTAAATATTGAATGGTATCCATCGCAATCGTTTGGTCCTGATGGTCATCAGCATGGTTAAATGCCACAGCATGAAGTGCGACTTTACGCTGTTTGAGTAGCTCCAGACTCAGTAAAGTATGATTAATACTGCCTAGACGGCCTGAAGTCACCAGAATGACAGGATAATCGTGCGCTGCAATATAATCGATTGTCAGCATGTCCCGGGTTAGCGGCACCATTAATCCGCCTGCCCCTTCAAGCAAAACCCGGTCATAACGCTCGGCTAGTATAGTGGCTGCCTGCTGAATTTTTTCGAAATCGATTGAACGCCGATCCAGTTCAGATGCCAGATGCGGTGAGGCCGGATAGCTAAAAATTTCTGGCATGGTCAGCTTGTCATGATCTTCAGGCAGCAGCCCACACCCCATGATCATCCTGTGCTGCTCGATATCTTCTGAAACATCCACATTGCCAGTTTGAATCAGCTTTTGGGTAATGGTTCGAATCCCCTGTTCATTCCAGCTTCTGGCCAAAAAACCGGTGGCATAGGTCTTACCAATAGCGGTATCAATGCCGCTGACAAAAAAGATTTTCGAACTCATAGAGCTTTCCGTGCAATCAGGTAAATGGGATGGTAGGTCAAAGGATAACTCCCTGTTTCCGGGATCTGGAATTGAGCATAATGTTGCTCGAACTGCGCAAGTAAACATTTGCTCCAGCGAAAACCCTGAGCCGTTGCCTGCACACCGGTAGATTTCATGTGTTTTAGCACATCTCTAGGCTGGGCAAAGTTGAGCTGGATCCGTTCTTCATTTGCCATTAGTAGTTCAAAGCCCTGTGCCTGCAAGATATTGGCTACAGTTTCCAGTGGTAAATAATCCAGACCCTGTCCTGTTAACACTTTAATTTCTTTTAAATTGTCTTCTGCATAACTGGCAAAACAGAAATATCCTGACGGGTTCAAGGCAGTGGCCACTTTTCGGATTAAGGCCGGTAGCTCCTGAATCCACTGCAAGGCTGAACAGGACACCACCAACTCTAAAGACTGCGGTAATGGCAACTGTTCGATATCGCCTATGCCCCAAATGAATTGCTCAGTTTCAGGAAAATGCTGTTTCACTTCAGGATAAAGATCATTTAAAAACAACTGATCAACTCCATAATGCTGTAAAAAAGCATGGCTAAACAGACCTGAACCACAACCAATTTCCAGCGCACGTTGCATATGCAGTTGAGGAATATGCAGTTGCATTAAATGAAGTAAATGTTGAGCGACATGGCGCTGTGCTACTGCATGCTGATCATAACTGTGCTGAGCCTGAGCAAATCGTTGTGCAATCAGTGTGTTATTCATGGCTGATACTGCTCCAGTACACTAAAACAGTGCTGAATTTCCTGATTCTTTATTCCATGATGCAAACATATCCGCAATCGTGACGAGTTTTTGGGAACAGTGGGTGGACGTACAGGCAATACATAAAAACCATGATCTTGCAAATAGGCTGCTGAAGCCACGGTCTGATGTGTATCTCCAATAATGACCGGAACAATCTGGGAACTTGACGGACAGTCATAACCCAGATTTTTTACTGCCTGCTGACTGTATTGTGATAATGCAGTTAACGCTTGACGTTCTGCCTGTAAGCCCTGCTGATGCTGAAAGATAAAATTCGTCCAGGCCATACAGATGGGAGGTTGGGCCGTACTGAAAATGAGCGGGCGCATTGAATTAATCAGATATTCCCGGATTACCGGTTCGCAGACCAAATAGCCGCCAACCGAAGCAAGCGCTTTACCAAAGGTACCTACCAGGAAATCGATATCTCCTATCACATTATATTGTTCGGCACAGCCCAGTCCACGTAAACCGCGTACGCCTATCGCATGCGCCTCATCAACATACAGCATGACTTTAGGATGCTGTTTCTTTAGCGCCACCAAAGCAGTTAAATCGGTTTCATCCCCATCCATACTAAAAATGGATTCTGTGACGACAATGATACGTTCAATTGAATCATCTGAATGATATTTCAATAAAAGTTGTGCCAAGTGATCTAAATCATTATGCCGATATCGCACATAATTCGCTTTAGATAAACGGATACCATCAATCATACTGGCATGAACCAGTTTATCTGCAATGATTTGGGTCTTACTGTCTGCAAGCGCAGGTAAAATCCCGATATTCATATGATAGCCGCTATTAAACAGCAGTACCGCACGGCCAAAGGCTTGCGACATGTCATGTTCAAGCTGTTCATAAGCGGGAAAATTTCCAGTCAGCAACCGGGAGGAACTGGCACTCATCTGCCGCTCAGAAACAGGAGTCATATCAAAAAATGCTTCCCGTAAATCCACTTGGCTGGCAAGACCCAGATAATCATTCGATGCCAGATTCAACATGGTTTTGCCGTTGAGTTCAAAATGGGCAGCACTGGTAATGTTGGATTTAAACTCGCGGTACTGCCCTTGTTGCTTTAATACATCAAGTTGCTGTGCAAAATGTTCGAGGTGATTCATGCTGCAAGCTCCAGATGCTGAATCATAGCGATCATATGTTCCAGCAATGTCTGCAATTCGGCTGTAGAAATAATAAAAGGCGGCATGACATACACCAGTCTGCCAAATGGACGAATCCATACACCACGACGAACACATTCTGCCTGGAATTCAGCCAGATTAACTGCCTGATGCAGCTCAACCACTCCAATTGCCCCAAGCACCCGCACATCTTTGACTACAGGATGCCCCTCTAAAACATACAAAGTACTTAATTGCTGTTCAATACACTGGATATTGGCTTGCCAGTCCTGTGCCAGTAAAAGCTGGATACTTTTTACTGCAACTGCACACGCCAACGGATTGGCCATAAAGGTCGGGCCATGCATAAAAACGCCCGCTTCACCCCGAGAAATGGTCTCTGCAACCTGCCTGGTGGTGAGCGTAGCAGATAATGTCATATAGCCACTGGTCAGGGCTTTACCTAAACAAAGTATGTCAGGGATGATATCGGCATGCTCATAGGCAAATAACTTACCAGTGCGTCCAAAACCTGTCGCAATCTCATCCAGAATCAGGAGTACATCGTATTGCTTACACAAAGCTTTGGCTTGACGTAAGTATTCAGGATGATAAAAACGCATCCCCCCCGCACCCTGAACGATCGGCTCAATAATCAGGGCAGCGATTTGTCTGTGTTTTTCTGCCAGTAACTGTTCCAGTGGCTGGATATCCTGCTCCTGCCATTCGCCATTGAAACTACTTTCAGGTGCAGGAACAAAATATCGATTAGGCAGGCTTGAACCGAAGATTTGATGCATACCCGTGACGGGATCGCAAACTGACATCGCGTTCCATGTATCACCATGGTAGCCCGAACGTGTCGTGACAAAATTACTTTTTTCCGGTTGACCTTGGGCATGCCAGTATTGCACCGCCATTTTCAAGGCAACTTCTACAGCAACTGAACCGGAATCAGCAAAAAAGACTTTATCAAGCTCAGATGTCGTGATCTCCAGCAGGATTTTCGCAAGTTCAATGGCAGGCTGATGGGTCAATCCGCCAAACATCACATGTGACATCTTATTAAGCTGCTCAATGGCGGCCTGATTCAGCTCAGGATGACTGTAGCCATGAATCGTACACCACCAGGAGGACATACCATCAATCAGCGCCGTGCCATCTTGCAGATAGATCTGGGCACCGCTGGCGCTAGCGACCGGATAACATGGCAAGGGTGCAGTCATTGAGGTATAGGGATGCCAAATATGCTCTTGATCAAAAGCGTCAAACACAAAATTCATCCTGAAAAATTGTGGAAATATCGATCTTAGCCTGCTCAGTTAAAAATGCAAATGACTGAACTCTCTATCTTGCTGAAGTAACTGGTAAATCATCCAGAAAATCCATAATAGGGGTTAGCAGCAATTCTGTATCGAACAGGATTGCATCATGCGCAGCCTCGATTTCTTTGACTTTGATCAAACTTTGTTGATAAAAGACAGATTCTATGGAAACTTGGTAAGGAACTAGTGAATCTTGGGTTGAAAATATAAACAGTATCTTCGTTGAACAGGTTTTTAAGATCTCTACCAAATTTAATTGTTTCAAAAGATAAAGATGCTTTTCTTGATGATTTAAATCAATTAAAGACAGTTTGGATTGTAAATATTTTACCCGTTGCCGTGCATCCTTCGCCCCCATACAGACAAGATGACTAAAACGTTTCAATGTCGTTAGCATGTCCAGTCGGGCCGCCTGAGAAAATTTTTCAAAATCAGCTTCAGGCATTGCCTGTTGCCAATGTGTATTAACCACAAAACAGGGATTAGACATACAGGCAATCACAGGCTTTGCTACCCCTGTCTGCTGATAGATTTCATTGGCCAAATATATGGCCAATTGTCCCCCTAAAGACCAGCCTATGAGTACATCATAATCTTGTGCGAGCTTTATCTTTTCCTGCAGGGTCGCTGCATCAAATGGGTCAAAAATATCAGAGATTGCGACTGTATGATCTGGCCTGAGTTTTTCAGAAAATTCTTCCAGGACTGTTGTTCCTAATCCCCAGCCTGCGATCAATAAAATATTCATCTATAGTTCCATATTAAAAATACAATATGACTGCAAGCCATAGAGATTTTTTGAAATCAAAATTATTGCTTTTCAAAAAAGCATGAAAATACTTTTAGCCTGAAAACTTTCTTTTTCAAAATTAAAATATTATTTATTACAGCAAAATACCCTGTGCCACCGCTGCCGCAGGTTTCTCTAAAAAGAAAAAATTTTCGTGTTAACAGATACAAAAGCTCCAGAACATATCGGTTACAGCGATATCTGTAAAGAATAAAACAACTGTTTATTGACCTAGCGCTGATCAGTCATTACATTCATCTTCTACTATTCAGTGTGGTAGGCTGCTGGATCTCGGTTCGCATATCTATAAATAGTATCCAGATCTTTTTCAATTGACCCGGAAACGATATGGGGTAAAAACTGATTTACCTTCACAAAGATTTTTTCAGGATAACCCACCTGATAGGACTGACAGTCTGTCTCTAAAAAACGATAAAACTCTTGTGCGACAAAATCAGGATCATCCATTTTAGTTCCCAGTGCCTGATTCATTTCTGTGACATTTGCATCATTCATCTCCGTGATCGTTGCCCTTGGTGAAAAATAACGGAATTGAATTGAGGTCTTAGCATACTCACGTGCCAAGGCTTCGGTAGCACCGCGCAAGGCGAATTTACTGGCACAATAACTGACATAACCCGGATAGCCAATGCTGCCAAAGGTAGAGCCAATATGAATGATCTGGCTTGACTGATTTTTTGACATTAGTGGAATAATGCCCTGCACCAGTTGCAAGGGATAGACCACATTAATCAGCATCATCTGCTCCATCATTTCCTGTGCTTGCTGTGAGAACAGACTGAAATCATTGATACCGGCATTATTGATGTAATAGTGAATGGGGGTATTCAGTTCGGCCAGCGCACCCAGTAATTCGTTACGGCTGTGCTGCTCGGCCAGGTCACAGCAGATCCCTTGCAGTTGTATATCCGGATAACGCTGTGCCAGTTTTTCACCTAATTTTCGCAAAGTCTGTTCATTACGTCCGACCAGAACCAGATTCAGGCCATTTTTTCCAAGAATATCGGCAATGGCCTGACCAATGCCACCGGTCGCACCTAGAAGAACTGCTGTTAAATTGGACATAGATCACTTCTCTTATGGTTGAATTTTTTAGATGTCTTTTTCTGCTTTGCTTAAAAGTCAGGATTCAGGCCCAGTCCCATACAGATATACAATTTACGCTGCTCAAGTGGCACCAAGATTTCACGTCGGCCATGCATAAAGCGTTTGTTATCAATGATTACCAGATCACCATCCTGCCAGTCAATTTCTGAGGTCCGGGCTTCACACCGCTCTGCCAGTTCGGCGAGTAAGTCTGGACTGATCTCTGAACCATCAGCAAAATGAAAACGGGGTTTTTCATAATTATAAGAAGGCCCGAGTAAGGTATTGGCAAAGGCTGGAATACCCTTAAGAGTGTCATGGCGGACCATCGGCATATTTAAATGGTAGTGCACCCCTTGATCGTGTGCCGGGCTAATCTGCTGGCCAGGCACCATCTGGATAAAGCGTTCCAGCTCCTGTAGGCCGACCTGCTCTGCATTTTCAATATTCAAGACAGTGGCCACATACTTCTGCCAGATCGGTTTGGGTAAATAACGGCTAATGGTCATCGGTTCGGCAAATTTCTGCTTGAGATCAGCCGACATATTTGTCCAGACTTCATGCCCATCACATAAGGTAGTCTGCGAACCGCGCGAAGCACTTTTCTCACTGAAAAAGGCGATGATATCGGGCGGTAAAGGCGTCGTGCCATTTTCAATATGCAGTCCCATGGCCTGGCTACCTGCATCAACTTTCTGGGACTGGCGAGTGATATTTTCGCGTGCGGGATCATAAGTCAGCCGCTGGCATAGCCTATTCATGAGTTCACTAAACGAGGTCACGTCATAGTGTTCATGTCTTAACAAGACCCAGCCCTGTTCTACCAATTGCGTTTTAATCTGATTAGGTGTGGTGTGCAAAGCTTGCTGTGCAATATTCATGTGTTCTCTCTCATTCAACAGGTCAATGGGTCTGTGAACTAGGCAAAATTAAGTTGGGACTTGTCCGGTATCAGTTCAGCCTGAAACTTTTGCTGGATCTGCTGTCTGCGCAGTTTGCCGTTATCGGTCAACATCTGGTTGTCTAAAGAAAATGGCTCGGGAGCACGGCACCAGTGTTTGATCTGGGCATAGTCCGGCATCCGGCTGTTGGCCCGCTGAAGCGATACTGCCAGTTGCTGGTCTGGCGTATCATCCGGGGCATAAATCACGGCCGACAGATAGGGCTGGGCTTCGCCAAAAATGGCAATCTGCTGGATTTCCGGCTCGGTCAGACTGTTGGACTCAACCCATTCCGGAGAAATATTGCGTCCAAAACTGCTGATAATCATCTGCTTGATGCGTCCGGTAATGTACAAATAGCCTTCCTCATCAAAATAGCCGGCATCACCTGTATGAATATACGGTGTCGCAGTCATGTCATTGACATAACCCAGCATGGCATTGCCCTTCACTACTACTTCGCTGTTGGGTGCAATCTCAACTTCGACATGCGGTAAAACCCGACCTACACTGCCAATACGGCGTGCACCCGGCAAATTCAGACTGACTACCGAGGCACACTCGGACAGGCCATACCCCTCATAAACCGGAAGGTTAAGTTGCTGGCACTGTTTGAGTAAATCAGCAGAGACTTTCCCTCCACCGACCGCAATAAATTTCAGCGTCTTGAACCCTGCAGTACCGTGTTCAGCGCTATATTCCACAATCGCTTTCAGCATCTGCGGCAATAAAATCACACTTTCGATTTGATAGCTCTGTACTGTATTTAAAAACCGCTGTGTATCAAAAGTATGGTTAGATACCAGACCGAACTGGCTCACCTCACCGACTACTACAGCGCGTCCCATACTCAGTGCGACATAAATGCCGGCAATATTTTCTAGCAAGGTGGCAAATGGAATCAGGCACAAATGCCGTCCAAGCTGACTGCTGGCCAGTGCTTGACTGAGTGAATACGTAATTGATTCTATGGTATCTTCTGCCAGACACACGCCTTTCGGTGTTCCGGTACTGCCTGAGGTATAGGTGATTTTTGCCGGATGCTGGGTCTGTAAAGAAGATGAATACTGTACGGCCTGCTTTAGCTGAAAAAAGCGTGCATGTAGCTGGCCAGCAATAAATATCTCATCTCCACTCATGTCTTGAGCCAGATTTAACAGCCATTCTGATGCAGAGAAAGATTCATCCAGAATACAGAGCAGCTCGGTTTGGCTGTCGGAAAGCAGATGCCGTACTTGGGCTACAGTAAAAAATAGAGGAACAGGCATTACAGTCATGCCGGTTTTTTGTGCGGCAAGATCAACTACTATCCAGTCCATACTATTTACGCCCCACAGGGCCAGATGGCGCAGATTAAGCTGCATGAAACTGGCACTCAATAATTCTACCCGCTGCTGCAGCTCTGCATAGCTGAGGGTCGTTTGTGCGGTGACTACCGCTTCTCGCTGCGGATATTGTCGTGCTTGCAGGCTGATACGTTCAAATAAAGCAGTCATCATTTAAATTCTGTGCCTCGGTAATCAAGCAAAATGCTTTAATGACTAAATTGATAAAGTTGACGAGCGACTTGTAGGGCTTCTGCCACATCAATCGCCAGGACATAAGGTTTCTGCTGGTAATAACTGCCCCACAGGCGCTGTGCCTCTCCTAAGACTTGCGGGTCAGCTTTTTCAAGCACATGAAAACGTAATCCCATCTGTTGCAACACATAACGCACCGCAGTTGTCCCGGTACATACAGCCCATTCGATGCATTGCTGCGAGAGATGAAAGACCAGAAATGCCACTATCAGTTTGGCCTGATTTATGTCGACTGCAGCCAAGTTGCCAATTTCTACAATCTTGTTCCGACTAATCTCCGTCTGGCTGAGTTTGCCAAGAATATTTTCAATTGGTTCATCGAGATACTGTTCCAGGAAGGCATTGGTTTGGTGTAAATGCTCCATGCCAATTACAACCTGCATTTCGGCTCCGTCATAACCGGCAAACAGGGTCGAAGAGAAGGTGGATATCGTGGCCTGATGGACTTGTTGATACTTTTCCTGAATAAAATTTTCCAGTGCTCGACGTTCCCACGTCTCACCACGGCGTACCATTTGTACGCTTAGCTGTAGAGCATTATCTTGTACCGAGATCACGGGATCAAAGTGATGGGCCTGTACTGAAAATTTATTGTGATAGATTTGTTTTTTGTATTGAGACTGGTTGAAATATCCATCCAAATAATAAATCTGATCAGATGACTGAGGATCACAACTAAACTTGATCATTCGGCTCATACCACGAAATTAACTTGCTACTCAAGATAGAAGCCCTACCTTAAAAAATTCTTAATTTTGTGCAATCAAATGTAAAAGCTGTTTATATAAATTCTATATATCGTTTTTTAAGAGGGTGGTGAATTATATTTATATGGATCGGCAGGAGCCGTTTAAAAATACCAAGGTAATAATGACAGTACTTTCCAATTTGTAGCACTCAGTTTAATCAAAGCGGCTTTTTTGGGGGCATCTTAGCAAGTCATGTGCTCTCATTTACGCTCCTGCAAATATCTGGAAATTTAAAATAAAATCTTTTTTTTTTGATTTCAAACTCATCTCTGTTAGTAGTCCACGTTGTCACCCTTAAGAAGGGTAGCCCTTCTTTATTTCATTTTATAAGTCGTAAAAAAGCAAATAGCCGAGTAAAGCATAAGAATATAAAAATAAGGCCATCGGGAACAACGACTTTCTCTACAGAAAAAATCTAAGCAAAGATGGAACCATAGATAACAAGTGTAGCAGTTGAAATAACCTTCCCACTCCAGCCGGAAGGAAAATCAAAATACTCCGATTGTCCGTAAGCGTCCGCTGAACCCCATGCCTATTTTTTAATTTGAGTTGGATTTCCAGCGATGTGGCAGTAATTCTTCTATTTGGGTCGCTTTATGCGTCGGCAGCCTTTTCAGCACATCACTTAAATAGGCATACGGATCCAAGCCATTCAGCTTTGCTGACTGGATTAAAGTCATGATATTCGCCGCTCGCTGGCCGCTGCGCAGCGAACCTGCAAACAGCCAGTTCTTGCGCCCCAACGCCCAGGGACGCATCTGATTCTCGACCCAATTATTGCAAATCGGTAGATTGCCATCATCCAAATAGCGGCTTAAAGCTGGCCAACGCTTCAGAGTGTAATTGATGGCCTTGGCGGTGGGAGAACTCGATGGCACTGTCAGATGATGTTGGTTGAGCCATTCATATAGTTGTTGCATCACTGGTTGACTATGCTGTTGTCGGTATTCGCGGCGGTCTTCCGCTGTACCATCGGTCTTTTTCCTGAGTTCTGCTTCTATCGCATACAGTTTCTGAATCAGCACCAATGCCTGTTCAGCGACCTGACTTTTCCCGGTCACATGCAGTTCATGGAATTTACGACGTGCATGGGCCATGCAGCCCACCTCTATGACCTGGCCTGATTTAAAGCGTGCTTTATAACCACTGTAATCATCACAGACTAGATAACCCTGCCAGCCTTTCAAGAACTCTGCAGCATGCTGGCCTGAACGACTATCCTGAAAGTCATAGATCACCGCCTGAACTGGATTGTACTGTGTAGTGGCATAGGCCCAGACATAACCTTTCTTCGGTTTTTTATCATTCTCACCCATCCGCATGATGGTGACCGGTGTTTCATCTGCATGCAGCACCTGCTGTTGTAGTACCACCTCTTTTAAGGCATTGGCCAGAGGCTCCAGTTCTACACCGCAGCGACCTATCCAGTCAGATAACGTTGATCTGGATAAATCAATACCCGCCCGCTGATAGATCAGACGTTGACGGTACAGCGGCAAATGATCGGCATATTTCGATACCAAAACATGGCTGAGCAGTTCAGGTGAAGCAATGCCTTTATCAATCACATAGGCGGGCATCGCTTGCTGAGTCAGGGTGTCACACTGATCACAGACCCATTTGCCACGCACATGCTGTTCCTTATAGAACTGTGCCGGTCTGAAATGCAGTTTTTCACTGACATCTTCGCCGATACGACGAAGTTGGCAGCCACAAGCACATTGGGTTGATGCAGGTTCATGCTCAATACGGATGGTGTGTAGATGATCTGGCAGCAGTCGACATTTAGGTTTTTTGACTGTGGCTTTCTGTGTCGCTGCATCGGTTTTATCTGCATTTAATCGTTCTAATTCTAGATCAACGGCTGCGATATCTTCTTCGACCGCTTCGTCCCATAGATGGATTTGTTTTGCGGTAAGATGTTCGTTTTTACTGCCGAATTTATGATTTTTAAACAGCGCCAGTTCATGCTCGTATTTTTGATTGAGAATAGAAAGATGCTGAACTTTGGCATCCAATTGCTGGTTTGATTTTTCTAATTCTTGATTTGATTGTGCCAGAGACTGATGCTGCATCGCCAACTGCCGGGTAAATTCCAGCAGTTGTTCATGGGTCAGTTGGCTTAAATCAGGCAGCATTTTCATGACCGCAGTATGCCTGAGGTCATGACGCTGAGGAAATAGAACGTTTGGAGAATAGCACAATGTAGCAGCCTAGTTTAGAGCATTGTTACCACTTGCTGTCGTCCAATGCGCTGCCAGGGCAAACCCTGAATTAGTGCCTGTAATTGTTCTGGACTGAGAGCTACGTTTTCACCCTGGTGAACTTTAGCCCAGTGGAATTTTCCCTGTTCCAGCCGCCTGGCACACAGCCAGATGCCCAGTCCATCATGTACCAGCACTTTCATACGATGACCACGTTTATTACAGAACAGGTAGGCGCAATGCGGTTTGATTGAGCCAAAGGCTTTCATAATCTGCGCCATGGCCGTATCCATACCCGCACGCATGTCCATGGGCTGGGTAGACAACCAGATTTCATCGATACGGATCATTTGATCAAGCCCTGAAGTAAAAGCAGTAATTCAGTTGCAGACTCCACCGGCCATTCGATTTCGATCATCTGATCCCTTACGGAACCTTGTTCATCATGTAATGGAATCCTGATATGAGCGGTAGCTTTCTTCTCTGGCACAGGTGGCGGAGGTGCTTCTTGTTTGACTGGCGTCGGGTGAAGAATGACGGGAAGGAAGTCGGTCTGTGGAATGGATGAGATTGTTAATGATGGAACCATTGATCTGGACTGACGAATCCATTTATGCAACAGATTGGCATTGATCTGATGTTGCATTGCGACCTTAGCCACCGATGTATCTGGCTGCTGGCATTGCTGAATAAGTTGATGTTTAAATTCAGCCGTGAAGGTTCGACGGGGCTTTTTTAGCGTTGGTGCAGTGTCTATAACTGTCTTTAAATCCATAAATAGGTGTCCACTTAAATTTTAGTGGACACTATCGCGGTATTAATGAGTTAGAAAAAGTGGGGCTCAGCGGACGCTTACGATTGTCCTTATAAAACTCTAGTGATTTCCATTTTGGTTTCTTTTCAGATGTTGACCTTTCAATACCAAACATGCGATTACCATTTATTTTTATTGCTTACATGGATTTTTAGAATTAAAAAAGCACTTAAGAGAATCGCTCTTAAGTGCTTGATATATTTGGTGGGCCCAGACGTTACCATACTTTAATTTAAGTAGTTGTTTTATAGTTATTTATTTTTAATGGTGTGAAGAAGGTACAAACACGGATACATGAGTTTTTTTGTTACTTTTTGTATTTATTTTCATTTTTTCTTAAAACTAATAGTTGAACTTATTCAGCACTAATTTTATATCATCGTTCAATAGATAATATTCTGAAAGATGTTAGCTATTTTTCTAAATTAGCCCTTTTAGATTTTATCCTAGAAGTGATTTTAGTATTTAAAATGAATGTAGATTGTCTCATATCTTCCTAAATTTTAGATTTTGCGATTTTTCCTTGTAAGCCTTGCCCTGTCTATCTTTCCGCTTCGCATTGCTCTTGCGATTCGTATGCGACATATGCGGAGTATATCGGATCATTTCGCACACTCCGCATTGGAATCGCACACCCTTTGCGACATGGATAACCTTATGCCATAAGGGTTTCAGCCATAAATCGCAAAATCGCAACTATTTCAGCAATGCCGGATTTAATTCAATGTAAGTGGAGCGGTTAATCGTCACCAGTCGCACATAATTAAACTCAATCAGCTCATTCAAACAAGGGTCAAATTCCTTCGCTTTTCTTATTTGAAGTGGTGCGCCTTTCATTGCTACCGTTCTTTGCAATCGGTTGGTTTTGTCCTTTTTGCATTTGGTTAAAAGGTACTTAATCAGCTTCTCAGAATCACTTTCATCGGCTACTTCAATATCTGAATATCTGAACCACTCAGACAAAGAATGTCTAATAACGGCACAAGCTGCCTGCATGATTTCAGAATCAATTTCAGACTTGTTTTCAAAGTAAGCCAGGACAGCACCCAAACGTCTGGCAAGCTCATTTGCACGACTGGCAAAAGGCTGCATAAATTCAAACTGTTTTCCACTACCCTGCAAAATCTCACACTCATTGTAGAACTCAAGCTCTAATAACTCTGCTTCACTAGATAGCTGCATCACTGGAAAATATGGAACCTCTCCCGATTCATTTAAAAGGACTGGTAACTCATCTTTTAAAATATCTCTACAGCGATTCCAAAATTTAGTTAATCGAGGGTCATTGTGTGAATTTTTTAGCTTTTGTCTAAATTCAACTGTATGCGTTCTTTGCCCAGCAATGCTCTCTGGAGCAGCTAAAATAAATCGTGGTAAAAAGCCCTGCCCTCTTAATATCGGATCATTTAAAGCTCCAACCAGTACAGCACGTTGCCCAAGTAAGTTGAAAGTTAGGCGAACATCATAGGCCGTTCCGTTGTCATCAGATGAAGCACGGCTTCTCTGACAATAGCCCTCATCAAATATTTTGGTAAATGCACCTAACGCGCTTTTGGCCGTGTCACCCTTCATTGTGTGACCATCAAAGAACTGCCCAGCCTCATCGCTACTCAATGAAGCATTTTTCACAATTCCTTTAATATAAAACTTGGTCAAGGCTTCAATAGTAATGTCAGAAAAAATACTGGTCGGATCGGTTGGTCTTGGATTATCTAAAGCCCACTGCGCGAACTCTTTAGATTCAACTGTTTTTGATTTAGCGTTCCAATCCTCTAAATTTTTTCTGTATTCATCATACTGCTGTCGCTCATGCTCTCTAATAGGCAATTCAACCAACTTTTGACATGATGATTTACGTCCACCGCTACCGCCTTCCGTTAAAAAGAATAAGGAGGCTGGCATACCCTCCCTGTTGGTTTCTTTGGGTGCATTAACCTTACCTTGTGCTAAAAATGAAATACTGGCTAAAACACATTGAGCAGCCATTGCAATTGGAGCTTGCACATATTCAGCGGTTGCAAGAATTGCATTCCTCACGACTTCCAGTAGCTCATCAATAGGATAAGGTTTTGATTGGACCAGGGTGTCATTTCTTAAACTGATTGGAGCTTGCCAGTTATCCAGCTTTTCAGCTCTCTGATCCACTGGCATCTCCTCAACTTGAGGCTGTGCGATTAGGTCAGATTCGATTGATTTTATGATCTGCTGTTTTTTATCAAGGAAAAATTGCTTTATCTGATTTGGTGGAAGTGTTTTAAAGCTATCATTCACCTGAACAAATAAATCAGCATTATTGACTGGTGGTTTCTCACCGACCATCATTCTAAATATTGTTTCAGGCATACCATTGTTTATAATCTGATACGCTGCATCAATATCTTTATGAAGCACAACGGCCTCTCCAGCCTTAGCAAGTTGCACAAATAAATCTATATTGTCTGTACCTAGAACATACGGCATATATTTATTATTTGTGTTGCTTGCGAATATTCCAGCTTTACCAATAGAGAATGATATTTTTTTAGAATCGATTTCTTTACATGGTGTCTGGCTAGTATCGTACTTTTTGGCCGTGCCTCTGATTCCATACCCTATTACTTCAGTTAATTCATTAGGATTAACCAGAGGGAGTGCTTCACATTCTTCACAGTTATAATCCGGCAATTTAGAGTAAATATAACTCTCAGGCTTAACTTTAAAATTCTGCTCATCAATGCAACATTGAACAAATTCATTAAGTGAGTGAAATTCTATTTTATGCCCTGTGACTGGGTCTATGGTGACTGCTAAGGGAATATTGAAATTAAATTTTGTGTTCATTTTCCGCCCTCCAGCTCAGAATCTGAAGGATTCAAACTTAAAACCCATTCTTTAATTTCGATTTCACGATAAAAAACACGAGCTTGTTTTTTATCTCCAAATTTTATTGGCTTTGGAAATGAAGAATCTTTTTGTTGCAAGTTATATAGCGTATTTCTACTAATTTTTAGAATACGGCAAACATCTTTAATCTTCAAAAGCATTTGTGAGCTCCAATAACAATGCTAGAGCCATCATGGTTTTTTTGAATTTATAAGCTCTTATGTTTTTTTAATATTTTTCCAAAAAAAACCTAAACAATTGAAATAAATTATTTTATTTTTAATATTTCTTTAACTTTAGCCTTTGCGGCATCATCACTTAGTACATCTAAGTCAGTGTAAAAAATTTGAATTAATTTAGAAATTATATTTATATTGTATGGTCTCTTATCTGGGGAAATCTCTGCCTTTCCATCAATATCCCACATGCTTTTAATAAAGAATGTTCTATGCGATGTATTATCAACTCGTGGAGATTTCATATTTAATATTTCTGTTTCTATTTTCTTGTAAAAAAAATCAAGCAGATCACTATCCACAAATTCAATATAATCAATTAATTTATTATATATTTTTTCACTTAGTAAAATATCATTATATTTTCTTAAAAACTTATATTCTGGTATTTTTATATCATCTTCCATACCACTTAAAGGAGAAATATAATTGTTATTTTTCATATACTCCAAAAAATCTTCAATATCTTTATTATCATATTTTTTTGCATATTCTTTTAGTTCATGAAATCTTACATCTATCATTTCCATATCTATAACAGCAATTATTTTTTCTTCTCTCAAATAATTCAAAATCTTATTAACATAGCTTGAACTTAAATAAAAAACTGTTGTCTTAGTTTTCGATAGAGGCGATGCATTTAATAAATTTGTCATTTTATTTTTTGCTGACTCAAGTTTATTGAGCCAATTTTTCAATTCAGTGCCACTATATACCAAACCACTATCTAGTTTTTCCTTATATTTTATTGAGAAATAATATTTTTTAGAAAAAAGAATTAAATCACTTAGCTTTAACTCACACTCCAATATTTTTTTAAAAGACTTATCCTCCAACAATAAATAAATTTTCTCAACATGGAAATCCTTTTCCTCATTACTAAGGTAAGTTTTAAATTTTAGATTATTACTTATAAATTTAATTTTAATAAATTTATTATTAATTTTGCTATATTCTTTTAGAAATATAGCTACTTCCTCTTTGTCTTCTTGTGTAACTCTTTCCATTTAATTATCTCAAATTGAAATTCTGCGTTACTGATTTATAAACCAGTATAAAACTTCTCAATCAACTGGCGTGTCTTGACCAGCAAATTGCTAAACACGTTCTCCCGCTCAAACAGCTTAACCTTATAGTTTGGTAAGTCCTTCAACTCTTCTTTACGTGGTAGGCGTTTGGTGAACTCATAATGCTCCAGAACCTGCTTCATGGCTTCTGGTTTCAGGTTTTCTTCTTTACAAAGATGCTGATAGGCCTGTTCTTTTTCAGCATCCCAGAATTCAGAAAAAGCTGTTTGGACGCTTTGGCCGTTGATCATCTTCGGCATGTTTTCTTCAATGAATTTTTGAATGAGGTCTTGCTTATCGTGCAAGCTAATATCGCTACTGATTAAATCGTAAATTTGCGCTTGGTACTTCTTACGCTTGTCCTCTGAGTCTGTATCAACAACAAGCTGTAGCAGGTTGATGATATAACCAACATTAATGCGATCACTATGCAGTAAATCCAGTTGAAAATCGACATCATCCAGTACCGATACTTTGTCTCTCTTGGTGGTCTTTCTAACGGCACGACATAGGTCAGCATACTTAGAGGCGAAGTTTGCAAAGTGCTGCTTATCCAGTTGTGTTTGGTCTTGATCGTATTCAATAAAAGTTTGTAATTGCGCGTTATAGCGCATCACTTCACGGAAAGCTTTAATAAATTCGAGTTGCTGTTCTTCAGTGACAAGATCATCGACTGATTGGTAATTGGGCGTTAAGGCAAACAATTTGCTCACCGCTGCTTGGTAATCCTGTTCGATTTCCGCATAGCTGGGAACAAGTACAATCTTGGTCGTTTCTTTATTGGAAAATAGTGCCAGCGCTTCATCCGTTGCACGTTTTAGGTTGCGGAAACAGATGATATTGCCAAATGGTTTTTTATCGTTGTAAACACGGTTGGTACGTGAGAATGCTTGAATCAAGCCATGATATTTTAGGTTTTTATCGACATACAAGGTATTTAACGGCTTAGAGTCAAAGCCAGTCAGGAACATATTGACCACGATTAGAATATCAATCTGCCTGTTTTTTACGCGCTGTGCAATGTCGCGGTAGTACGCATAAAATTGATCACCAGAATTGTAGTTAGTTTTGAACTGTCGATTGTAATTCGCAATGTAGCGATCCAGCTTATCCCGACTGGATGAGTTGACCTGACTTGGAATATCTGCGGCTTCTTCGTGAATCAAGCCAGTTAAGTCATCAGTCGGTACAGCCTCATTTGCCGCATAGGAAAAGATGGTGGCAATAGTCAACGGTTTAAATATCCGACCTTGTGCTTCATCTTCAATTTGCTTTTCAGCCTGCACCTTTTCAAAGAGGTCGTAATATTGGGTCAGTGTTTCGACCGAACTGACACAGAACATTGCGGTAAATTCACGATTACGGGTTTTGGTATCGTGAATATTGACAATGTAACGGGCAATCATTTCAAGACGTTGCGGATTGTCATACAGTTCTTTGGTATCGATGCCTTCTACATCTTCCTCATAACTTTCATTGGTCGCCATGCCTTTGGCGGTGTATTTGCCACGATAATCAATTTGGAACTGCAATACGTTACGGTCACGGATGGCATCGACAATCACGTATTTATGCAAACACTCATTAAACAGGTAGTCTGTGGTGAGTTTTAAACCTGCTTTGCTTTGGCTGTTCTTTTCAAAAATAGGCGTACCGGTAAAACCAAACATTTGTGCATTGCTGAAGAACTTTTTGATGTTCTGATGGGTCTCACCAAATTGACTGCGATGACATTCATCAAAAATAAAGACTACTTTTTTATTTTTAAGATAATCAATCGATTCTAAATAACGTTCAGTGCTGATGGCCCGATTGAGTTTTTGGATGGTGGTCACAATCAGTTTGTCATGACGTTGATCCAGCTGTTTCACCAAGGTCGATGTGTTATCGGTGCTGTCCACGCTGTCGGCTTTAAAAGCATTAAATTCGCGTGAGGTTTGCGTATCGAGGTCGTTACGATCGACCACAAACAGGACTTTTTCTACATCAGGCATTTGCATGATGATTTGACTGGCTTTAAATGAAGTCAAGGTTTTGCCTGAACCTGTAGTGTGCCAGATATAGCCGTTCTGATTGGAGTTTTGCACATGCTCCACAATTTTATGTACTGCATAAATCTGATAGGGACGCAGCACCATCAGGCTTTTGGTGGTTTCTAGCAGCACCATGTACTGAGTCAGCATTTGGGTCAGATGCTGCTGATTGAAAAAAGCTTCGGCAAAGTCGACAATTTCATTGATATGTTTATTGGTAACATCAGCCCAGGGAAAGGCAAACTCGATGCCTGTGGTGCCGTTGGAGTAATAACGGGTATTGGCACCATTACTAATGACAAAGAGCTGAATAAAACCAAACAGCCCTTGCCCTGCCCAATAGGCTTCACGAATATAGCGTTGCGTTTGATTAAAGGCTTCGGCGATTTCCATGCCGCGTTTTTTTAGCTCGATCTGTACCAGTGGCAGACCATTGACCAGTAAGGTCACATCAAAACGGCTGGTACGGCCGTTATAGTCGCGGTGGTCGATAGTGATTTGATTGGTGACCTGATAAATATTTTTGCTAGGATCATCTGACAGGAAAAAGATGTGCTTGCTTGTACCATCATCAAATTTGACCGGGAACAGATCACGCAGATTCTTGGCGCGTTCAAACACTGTGCCTGTGTTTAAAAAACTGATGACCTGTTTCCATTCAGTTTCTGACAGAGGCGCTAGTCCATTGGCACGTTCAATCTGGGTTTTCAGGTTAGACAGTAGTTGGCTTTCGTCCTTGAGCGTGACGGAGGCATATCCCAATTGCTTGAGTTGGCTAATCAGTTCATTTTCAAGTTGATATTCGCTTTGTACTGTCATTTCACCCTCTACTCTCTAAATTCTTATTCGCTTTATATTCAATATACTGATTTATCTTAAAGTTTTTTCAATCACATCTAACAAACTTGCTTTCTCCAAAATCAAATCTCGAATCGCTTCAAAATTATTTTCAGGTGCACGCCAATAGATACATAACCAGCGTTCAGCACCACCTTTATATTTTTCAATTTTCCAGTTGAGGTAGCGTGAATCATCGTTGCATTTCAAAATAGAAAATGCTTGCTCCTCTAATTCTTCTGGTAAATTCAAAATATAAGTTGTCACATCAAATACTGTTTCCCCTTGATGCTCTTTAATAAATAAAGTGGTATTGGTTAAGTTATTCCACGCATGGTTATAAAAACGAATCCCGCCCCATGTTTCATACTTGTTATGAGCTTCATAATCCTCAATCGATTGATTAAGCAGTTGGCTGATATTGTCTACAACTTCTTTAATCGTATTGGTTTTAAGTTTCTGTAACTCTTGGATCTCTTGATAATGATCAAAAATAAACTGAATACGCTTCATATCTAGATTCTGTATACGATAATAACTTTCAAGATGCAGCAAAAACTCACGTGCAAACAAATTCCATTTATTCATGGGATTCGTCATCATTTGTTCTGCAAGGTAAGGTCGGACAGCATTCACTAATTGTTGATAGGAAATACCGAGCCAATTTTTGGCTTCACTTTTACCAGAGATACTGAGTATCAAGCCAAGGATAGCTTTGCCTTTTGAGCGTGTTTGAGCATATTTCACATAGTCATCAAATGGATTGTTTTGATGATGGTAAATTTTAGCTTCCAATAAAATGAGATGCGTATCGGTATCAATCATTAGGTCGATACGATTGCTGTTATGTGTAACGCATTCTCGCTCCAAGTTTTCCACTTGACCTAAACTAGAATTCTCTAGAGCGCTAATTCCTACAACAACATCACTAAAGCCTTTCCAGAACACCTCTCCCAACTCATGGGATTCTTGAGGGTTTAAAAAAAATTCAAGCAATTCAGTGGTCGGATTTTCGTAATGGTTACGAATCGCAGTATCGAAAAAAGTTTTTTCTCGCGGTATCGCTTTAAACTTTTTTGCAGAATCTAAAAGTTGTGTGAAATGTTCAAAAGGTGATGTTGCTAAATTCACTATATCCCCCTACACAAACATCTGCTGCAACAAGCCTTTTTTCCAAGTTTTAGCCTGTTCAATTTGCTGTGACACGACTTCGATTTTTTGATCAATAGAAGATAGAAAATTAGCGATTTTGGTTTGTTCTTCTAAATTACTTGGGATAGTAATAGGAATTTCTGACATCACATTATTCATCAATTTGGGATTACCGACATAGGAAACGTATTTGTGAGTCACTTTATTTAATATTTCAGCAATACAAAGATTTGCGTATCCCTTCTTACTTAATAAAACACCGCAAACATTCGTGCAATAAAATTTGCCTTTTCTAAAATTTACATCACCTGCATTAGCGCCATCAGTTGTCCATGTTAGTGCATCTTCAAATAAATATTTTTTATAGAATCCCATCAAACCTTTTTGCTTAGTTTGAGAACTAAAAACTGGGTATTTATAATCTGTATCTGCAACTGATACCGTATTAGAAACCGCTAAAACCTGCCCCCTGGTTACATCAAAAATTTCTTTAACCGAAATATTTTCCCACTCCCCAAACTCGCTACCATCATCCGCTTTAAAACGAAGTTGCTGACTAAACAGCTTTTGCATCATGCCTTGTTTATACTGGCTAAGTAGCTCATGTTTTTGGCTGAGTTGACTAATCTTTTCATCCACGGCAGAAAGGAAAGAGGCGATTTTGGTTTGTTCTTTTAAACTCGGAACTATTAATTCTAGGGGCTTTAAGACTTGTAAATTAATATTCTTCTGAGCATTTTGAGTTGCTTGAGAATCTAAAAAATCTTTTTGAAGGTCGATAACATTTTTCAAAAAAATTGTATTAGTTAATTCTTTTTTGGGTTGTATTGCTACCACACTATCAGGGCACGCAACAGGATACTGGGTAATTGTTGTATCACCAATATTTGCAGCTATCGTAATCAAAATAGTATCTTCAGGAAAAACCTTACTAACCTTGATACCATCTTCATTTAAAGTCTGACTAAAGCCTTTCAGATACACATCTGAACCAGTTACATCACCAGTTTGAACAAATGGCATCTTTCCACCAAAGTAGCGCGGATCATTTCTAGGGCGAACTGAAAATTTTCCTCGTTCAACCTCAGCTAAGTCATCCAAAATAACTTCAGACCAACTTAAATCAAATCCTGTAAATCTTAACTTAGGCGCAACCATTACTTCACCTCCGCAAACGGTGAAACAATACCTAGCTCTTTGCAAAAATCTGCAATGATAGCATCGGTCTTTTGGCTCTCAACTTCCAAAGCTTGAAGCTGTTTTGCAATCGCATCTAAATCAATCTCGGCCTCCGCTTCAAAAGTATCCACATAACGCGGAATATTCAGGTTGTAATCGTTATCTTTGATTTGCTGCAAAGTCGCCACATGCGCATACTTTTCAATATTTTCACGCTTTTCAAATGCCGCAACAATCTTATCCAAATGCTCAGGCAATAACTTGTTTTGATTCTTCTGCTTTTCAAACTCATTGCTGGCATCAATAAACAAAATATTGCCGCTATGCTCACGGTTTTTCTTCAACACCAAAATACAGGTCGGAATTGAGGTGCCATAGAAAATATTGGCAGGTAAACCAATAATGGCATCCACCACGTTCATCTGCTCAATCAAATACTGACGAATCACGCCCTCACTCGAACCACGGAACAATACGCCATGCGGTAACACCACCGCCATGGTGCCATTGTCATCCAGTTGATACAGCATGTGCTGTACAAACGCCATATCGGCTTTAGAACTTGGCGCCAGTTTGCCATACGCGGCAAAGCGTTCATCTTGTAAAAATAACGGATCGGCAGACCATTTTGCAGAAAATGGCGGATTGGCCACCACCGCATCAAACTTTTTATCTAAATGCTGCGGACGGGTTAAAGTATTTTCCTGCTTGATGTCGAACTTGGCAAAATGCACATCATGCAGAATCATGTTCATGCGTGCCAAGTTGTAAGTGGTACGGTTCATCTCCTGACCGTAAATCATGTCGACATCTTTCACTTCACGTTTTACCCGTAGTAACAACGAACCTGAACCACAAGTCGGGTCATAGACTGAACGTAAACGCTCTTTGCCTTGGGTGACAATCTTCGCCAGTAAAGTCGATACCGTTTGAGGGGTATAGAATTCCCCCGCTTTTTTGCCCGCGCCTGAGGCAAACTCACCAATCAGGTATTCGTAAGCATCCCCCAGTACATCAGCTTCGGTATTGGAAATATCAAAATCAATATCATCTAAATGACTCAGGACTTTCGCCACCAGTGCATTACGGTCACTGGCATTATTGCCAAGCTTGGTCGAGTTTAGATCTAAATCTTCAAACAGGTTGGCAAAGTCATCGGCAGAGTCGGTACCTAAAGTGCTTTGTTCAATCGATTTTAAGGTTGCAGTTAAATCATCTAGAATAAATTCGCCCTGACGACCACGCTCGGCTAAGGTATGGAATAGCTGTTTTGGTGTGAGCGCATAACCCACTTCGGCAATGGCATTTTTTTTAATTTCTTCGATGTATGGCACATGCTCAGGATTATTTTCATCTAATTCTAAAAAGCTGAGGTCTTCGCCATCGAGCAATTCGTTGGCAAAGTTCACCGACTTTTCCGATAAATATTTAAAGAAAATAAAACCCAGAATGTAATCACGGAATTCATCGGCGCCCATGGTGCCACGCAAAGTATTGGCAATATTCCAAAGTTGTTTTTGTAATTGTTGCAGTTGTACTTGGGTCATTGTTATGCATGTCCGATGAAATGAATAAAACATGACTAGTGTACCGAAAATTAAAGTTTTTTCAGCAAAATTGGATATAGAAAGACAAAATTTGTCGCACTAAATACATATCAATAATATTGATATATAAGGTTTTATTTGGATTTTAAAAGATTAATAGACTCAAGTATCATAATTTAAACTAAGACCTATATCAAAACTATAGATAATTGAGACATTAATTATAAATAAAATAAATAATAAGACAGTTTGTTAAAGTTGGCCATATTCAGCATCAATATACGCATTAATTAATGTCCAATCTTCAGTTTTTGAAATTTCACGTGGAAGCTCTGTTTCAAAGGATTCATAAAAATATCTACGCATACAATACTCAGTATAAGAATCCGCATAGGTTTCATAACGCGCGATGATTGTTAAGTCCATCACAGGCATTTGTGCTTGATCCCATCGTTGTCTTTTCCGACTGAAAAAGAATAGTTTCCCGAAGGTATATAAACGTCCCGCCTGTTGTCGATTACCTCTGAATACAGCATAAATTTTAAAATAATTCTGCCATGCAAGAAGATCATTGAGCGCTTTGGTCTGATCTTTCTGTGAAATCACTCGATTGAGAATTTGGGTTAATTCTCTTTTTAGTTTTTCTATTTCAGTTTTCTTAAATCGCCACGTCCATGAGAAATTCTTGTTACTTTTACGGTAAAACTTAGTCTGATGTTCAGCATACTTTTTATGGCTTAACCGTACTAATTCAGCCTCACATTTCCCAAAATCTAAGCATAGATAAGGTTTATTCAATATGAAATTAAATTGTTCATTGTCTTTATAGTATTGACGGATAAAAGTTAATTCTTGCCCGACTGTAATTTTGTCCCAGATGACAGGTTCAAGTTCAGCAATTTTATCTTTTGATGTATATGCTGAACTGGTTGTTGAAGTCACTTTGCCTATGGTTTCTTTGCTGTGACGATGGCTACTAGGGGTTTTGATCAACAAGACAAATAACCATGCATCTTTATAAAGAATGTCTTGAACAATGAGATCAGCAACAGGTAATCCTTGTTTTAGTCGATATGTTCTTTGCCGACTGGTTAAATTTAATGAATATCGTTCGGTTAATTTATGAATAATCTTTTCAATATCAATTTTACCTAACTCAGTTTGCACTATAAATTTGCAGTAAAAATATGATCCTCTTGTGACCTTATCTTGAATTTTTTGTGCGGTGTATTTTGTGTGGGGGCTGTAATCAATCATTTTATGTCATCCAACTATGCACTTTTCATGTCAATCAACAATCCACTTAAGTCCAAATTTCTTCATCCATTTTTGAATTGTTCATCAACAATAATTTTCTCTACATTTCCCATTTTGCTGAGCGCGTCAGCAATCAGCATTAATCAAATTGCGCTAGCACTGTCACCTCACGTTGTAAGGTGACAATAAAGTAGTTCCTAATGCGCATTACGAACCTTGATCAGCAAATCTTATACTTGTTTAAATAATATATCAATATTATTGATATATTAAATTAACTTTGATAATATGGCTGCATATCAATCGAATTGTGGATTGACCATCCATTCCAACTTTCTTTTTTTGAAGTGGTTTGAATGGCTGACCACCATTCAAAAACTTTGATACATATTGCCCTGAATATAAGACTAACCATCTTCATATTGCCGATGTAGCGGACTGCTGGGGAAACCTCGCTCGGTACGTTGCAACGGGGGCTAAAGGATTGCAATATCCTTTTTCTATCCGTTCATTCACTTTTTAAGAGTTCCAAGCAAATAAAAAGTGGTTGGGCGACAAGGAAACGGGAGCCTATAAGCGATTTATCGTGAAATGGTCATTTGGTTAGTAATAGCCAAGTTAGGTGTGAAATTATGAAAATAGTGGAACATTGAAACCCTGTTCAAAGTGATACAGTCAGGAGCAGCATAGGATGTGCGATAGTCTCCGTTAATAGCTGAATGTGTATGCTTGATCGAACAAGTTTTTTTACTTGGAAAAGTATGCTCATTTCCAATCACGATGGCTGCTGAGAGTGCCGTAAGGTACTAGGGCTTTGAGGCTAACGCTGGAAAAGCTGGCACCATTTTGCGCAAGCTGAATGGGTCGCTGGATAGCTTAAACGTGTAACGGCATTAATCGATAGATGCTGATTGGAGTGTAAGAGTTTTACCCTTTATAAAGTTATGTATACATCATATCCCGATATTTTTTAAGGAACTACGGTCGGGGGAAACAGGAAGTATGTATACAGGCGAGAGGATAAACGGTCTGCACATTAAGACACTTTGAAATAACTTGGGAAGCACTGAATAAAAAGGCTTAAATTGGTTAAAAGTCTATTGTATTTTTTTCAGTGTGGGAGCGATGGTGAGTAGCGCATATAAAGCAAGTATTTACTTGCGGAAATTGTGATACAAATCTTCATAGTAAGATTCGTATTAAATGAGATAGCTAGCTTAAAGCGAATCCTAAAACATTTCGATTTTTTTTCAGTCGGGATGCTCATTGCGAAAACTTGAGTCGGCACATGCGTGAGCATGTTGGACAATATGTAGAAAAGAAAGGTTAATGGAGCACTGGTCGTGTTTCTCAGTCGGAGATTGGTCTCTCTGACTAGGCCGAGATTGGTATAGTGTAAGTATTCTGAAGTTTGGTCACTGATGAAAATAAACTTATACGGGTTTGCCTGAGACATAAATCGGGATAATGCTACACCAGCATGAAAAAATCGTGGCTTGTTCTTCCAGATTAGACAAGCATAAAGCTATTGCCTAGCAGTAGAAATATGAAATGGAATATGGCCTCAGTCGGCATGAAAAAATTGAACCGCCAGTACAGGCGTAATCATCTGCTCAACAAAGAGCGTTAACAAATGCATTAGGCTCGATCCCTTAGGGACGAGCCTTACTTTAGATACTTATAAAAACTATATAATCAATTAAGAGTTTTATTTATTTTCTTAATCTAAGTTAGTATCTTACTGAAGTATATTATGAATATGATTAATTAAATCTTGATTCAATCTTTTAATATCTTCAATCTTAATTTCATTATTCTTTCTATGATTGAATACCCAATTAATAAAATCATCAGATTCTTCATAAAATTCTTTATCTGTAATATCATATTTAAAGTTTAGAGGTAGAACTAAAAAGTCAGATTGGAAAGAAGAGTAATCATATATATCTACCCAACTAAATTTTTCTTTAATTGAAAGACCTCTAAAATCCCCCCAAGCGGGAATAATAAGTCTACAACCAATAGAGTGTAATCCTCCTTTACTTTTTTGTATAAGGTGATTTTTAAATAAATGCTTAGCTATTGGCTGAATATCATCTTTAGAAAAATTAATAATTTCTAAATCATGTGTTTTATAATTTTGAACATAATAAAGTCCATCTTTTGTTATTAAAAATTTAATAATATGAAATAAACCATTGCGCGAGGTATTTAAAATACGGTTTTGTATTTTTTCTTCTTCGGTAGTATCATTTCTAAAACTATTATTTATAGAAAGGCTTTTAATTTCTCCACTTTTAATATTGCTTATTAAATCCTTAAGAAGAATAGTAGATTTATCAAGTAAAATTGGAAATTTATCCAAATAATTTAAAAACTTACGATCAATTTCATCATATTTTTTCTCTGTCAGACTAACAATATAACTTAATGCAGCATAAGGTTTTTTTTCCTCATCCAAGTTATCAAAAAAAATTTCAATATAATTACATATAGCTTTACGTAAAACCTTGCTGGCTTCTTTCTTCGCAGTGGGTAATATTTTTTCACGGTTATATGTTAAGAACTTATCGGAATTTGTATGATAAAAATCAACGATAAAGCTAACA
This sequence comes from Acinetobacter sp. 228, assembly GCF_048147885.1. NCBI lineage: Bacteria > Pseudomonadati > Pseudomonadota > Gammaproteobacteria > Moraxellales > Moraxellaceae > Acinetobacter > Acinetobacter sp. 228. The sequence goes on from NZ_JAYWYV010000019.1 coordinate 43,993, forward strand.
CATTCATAATTTGTGTAAAAATCTGTAAAGGACTGTCCTCTGAAATAGGTTTTATAATGATTTCGAGGAGAAAAATCGCCAAAATCTATAAGATGAAATAAAAGATTTGTTTCCTTATCAAAATAAGCTTTTCCTTCTTTGGAAGGTAATTTTAGATTGGATGAAATAGGAGAGTTTAATAAAAAGTTATTAATACTATTGTGTATCTTAATTGTTTCTACAAAAGATAAGTTTGAGTTTGGATCAATGAAGTCAAATTCTTTTAATTTATCGTCAATTAAAGATTTTTCATCAAATGAATAAGAAATATTTTGGGGTAATTTTTTGATATCGATATCAATTATAAATTCAGTACCAAAATCTATATTTTTATTTATTTTTTCAACAATTACACTTTTATTTTTATTGTTAAAGCTAATTTTTAGTTTTTGATTATCCAAAAATGAATGGGTAATCATAGTGAAACTATCTGCAAGCAAATAAGCACTTTGTAAACCAATGCCAAATGCTCCTGAAGGTTTAAACCACTTAGGCATTTCTCTAATTCTTTTTTGCTTTTCCTTGTTTTTGAAAGAACTACCTATTTCTAACATATACTTTAAATCATTTGAACTTATGCCTGTCCCTTGATCCTTAATTTTTAACACCCATTTATTTGATTTTTTCTCTTTAGGTTCAAATGTTATAGTCATTTTATAATTATCGTAGATTTCTTTTAATCGAGCTGATGTTGGGATTAAGTCCTTAATCTCATCTTGGTTTTCAAGCCATATTCTATGCAATGTGGAATCAACGGCATTTTGTAAAATTTCACGAATACTGTCAAATTTCGAAGAATATAAGCCAGTTCCTCTTACTAATTTTAAAATAGCTTCTTCATTAACTTTAAAACTTGGTTTTCTTCCTTGACTTAGAATTAAATAGGGTTCATCTATATCAACGATAGGTGTCATTAAGGTTGGCAAACGACCTAATTCTTTGCACGGAACTATTTGGTCCCAATGTTGAGTCTGTTGATGGTATTCTTGCTGTAGCCAGTTAAACCAATCATAAGCAGCCTCGTATGATTCAGGGGTAGGACATAAACATTTAATTTCAATTCGTTCCGCATCAAGTCGAAAATGTTTAATAGAATGATGCTTATCATAATGAGCTTTACTTAAATTAGGCAAATTATGACCACACATTGACATCATGATTGGACAAAACCGATTGTCATCTATGTCTAATAAATCACCCATTCTAAGTAAACAAGCAACATAAAGAGGATGGCAGTCTTCGGATGCCATGCCTGCTTCTGCTTTCGGTAGTGAATTTATTAAAGCATCAAAATTATCACCATGTGATTTACAGATATCTGCCAGTACATCAAATAAACGCTTTGGTAATAACTCATTACGTGATGAATTCAATCCTATTTCTTCAACTGGATTTCTTACTATTTTTGCTGAGTTTAGAGGATGTTTTTGTCTATACCATTCGGCTAATAACTGAATATATTGGTGAATAAAATCATGGGCTTCTGCTTTTTGAGGTAAGACAGCCTTTTTTTTAATCCATTTTTTTGCAAATTTTTTTAAATTATCATCTGAGCTATCTTTTAATGAATGAACAAACTCTTCAAATTCAGGAGTATTCATGTCTTCAATTTGTTTTTGAGTAATAACCATTCCTATATCATGGTTATATGCTGCCTCTAAAATAAGCCATGTGTCAGTAGCACTTAAAAACTTTATTTTATCTCCAAGTAATCTTTCAATATTTACTATTATCTGACGAGAATGAGAAACATCATGACGACTGTAATGTGGAAAAATAGTACTTACATTTTGAAGGGCTTTACTAATGAGCTCTTGATCAAACCGCCATTGTGATTCTAATAATTTTAAATGAGGGTGGCGGTTACAAACCTTCTCAAAATGCCTTTCTAAGCTATATAATTCTTGATCTAATAAAATTGAGTCGTTAAGCATTTCTATTACCCTATTTGTTTTCCCAACCATATTTTTCCCCCCACAAATAATATTCATTGATGGGTTAATATTTTCTAATTGCAGATACGAAATCTACCCAACATCCTTTAACTCTAAAGGTCTAACTTCATTGTATCTAAGACATTGTTATTAATTGCACTAATCATACATTCGATAGTGAATTAAGCAACTTTCATTGTGACTTTTTTATCCAAATATAACTGTTCTAAATAATCAGCCCACCACTGCATAATTTCAATTCGTTCTTCTAAATGTGTTGCTTTGTCATAAACAGCTTTTACACCATGTTTTTTATGTGCCAAACAAGCTTCTATTACTTGTTCTTTATCACTAAATTGGTTGTTTAAAGCAGTGCTGGCAATATGCCTAAAACCATGTGGGCTTTGACGGCCTCGATAACCAAGATTTTTTAAAGCATTATTTAAAGTTGCTTCACTCATTGGCTGTAAAAGGCTATCTCTACTAGGAAATAAAAAATCCGATACTGTCCTAATTTCTTTTAATTTAAATAACAGTTCTATTGCCTGTTTTGGTAAAGGTACAACATGGGTAATACCACATTTCATTGTTTCGGCAGGCTTTATCCAGATTTTTTTCTCAAAGTCAAAATCTTGCCATTTTGCATAGCGCAATTCTTGTGGGCGAGGAAAAAGAATAACAAGTAACTCTAAAGCAATTGCTGTATGCGAATTTCTATAGCTTCGAATAGACTGCACCAACTCGGGCAGTTCCTGAAGACTGACATGCTTCATATTCCCTTTACTACCTTTATCAAGATACTTCAAAATTCCATCCAAAGGGTTCGACTCTATTTGTCCATGAAACTTTGCAAGATCATAGGCATTGCGACAATGTGAAACTAGTTTCTCTACACGATTGTAAATACTTTCACTTCTAAGCATATCCTGAAAAAATGTCAGCCATTGTTGAGGTGAAATTTTGGTGAAATCCAATTCACCAAAAACAGATAAGATACGTTTTTCAATTGATTGAGTTTCTTTCTTTATTGTTATTGCAGCCCAAGTTGTTTTCTTAGTATCAAGCCAGTCATACATCAAACTTTTTAAATTAAGTTGTTGTTCCTCAATCTTTTGCAATTCAATTTCTTTTTTTGTTAATACTTTTTCATTTTGCTGTAACTTAAGAAAAATAGTTGAAGCTTCAAGTTTAGCTGCTACAAGCGATAACTGCGGATAACTTCCAATACTGTGCCATTTCCACTTCCCCGCCTCATCCTTAAAGCGGACTTGCCAAGTTTTTTTCCCTTTTGGTGATACACGAAAATAAAGCCCAGCATCACATGAAATACGATATTCCTTATCCTCAGGTTCAAGATTAAGAAGATGGGTATCTTTGATTTGTTTGATGTTATCTAAAGCCGCTCTTTTCATAGCAAAATCTCTTGTATCCGAGTAATGCAGAAAGAGTATCGGATACAAGATTGGATACACAAGAGGGCCAAATAAAGCTGTGCATAGCCAAACATAGTTGTGCAAAAAGCAGAAATAAAAAACCCATGAATCATTATAATTCATGGGTTTATATATCAAATCATTACAAAACTGTGCATATGATTACAAAAAACTGGTGGGCCCAGACAGACTTGAACTGTCGACCAACGGATTATGAGTCCGCTGCTCTAACCAACTGAGCTATAGGCCCTAAATGCTGAAAACTTTATTTATCAATAAGTTCAGGCGTCATGAATACTAGCTAAGATTTTTTGGAAAGACAAGTAATTTTATGACCACTTGAACATTTAGGCAGCAATTATGAGTGAGTTGTCTAAACCAGAATATCGGTTATTTAAGACTTCAGTATAAGAGCCTTCTCAGGCTTGAGAAAATAACAGGCAATTCAAAACAGATGAACCTCTGAATTTCAACCTTATCTTATCAATCTCATCCTGACATTGATAGATTTAACGTCTTAGTATATCTATAAGGTATCAAAATTCTTTATTAGATGAACAGAAATTTAGAGAAAAAAGCATTTAGCCGAAACAGAGTAAACCACTAGAATTCAGACTTCATTTCTTCGTCTTTACGCAAATCCTGTTTGATTTCGATTAAAGACCATACAATTATGAGTGCCAAAATCAGTATAGAAACTATAAAGGCTGCAATGTAAGTCATACTTTTCAATCTCAGCGTAGAAAGAATACGAAAATAGAAAAGACCTGTGTAAAGTCTCTTCTTCGACAAAAGTCTAATAATTAAAATGTGTTCTGAATAGTCATTTTTTCACCATTTTAAGACTTTTTTTATATTCAGTAATACTCATAAAATATTAGTGTAATTTTTCTTATATATTTTAACTCTTAATTTTTAATTTAAAAAAAAGATGAATAAATCATAGATTTTTACATTATTCACCGATTTTATTGGAAAGCCTATTGACTGTATCATCGAACAGGATGAAATTATGCAGTTCTCTTCATACGGTTTTTACTTCTCTGTACTTATGCTAAATAAATTCCTTGGCGAATCTGCATTTAAACTTGCAGGTTGGCAATATCATGTCGAACCAGATGTGCTTGAAGACAAACAGGTCATTATTGGATTTGAACACACTTCAATGATGGATGCGGTATTGTCAATTGCACTGTTCCAGATTTATGACCTCAAAATTCACACCCTAATTAAAAAAGAATTATTTAAAGGTCCATTCAAACCGCTATTAAAAGCTGTAGGGGGTATTCCAGTTGACCGCAAGGCCAATAAAGATATCGTGACCCAGATGGTGGAACATTTTCAGAACAATGAAAAGTTTAATCTGGTGATTGCACCAGAAGCAACACGGGCCAAACAGGGTGAAGCGCGCAAACCGATTCGCACCGGTTTCTGGCATATTGCCAAGGCTGCCAATGTACCGATCGTGCTGTTATATGCCAACTCCAAAACTAAGCAAGGTGGCATTCTGGGCAAGATCTATCCAACAGACCTTGCGCATGACCTGGCTTTGATCAAGCAACTTTATAAAGACAAAGTTGGTCTGGATATCGTTATTCCTGAATAAGCTTTTTAAAAGAAAAGTACGGGCATAAACAGCAATTTTGCTGTTATGCCTTGGTCATCTGTCTATATAAATGCATAAATAGAATTATAAATCCCCTTATCCTCTTTAGAATATTTTTCTCGATATTGCACTTTTTTTGTTTTTATCCTGAAATCTCAAATCCAGGCACTTTTTTTTAAAAAAACGCTTATGGTAGAATTTCGGCATTCTGATAGGCATACAGCCAATCTACAAGGAGCATAGTTCGCATGGCGGGTCATTCCAAGTGGGCCAATATTAAGCATCGCAAAGCAAAACAAGATGCGAGTCGTGGTAAAGTTTTTACCAAATACATTCGTGAATTAACCACTGCTGCAAAGCTTGGTGGTCCAGATACTGCAAGCAACCCTCGTCTACGTGCTGTGGTTGAAAAAGCATTATCAGTGAATATGACACGTGACGTGATCAACCGTGCCATTCAACGTGGTGCTGGTGGCGAAGATAACGACGACCTGAAAGAAGTGACCTACGAAGGTTATGGTGTAGGTGGTGTTGCGGTTATTGTTGAAACCATGACTGACAACTTGAACCGTACCGTACCTGACGTACGTCATTGCTTCTCTAAAACTGACGGTAACCTAGGCACCAACGGCTCGGTTGCCTTCCTGTTCACTAAACGTGGCGAGATCACTTTTGAAGATGTGTCTTTGGAAGATCAAATCATGGAAGTGGCATTAGAAGCAGGTGCTGAAGATATTGAAGTCACTGAAGATGAAATTCTGGTCATTACCACACCTGAAGCTTTCGGTGATGTTCAAGATGCTCTAACTGCTGCAGGTTTAAAATCCGATAACGCTGAAGTGGTGATGAGCCCTTCAACCAAAGCAGAAATCACAGACATCGATCAAGCGAAAAAAATCATGAAAATGATTGATATGCTTGAAGACTTGGATGATGTCCAGAACGTATATACCAACGTTGAATTCTCAGATGCCGTTTTAGCAGAACTGGATGCTTAACTATCACTGATTCAAAAAACGCACCCCTGGGTGCGTTTTTTATTGCTATCTGCCATGCTCATCTGGGATTAAACCTTATTGAGTAATCCGCTACAGTTAAAAACATTATATTCTTTAATGACAAAGCTCGAATGCAGCGCAACCACATGTTCAATTTTCCCAATCCGTTTGAGCAGGATTTCACTATAATTTTCCATATCACGTGCCACCACTTCGACAATAAAATCTGCCGACTGACCAGTGACCAAAAAGGCATTAATCACTTCAGGAATACTTTCCAGCTCTTCCAGAAATTTGGCAAAAGTGTCGCTATCATGTTTGCTTAAAGATACCTGTAACAGTACATGCAGGCTGAAACCCAATTTCTGGTAATTGATTTCACGCTTTAAGCCACTAATAATATTATGATCTATTAAGTGTTTGATCCTGCGATGCACCGAACTGACAGATAAATTTACCCGCTCGGACAGCTCATTCAAATTGACATCTTCATGCGTCAATATTTCCAGAATATGTTTATCGAAACGATCCAGTTCCATTTTTGTACTCTATATATCAATAAACAGTAAATGCAGAAATTTTTGCACTTTCTCTGTTATACAACAATTATTTATTTTTCACAAAAATTTAATATTCTGAAAATATTTTTCAAATTGTAGACGCTATTATAATAGCTTCGCAGATCCTACTATCATTCGCCTGACTCAACTGGCATCTTTCAAGCATATGAAAATAGATTCACACAAAGAGGCTTAAAATAGATAATCATCTAAATTTTTCAGCGATTTAAGATTATCAATACAATCGATAATTATAATTTCGGTGGTTATTGTCAATGTGGCTATTATCGATTGAGTTGGCGGATGGGCAGGTGAAAAATCATGCGTGTTTTTGCTATCTGTGGCAATCTGGATATGCGAGCATGATCGAAGGGATTTTCACTATTTTAAATGACTTTGACTGGGTAAATCTTATCTGGCTTTAATTCTGGTAGCATTAAACCTATACACCACGCCAGTCTACCCGTGCATTACGTTCAGCTCGGTAAGTACGGCAAATATATTCACCTAGTGGCAGCTGATTCAAGTACTGCTGATAGTCACGATATTCTTCAGACAAGCTTTCAAAATTCTCCTTTTCCCACGGTGTACCTGGAATCGCCAAAAGCGGTGCCAACATGGAACAAACCGCAATATCTGCCAGACCTAAACGATTTCCGACAAAATAGTGCCCACCTTGACTGACCAGCATTTGGTTCAGTTGCTGTACAGCCACCTCAATATGCTGTTTGGATTCTGCTACGGTTTCTTCATTCAAGGCATACCCCTTGGCAACCATTGCTTTCAATAAAGGTTTGGAAAATTTTTCAAACTGGCGCAGGTAGCCCTGCTCCCCAATTAAGATATCCAGAGACTCATGATCAGAAGTCAGTGCTTGAGAGAGCATCCAGCGGCGGACATGGCGACCTAATTCCAGCGTAATTTCATTAATTTCTAAAGCTTTATTTCGAAAATGTCCTTCTGCATACAATAAGCGGTGCTCTGGATAAGTATCATCCAGATATAAAGCAATCTGGGTGGAATCTGCGATCCAGCGGTCCTGATCGCGCAAAATAGGCAGACGATTCTGACCGGTTTTCAAGCGGGCAAAAGCGCGATGTACTCCGGGAATCAGATTGTGAGCAACATAATTCAGCTCTTTATGGTCCAGCATCCAACGTGCTTTTTCGCAAAAGTGAGATAACGGAAACTGGTATAAAGTTCGCATGTATACTCCATGTTTATGATTATTGGATCAGGGCATGTGTAAGCCACTGTTTTATTCGGATACTTTAGTCACTCAATTTTAGAAAAACAATGTGATTTTTATTCAAAAGTAAAATACTGGGTGATTATATCTCCATATTTAACGGAATCATGACAAATTCTGTTAAGCCTGACAGCCCCTATCAGGCAGCCAGAAGTATTTGATTGTAATAAACCGCAAGCGCATGACCTGACTTTAGCCGTGCTTTCATGTAAAATCGGGGGCAATTTTTATATAACGCTTTTGTGAGTTATTTCATGGGTTTTAATTGCGGTATTGTCGGCTTGCCGAACGTTGGTAAATCTACACTTTTCAATGCCTTAACCAAAGCTGCTATTGCTGCAGAAAACTTCCCTTTCTGTACGATCGAACCAAACACCGGGATTGTGCCTGTTCCTGATCCACGTTTAGACAAATTGGCAGAAATTGTTAAACCGCAACGTATTATTCCAACTACTATGGAATTTGTAGATATTGCTGGTCTGGTAGCGGGCGCATCTAAAGGCGAAGGCTTAGGCAACCAGTTCCTGGCAAATATTCGCGAAACTGATGCGATTGCTCATGTTGTGCGCTGTTTTGAAGATGAAAACGTCATTCATGTGAATGGTCGTATTGATCCACTAGATGACATCGCAACGATCAATACCGAACTTGCGCTTGCAGATCTGGACACTGTTGAGAAAGCTGTTACCCGTTTAACCAAATCTGCCAAAGGTGGCGACAAAGAAGCGATTGCCACTAAAGCAGTGCTGGAAAAGATCCTGCCTTTACTAAATGAAGGTAAACCGGCTCGCGCAGCGGACCTAGATGATGACGAACGTAAACTGGTTCGTGGTTTTGGCTTAATGACGCTTAAACCAACCATGTATATTGCCAACGTTGCTGAAGACGGTTTTGAAAACAACCCGCATTTAGATGCAGTGCGAAAATTAGCTGCTGAAGAAAATGCGATTGTAGTGCCACTTTGCAACCAGATTGAAGCTGAAATTTCATTGCTTGAAGATGAAGACCGTGCTGAATTCCTTGAAGCAATGGGTATGGAAGAGCCGGGTTTAAACGTGGTCATTCGTGCAGGTTATTCACTGCTTGGCCTACAAACTTATTTCACCGCGGGCGTGCAAGAAGTTCGTGCCTGGACCGTGAAAGTTGGCGCAACTGCACCACAGGCAGCTGGTGTGATTCATACCGACTTTGAAAAAGGCTTTATCCGTGCAGAATGTATCGCTTATGATGATTTCGTGCAGTACAACGGCGAAGCTGGAGCGAAAGAAGCCGGTAAATGGCGTCTAGAAGGTAAAACTTACATCGTTCAGGATGGTGACGTTTTACACTTCCGTTTTAACGTTTAAGTATTTACCGTTTAAAAAAGCCCCTTCTTGGGGCTTTTTTATTGCTTTTAAAAGAGGTTACATACATATAACAACCTTGCTGTCAGCGCACAATATCAACACGCATTAACAATAATAATGATTCGCATATATGAAGATTTAATTAAAGCCTATCTTAAATCTTATGAAAATTAACCCAGCTTTATCTTACTCAAATAATCCTGACGATGAGCTATCCCCCGCCTGCATTGCCTTATGATGCCTATAAAATGCGCTAGAACTTCATATCGATAGCAAGACCATGGCAATTTATTATAAGTAAGCTTCATCAAACTTCTATCAATAATATCCATGCAGGTACAGCAGGCACAAAATGAGAAGCAGTAAATTATCGTTATTTCGAAGCGTTGAACATACTTTAAATCTTTGAGGAGATCGGCCATGTCTACACGTACGTTAATACAACGCATGATTGGCAGCACATTCCTGATCTGTGATGTATTCGGCTTTTATTGGAACAGGTATGGATGCCCTATTTTTAGAGTTTATTTTGCTAAAAAGCCAGGCTGAATGACTGGCTTTTTTGGGCAAATTTGAACAAATAGGGATTTATTGCATATTGGCAATCGCTGTACCCTTCTGTTTAGGATCAGTATTTCCCAGTGCAGGATTGGCAATCGCATTCTGGCATTGCAATTTATCCCGTTCATAATCTGCCTGTTTTTGTGACAGGCCATTACCATTTTCGATGATAGTGCGCGCCCAGATATCGAGACTGGTCAAGGCCTTACGGCACAGGGCATATTTCCCTTCAGTCACCGAATCTGTCATTTTGACATTAATACGCCACTCTGTACTCAGTTTACGTACCGGTTGACGTACCTGACTTTCCAGTTGATCCACTTCTTTATCATAAACCAGTGGGTCCACTTCATTGATCAGCTGCCAGGCAGCCTTGGCATAAGTCGTCGCATCATTGCTCAGTTTAGGTGCCGGTTTAATTTCTGGCTTATCAGTCGATTGACTGTCATTCCCACACGCTTGTAATAACATTGCCGTGCCTATTAAAGCAGCAGTCAGCATTGCGCGTGTCTTGAACATCCACATATCAGGCTCGCCAATTTAAACATTTCGGCCTATGCTATTAAATTCACGTAGAATACACAATCTCCATTTGACCCATCGTTCCACTCTTCTTCAAGGTGTGTCGTGTCTGAACCGAATCAACTCGCTACCCAACCTGCTGGCTTCTGGCAAGGTGCAAAAGATAGCCAAGCAATTATCTTCACTTATTTACCGGTGTCGTTTGCGTTTGGTGTTTCAGCCACCCAGTTTGGCTTTACCGCCTGGGAAGCCTTGTTCCTGTCCTGCTCAATGTATGCAGGTGCCAGCCAGTTTTTGGTGGTCGCTCTTTTAGGCAGTGGAACATCTATCTGGATGACGGCATTAACGGTAATAGCTTTAGATATTCGCCATCTGCTCTATGGTCCGGCGCTGCAAAACCTGATTCAAGACCGGCTCAATTTAAAGAAAACAGCAATCTGGTCTTGGGGTCTGACCGATGAAGTCTTTGCCTCTGGCATGATCAAGCTCTCGCAACGGCGTCAAGAGTGGTCGGAATCATGGATGCTGGGTTTAAGCCTGTTTAGCTGGATGTCCTGGGCTCTCGGATCTTTCCTCGGTGGATTGTTTGCCGATCAGGTCAGCAACTTGCCACAGTTCTTGCAGGCTGCACTAGACTTCCTGTTACCTGCACTATTCCTGAGTTTCTTGTTGGCAGCCTTTGAAAAGAAACATACTTTTGTAGTAGCCGTCACAATTCTGGTGTCTGCGATTGCCTGTTACTTTATCGACTTGTCTGCCGCGATTTTTATCGGGATTAGTTCGGGTATTTTTGCCGGCCTGTTCAAGCACTATATTCTGAAACAGCCAGACCCTGAACACGCAGGAGATCAAGCATGAATCTAGAGATTATTCTGGTGGGAATTATAGTCGGCATTGCCAATTTCGCTTCCCGTTTCGGACCTTTTTTTGTGATTCAGAAATTTCAGCAAGGTTCGCAAAAACGTGGAGCATTGTGGCTAAAAATTGCTTTGGGCTCAATCGGTATTGCTGCGATCAGCTCCATGTTGGTGGTTGCCACCCTGCCGCCTTTATTAGAAACACCGAATAAAAGTTTTGCGATGCTGGTCGGCTTTATTGTGCTTATTGCTTTGTACTTCAAGTTTAAACAGATCGTGATGGCGACCCTGACTGCAGCGCTGACCTATGGTCTGGTGTATACCTATGTACCTATGCCTTTTTAAGGTTTAAATGATTAATCAATCAAGACAAAGGCTTATGCTAAACTCATAGTATAGGTCTTTTTTTATATAACAATAAAAACAAGGAAGGATGCGCATGTTTGAAGTCAAACAGATGATTGAAGGAAAAATCTTTATTCATCATCGGCGCGATGAAATGTTAACCTTATTCCATCGACATGAAGTACTGGGACAGTATTTTAAATGTTTTATCAATGCTCAAAACTTTACCGGACATTTTGTGGAAGTACATGTGCAGCCAGCGGATCAAGTCCGTATGGTTTATATACAGAAAAATGGCCAGAATAAAATCATAGCCATGTTGAATCACACTCAGCAAGTTTTACATTTACATCCCAGCACCATCATTTTTAGTCGCTGGAGCTGGATGCATCGGATCATTCCTAATTTAATCAAAATTATAGCTCTTTCCCTGATTTTGCTGACGGGCTTTTTCTTTCTGGTTAGCACAAGTTTTGAACGTGCCGTGCGGGATGCAACTCTCTTTAGCTTCTGGGGTTTATTGTTAGCATCGATTTTGGTCGGATTACCGATGTTGGCATTTTATTCTTATAGACGAGCACAAACTCGAAAACTACTACATCTATTCGCTCTAAGTCCAGCGCATCTTCTGGACATGGAAAAGTTAAATCCACCAAGCCGGATTTATCCTTTAGCAAAACCAGTTGAGTCACTCACCAATACCTCAATTTCAAGCCCGGATAATATTAGAAAACTTTATAAATAAAATTGTTAGGTAATATCACAATTTTATATGAATCTTGGCTTAACTGCCGGCTCAGTTCTGCTATGCTAAAAGTCCATAAAATCAAGCATGGATGACACACATGAGCGTGACTATTGGTACTCCACTTCAATCTTCTGCCTACAAAGTTCTATTATTGGGTTCTGGTGAACTGGGCAAGGAAGTGGTGATTTCCCTGCAACGTCTTGGAGTCGAAGTTCATGCTGCTGACCGTTATGATCATGCCCCTGCCATGCAGGTTGCGCATTATTCCTATACCTTGAATATGGCAGATGCTGTAGAACTTAAACAACTCATCAATCAAATCCAGCCACATTTAATCGTGCCTGAAATTGAAGCCATTGCAACCGAAGTTCTGCTTGAGATTGAAGCCCAGAACATTGCTACGGTCATTCCTTCTGCCAAAGCCGTTAATCTGACCATGAACCGTGAAGGTATTCGTCGTCTGGCTGCAGAAGAACTTGGTCTGCCCACTTCAGATTACCGTTTTGCCGACAGTTTAGAGTCTTTCCGTGCAGCCTGCGACGATGTCGGCTATCCAAACTTTGTTAAACCAGTCATGTCATCTTCAGGTAAAGGCCAGTCTCGTGTCACCTGCTTTGATGAAGTCGATGCGGCTTGGGAATATGCACAAACTGGAGGTCGGGTCAATCAGGGCACCGTCATTGTAGAATCACAGATTGACTTTGACTTTGAAATTACCTTATTAACTGTTCGTGCCAAAAATCCGGCAACTGGCGAAATCGAAACGTCTTACTGCGATCCAATCGGACATCGTCAGGACTCGGGCGACTATGTGGAAAGCTGGCAGCCTCAGCCGATGACTCCGGCAGCGCTGCAAGAATCCAAACGTATTGCCAATAAGGTTACTGCAGCACTCGGTGGTTGCGGAATTTTTGGTGTGGAACTCTTTGTAAAAGGTGACAAGGTATGGTTTAGTGAGGTTTCCCCTCGTCCGCACGATACCGGACTGGTGACTTTAGCTTCACAATTCCAAAGTGAATTTGAGCTGCATGCACGTGCTATCTTAGGCTTGCCGGTGAATACTGCACGACATAGTATAGCTGCCAGCGCGGTGATTTATGCCGGAGTCGATGGACGCAATCTTTCCTTTTCTGGTCTGGATCTTGCTTTAGCAGACGGCAACACTGATTTGCGCCTGTTTGGCAAACCGGAAGGCTTTAAACGTCGCCGCATGGGTGTCGCCACTGCACGTGCAGAAACTATCGAACAGGCACGTGAACTGGCACTACAGGCAGCAAGCCAGGTTAGTGTCAACCAGAACTAAACTGAAATACCAACGGACGACTGTACATGATCAACACCCATCCACTGCTGAATTACGCTAAAAGCAACCATGACATTAAAGCCATCAATCAATGGCGCAGTGATGTCGAAAATCAGCTTCAGGAAAGTTTTGAAAATGGGCAGTCGATTCGGGATATTATTCTGGCACGCTCCAACCTGATCGATGAAGCCCTGCAGTTTCTTTGGCAGCATGCCGAACTGGATCAAACTGATTTGGCTCTGTTTGCTGTCGGGGGCTATGGCCGCCGTGAAATGCTGCCTTATTCTGATGTCGATATCATGATCTTGTCAGAAGATGAGATTAGCCCAGAACAGGAACAGCTGATTTCTATATTTATTTCATCGCTATGGGATGTTGGGAATTTCAAACCAGGCATCAGTGTCCGTACCATCAATGAATGTGTCAATCAGGCCAGTAGTGATTTGAGTGTAGCTACCACCCTCATCGAAGCACGCCTGATTACTGGCAATGAAAATCTATGCAAATGGCCACGTCGCATCGTGTCACGTACATGGACCGACAAAACCTTTTTTGATGCCAAGATGGATGAGCAGCACAAGCGTTATGCTCAGCACAACAATACTGAAAGCAATCTGGAACCGGATATTAAAAATGCGCCAGGTGGTATCCGTGACATTAACCAGATTGGCTGGATTGCCAAACGGCATTTTCGCGTCAACCGGATTTATGATCTGGTACATCTCGGTTTTATTTCAGAATTTGAACTCGGTGTACTTGAGGAAGCCGAAAGTTTCCTCTGGGAAATCCGCCATCATCTGCACCGCTTGACCAAGCGCGATGAAAACCGCTTATTATTTGATTATCAGCGTGATATTGCAGCCAAGTTCGGCTATGTGCGTGAAGAAGGCCACCACCCAAACTATCCTATCGAACAGTTCATGAAGCGTTATTATCGCACTGCACAGCAGGTATCGACGCTGAACGAAATGTTGCTGGCTTATTTCAACGAATCGGTGATTACCCCGCGTTTGCCGCAATATGAACGCCAGATTGAAGAAATTAATGAAAATTTCAAACTGGTCGATGGCAAACTGGCTGTCCAGCATCACAAGATTTTCTCGGAAAATCCAAGCGCAATTCTGGAAATTTTCTATCTGTTGGCCAACCGTCCCGAGATCGAAGGCATACGTGCGCGTACCTTACGCCTGCTGACCTTGGCTGGAAAACGCATTAATCAGGATTTTCGTGATAATCCGGTGCATCAGGCGCTGTTCATGGCAATTATCCGCTCACCGCATCGGCTGTACGACACCATGGTCTCCATGAAGCGTTACGGTGTGCTCGGAAATTATATTCCGGCCTTTGGTCAGATTATGGGGCTGATGCAATATGATCTGTTCCACATCTATACGGTCGATGCGCATACTTTATTGTTGCTACGCAATTTAAACCGCTTTAAAGAACCTGAATTTGCCAAAGAATTCACGGTGGTCAGTTCAGTATTCCAGCGTCTGACCCGTCGTGACATCGTCTATCTGGCAGCAATTTTCCATGATATTGCCAAAGGTCGCGGTGGTGATCACAGTGAACTTGGCGCCAGCGATGCGATCAAGTTTTGCCGTAGTCACGGCTTTACCGAACGCGAAAGCAACCTAGTGGCCTGGCTGATCCAGAATCATCTGGTAATGTCTGTCACCGCCCAGAAAAAAGATATTTCCGATCCGGATGTGGTCAAGGAGTTCGCCGAAAAAATGGGCGACATGGAGCATCTGGATTATTTATACACCCTGACGGTAGCCGATATTAATGCCACCAATCCGAAGCTGTGGAATACCTGGCGCGCCTCGTTAATGCGTCAACTATATACTCAGGCACGTGACGTAATCCGTTCTGGTCTGGGCCGTCCGGTTGATTATCAAATGCTGATTGAAGATACCAAATTTGCAGCCAGTGAACTTCTGGTTCAGGACTTCTCACTGGATGAGGTCGAAAAAGTCTGGCAGGAACTTGGTGATGACTATTTCCTCAAAGAAACAGCAGATGAAATTGCTTGGCATACCCGTGCCATTTTACAGCACGGCGACAATCCTGCCCCGCTGGTGCTGATGCGGGCACATCGTAATTACGCCCAGGATGCGGTACAGATCTTCATTTATACGCAGGATCAACCCAACCTGTTTGCCACCACGGTGGCTATTCTGGATCGTATGAACCTGGATGTACAAGACGCACGGATTATTACTGCCACCAAAGCCTTCAGTCTGGACACCTATGTAGTACTCGACCGTTTTGGTACCTTATTGACCGATCCAGAACGCGAAGCCACAGTCATTGAAGCCCTAAAAGATGCCTTAAGTCATTCAGATGAATATCCGGGCTTGATGCAGCGCCGGATCCCACGTCAATTACGTCATTTCGATATTGAAAATACAGTC
This sequence comes from Acinetobacter sp. 228, assembly GCF_048147885.1. Taxonomy (NCBI): domain Bacteria; kingdom Pseudomonadati; phylum Pseudomonadota; class Gammaproteobacteria; order Moraxellales; family Moraxellaceae; genus Acinetobacter; species Acinetobacter sp. 228. Next base: position 59,911 of record NZ_JAYWYV010000019.1, read on the forward strand.
GATATCAGTATCAATCCTGCCTTGAATCAAAATATGGTTGAAATTGCCACCCTCGATCACCCTGGTTTACTTGCCAAAATCGGTGGTTTATTTATGATGCAAGGCCTGGATATCCACTCTGCCAAAATTGCCACACTTGGCGAACGTGCCGAAGATATATTCTTTGTCACCAAAAAGAATGGTATACCAATGACCCCAACGGAGTCTCAGGAATTTGCAGCTGCGCTCAAAGCTGCCCTGGATGAGGCTTCACATCAGGTCAGCGGCCAACACTAACATTTTGCTCGGTAACACATTCATGAACTCTAGCTTGTCTCTACTGCATCCTTATCCGTTTGAAAAGTTAAATCAGCTTTTTGCGGATATCCAGCCTGCTAATATGCCGTTAATTCCCCTGTCGATTGGCGAACCAAAGCATCTTGCACCGGAGTTTGTGAAACAAGCCATTATTGATAATTTCAAGCATTTGTCGACGTATCCAAATAGCAAAGGCTTGCCGGAGCTACGTGAAAGTATCGCCCAATGGCTGACGCGCCGTTTTCAGCTAAATAGCATCAGTGCAGACAGCAATATCCTGCCTGTTTCCGGTACGCGTGAAGCGATTTTCTCGTTTGTACAGGCTTTGGTGAATCGTGAAGAGGCACCTTATGTGGTCATGCCGAATCCGTTTTACCAGATTTATGAAGGTGCAACACTGCTCGCAGGTGCCAAACCTTATTTCATCAACTGTACTGAGGAGAACAATTACCTTGGTGATTTTGATGCTGTTCCGGCAGAAGTCTGGGAAAAAACTGCACTGCTATTTGTTTGCACCCCGGGCAATCCAACCGGAGCAGTATTATCCAAAGAACAGTTTAAAAAACTGATTGCCCTGTCGGATCAATACAACTTTGTGATTGCTTCAGACGAATGCTATTCGGAACTGTGGTTTGATGAGGCACCTGTAGGTTTACTGGAAGTTTGTGCAGAAATCGGCCGGGATGACTATAAAAACTGTGTAGTGTTCCATTCACTGTCTAAACGTTCTAACCTCCCGGGCATGCGTTCAGGTTTTGTTGCTGGTGATGCCAGCCTGTTAAAACCTTATTTGCAATATCGTACTTACCACGGCGCGGCGATGCCGGTTCAACATCAACTGGCGTCGATTGCTGCCTGGGATGATGAAGCGCATGTGGAAGAAAACCGGGTGCAATACCGGGCCAAGTTTGATTTATTTCAACAGGAACTCGGACATTTATTGCCATTGAAAAAGCCAGATGCCGGCTTCTACTACTGGTTAAAAGTCGACAACGATGAAGCCTTTGCTAAACGCCTGATGGAAGAAGCACATATTAAAGTTCTTCCGGGTCGCTATTTATCCCGCGATACCGAACAGGGCAATCCGGGTGAACATCATGTACGTCTGGCACTCGTAGCCGATCTGGCGCAATGTGAAGAGGTTATTCGACGGCTGAAAGCTATCCTCTAAGTTTTGATCAAAACTAAAAAACCCACTGGTTTAAAGTGGGTTTTTAATTGAAATCAGATGAGTTCTATTTTTATCTCATACTGAGAAAATGATGCTAATCATTACAATACTTTGGCAATTTCATCTTCAAGATCTTCAGGCTTGGTGGTCGGAGCAAAACGGTTCAATACCTTGCCATCACGTCCGATCAGGAACTTGGTAAAATTCCATTTAATCCCATTGCCTAAAATACCTTTGGAATTATTGGTCAAATAGCGAAAAATAGCATGTGCCTCAGGGCCTTTGACGTCCACCTTGGAAAACATCGGGAAAGATACCCCGTAATTTTTCTGGCAAAATTCACCAATCTGTTCATTGGAACCTGGATCTTGACCACCAAACTGGTTACATGGAAAGCCTAAAATTTCCAGACCTTGATCTTTATATTTTTCGTAGAGTTTTTCCAATCCTGAAAACTGGGGGGTAAAACCACACTTACTCGCTGTATTGACAATCAAAAGTACCTTGCCTTCATAATCCGCAAGCGCCTTGCTTTTGCCATTTAACAATTCAGCTTCAAACTGATAAATGTTAGTCATGGATAGGTTTCCTCATCATTTTTTTCTTGTGTTTCTAGATCTAGAGAAGCCGAGTTGACACAATAACGTAAGCCTGTCGGTTCCGGACCATCCGGAAAAACATGCCCTAAATGTGCGTCACAATGATGACAAACAATTTCGGTTCTGACCATTCCATGTGAAGTATCAGGTAATTCTTCTACTACTGAATTGCTGATAGGACGGTAGAAGCTTGGCCAGCCACAGCCGCTGTCATACTTGGTCTCTGATGAGAACAGCGGGGTGCCACAGCAACGGCAAACATAGGTTCCATCTTGCTTAGTATTCCAGTATTTTCCAGTAAATGCCGGCTCTGTGCCTTTCTCGCGGGTAATGCGAAATTCCTCAGGTGATAACTCTCTTTGCCACTCACGGTCTGTTTTATTGAGTTTTCCCATGCTTACGCACCTTTTTATCTTGCTATTTAAAATAGGATAATCCTATATTTACGTGATTCATTTTAAAAATTCTAGTCTTTATTCAATATTTTACAAAAGATAATAATGCCCATAAAAGCAAAAAGTAAGCAAATGCAAAATATATAAGTAAGCAATTTATGTATTAAATGATTCTATGTGAGCAAATTTAGTGATATCCTTAGTTTTAAATTTTCTCAGGATTAAAAAATGTCGCAAAAGAAGAGCGTAATTTTTAAAAATCTGCTGCCTGTGATCAAACAGTATCAACAGCTTGGATTTACGCATGAGAAAATTGTTGCACTACTCCGCGATGATCACCATCTCGATCTAGTCACAACTGAGACATTTAAAAGTTATTTATATCGTTATGCAAAAGTGACCTCCACTCCATCCGAGAACATCAAAATGCCGAACACTATCCAATCCCCTCGCGAAATCAAGAAATCATCCAAGCTTGATCATGTTTGCTACGACATTCGCGGACCTGTGTTACGAGCGGCCATAGAGATGGAAGAAGCTGGCCATAAAATCATTAAATTAAATATTGGTAACCCTGCCCCATTCGGCTTTGAAGCGCCGCAAGAAATTATCAATGATGTAGCTTTAAACCTGCCAAATGCGATTGGCTATACCGATTCCAAAGGGATTTTCCCGGCGCGTAAGGCCATCTGCCAGTATTACCAGCAAAAAGGTATTCTGGATATGCACGTCAATGACGTCTATGTCGGTAATGGGGTATCGGAACTGATCGTAATGGCCATGCAAGGCCTTCTGGATGATGGCGATGAAATGCTGATTCCGATGCCAGATTATCCACTCTGGACGGCAGCAGTGAATTTGTCTGGCGGTACAGCGATTCACTATAAATGTGATGAAGAAAATCACTGGTATCCAGATATTGCCGACATGGAAAGCAAAATCACGCCGAATACCCGCGGCATTGTGATTATTAACCCGAATAACCCGACTGGTTCGGTTTACCCACGTCATGTCTTGCAACAAATCGTCGACTTGGCCAAGAAATATGACCTGATTTTATTTGCTGACGAAATCTATGACAAAATTGTCTACGATGGGATCGAGCATGTTGCTGTGGCTGCCTTGGCAGGTAATCAACTTTGCGTATCATTTAACGGCTTGTCTAAAGCGTATCGTATTGCCGGTTACCGTTCGGGCTGGATGGCAATCACTGGTGACAAGTCTCGTGCAGCAGATTATATCGAAGGTCTGGATATGCTGGCGTCGATGCGCCTGTGCGCCAATCATCAGGCACAATATGCGATTCAGACTGCGCTGGGCGGTTATCAGTCCATTAACGACCTGATTCGTCCAGGTGGGCGTTTATATGAACAGCGCAACATTGCCTGGGAAATGCTGAACGAGATCCCCGGGGTATCTTGTGTCAAGCCTGAAGGTGCAATGTACTGCTTCCCGAAACTGGATCCGAATGTGTATCCAATTCAGGACGATGAAAAACTGATGCTGGATTTGTTACGCGCAGAGAAAGTACTTCTGGTTCAAGGTACAGGCTTTAACTGGCCGACACCGGATCATTTCCGTGTAGTATTCCTGCCGGCTGAAAATGAACTGCGTGAAGCTATTACGCGTGTTGGCCGTTTCCTGGCCAAGATGCGTTAATTCCGGCACCAGACGATATAAAAAAAACCGCATTTTTAAATGCGGTTTTTTTACTTTTCTGAAAAGTTCAGGTTTTAACTTATACATTTTAAAAAGCCTGGCGGTTTTCTTGCACAAATTTCTGTACTCCAGGGTTTCTTAACGGGCAATTCTTCCTCAACCATAAAAATTCATGTTATTTTTTGACCAAATATAAAATTCTATGAGTACACGGATGTCCTCAAATACAATAAAACTCAGCCTGCTCCTTTGTCTTAGCATGTGCTTAGGTATTGGTATTCTTCGTTTTTCTTATACCGCCCTGTTACCTGGTACACGCGAGGCCTTTGGCTGGAGTACAGATTTTGCCAGTCTCTTGGGCAGCGCCAATTTGCTAGGCTATTTGATCGGCGCATTTACCGCCATGCGCCTGCCTCAAGACCGGAGTATGAGCACTTATATTCAAATTTCAGCCTTTGCCGGCATGTTCAGCCTGATGTGCTGTGCATTTTCTGGTTTTTCTGAAGCATGGTATATCGCTTGGCGGATTATTTCCGGGATCAGCGGTGGATTAATGATGATCTTATCGCCGAGTGTGGTCGCGCAGTGCTGTGAACTTCAAGACCGTCTTAAAATCAACTTTATTGGTTTTAGCGGAATTGGAGTAGGTGTTTTAGTTGCAACCCTGTTTCTGCCCTATCTGGATCAAATTTCCGTCCAGACTGCATGGCTGATCTTGTGGGGCTTTGCCCTGCTTATGTCTACTGTTTTAAGCTTACTACTACAGCAGTTTAAACCCTATCTTTCTCTACAGGCACCTGCTGTTACCGCTCATCTCCCTCTGAATAGTATTTTTTATAGTTTATTGACGGTATACGCCTGTAGTGCATTCGCCTATATACCGCATTCACTCTTCTGGATTGATTATTTAAGCCAGCAGTTGGGATTGAGCTTGTTCTGGATTAATTTCAACTGGATTCTGTATGGACTAGGCAGTGCCTTAGGTGCCTTGAGTGCTTATGCACTGGCCAGAAAATGGGGTAATTTTGCTGCACTGAAAATTCTTTATAGCCTTTATATTATGGCCATTTTTATTGCGACTCTAGATGCCTATCCCTTACTCACTTTTAGCTCTTCCTTTTTTACCGGGATGCTAAATCCCGCTGTGGTCTTCCTGACCTCTTATACCATTTTGCAACTGTATGGATTGGCTTATAAAAAACTCTGGAGTATTGCCACCTTATGTTTTGCCACTGTTCAGCTGATCGGTGGCCTCAGTTTCAGTACCCTACAGTATCTGGGATTAAGCTACCATCAGCAGTTTATATTGGCTGCATTTGTCCTTTTATTGGGAACCCTGCAACTATTCTGGCATACAGGTTTCACCGGACTCAAAACCAACAAACACTTTCAGCCAGATTCTACTCAAAAAGAAGGTACCAAATAAGGATACGGGTTCGTGGGCCCTTGCCCACCTAAATAAATCCCATAATGTAAATGCGGCGGGGTATTTTTGGCATTACCCGTATTGCCCACATAAGCAATAACTTCACCTGCCTCAACCCAGTCACCTTCCTGAATATGTTCTGCATAATCGTCCAGATGCGCATAATAATGTTGGCTCATATTTGGACCGGTCACCCAGATGATTTTTCCACCCAGATTATTGGTCCCAATCTTCCGTACAATACCTTGAGTTGCGCTGAATACAGGTGTACCACGTTTGGCGAAAATATCTGTACCTTCATGTTTACGACCGGCACTACGTGCTGCCCCCCAGGTATCATTGATTTGACCGACTGTTACCTCTTCCACCGGAATCTGTAGCGGCGCTTCTAACTCGGTTCTTTGTAATTGCCAATATAGATATGGGCTTTTCCATCCCGCTGCCTGACCTGACGGCGGTGGCTGACAGGCCGTCAGTAAAAACCCCATAGACAACAGTAAGCTTATAATCCAAAAAAATTTCACCAATATTCGCATCTAATTAAATAAATGACTTTTATCTTAATCACAACCGCCTAATTTAAAATCATAATCCTGTTATTTTTAGTGATGATTTTATATAAGCTAGGACTTACGCACTATTATTTATAGATTTTCTGTGGCAGCAGATGATTCTTATCGAGAATAAATTCATCAATAAAG
>NZ_JAYWYV010000020.1:0-62127 GCF_048147885.1 Acinetobacter sp. 228
ACCCATGTGAGAGTAAGTCATCGCCAGCTCATTATTCGAAACACCCCCGGTCTAAAGGCCGGGGGTGTTTTTTTATGGGGGGAATTTAGTCGAAAGCTTAGACACTTTTTAGATGTATAAAAGGTACTGGAGCGGCTAGAGCTTCCTGAAAGGAATAATCTAAGGGAGAGAGCGTGTTTCAAAACCCGATAACATGGCTTTGGGCACATGATTACGGGGCTGGTCCTAAGTTGAAATGATTTGGCTTATAAGAGCCTACCAAGCCTGCAAAGTATAGATGCCGCTGTTGAAATGCAGGAAATAAAAAAACCAGCGATTCGCTGGTTTTTTACTGCTGGCTATTTTAGCCAAATACACGCATAACGGCTGCAATCAACACCCAGAGAATTGCAATGGCTACGATTGGTTCAACAATCTTTGCCCATGTTGGGGTTTCTACAAGAATAACATCTTCGACATCTTGATGCTGCTGATTCTGGCTTACCATTTGATTAAACTCCTTCATTGATGCTTCCAATGATAGCTCTTCTTGTACAATTGGTTTAGAGCCTTTTAGTTCTATTAGCTTATTTGTTGTCCAAATCCAGTCATCTGCTTGACCGGATAAATGTTCAATTTGTCCTTTAAGAAGTTCTTGAATACTATTCAGATTATGATTGCCGGTATCATTTAACTGTTTCAGCTCATTGAGCTGGAAATGAAAGATTTCTGAGGTGACCTGCTCAAGTTGCGGTCGTGGCAAGGCTGACTTGTTTTCAACTTGGGTCGTCAGGTGGCGGGCAATTTCCAGTATATATAATTCATCTGGATGCTTGATTTCATTATAAATTTTTTGCGGATTGTGACGCCACTCAGTAATAAGTTTACCTAAAGTTAAAGCATTGATTTCGCAGATATATTTTCGCCTTTCTTCTTTTGTATACTCTTTTAGAAGCTCAGGCTTTTGAGTTTCTATCTGTTCAACAAAATATTGTACTAAATCAAAAGCCATTCACTTACTCCATTATTTTTAATCTAATAGTCTTAAAGTTGTTTTTTTCTTTGGTGGTTCAGCTGGTTCTTCAGTGCTTGATTTTAAAGCATCTTCATCATTTTGTGTATGCTCATATTCACTTGGATCAAAGAATAAACCTTGTCCATTTTCACGTGCATAAATACCCAGTACTGCTTCTATAGGTACATAGATATCCCGAGATACACCGCCAAATCGGGCCGAGAAGCTAATCGCATCATTGCTTATATGCAGCGCATAGACGGCATGGGGTACGATATTCAGAACAATTTGTCCATCTTTAACAAACTGCTCCGGAACCATTGTATTTGGACGTGTAGCATCCACCAATAGATAAGGCGTCATATTGTTGTCGCAAACCCACTCATAGATTGCACGTGCCATATAGGGACGGGTAGGGCTAAGGTTGAATTCTTGTTCGGACATGAGGTTTCTCTACAGATGCTTGAGTTGCGCTGAATAACGGTTCTTTTCCTGCAATGTCATGGATTTTACAAAAGCAGGACGACTGAATATTCGCTGGCAATACAGGTGAAATGGACGGCATTGCTGCTGTGGTAATTCGACACCCATGTGTTTCAGACGGATAAAAATTGGTGCCAGCATGCAATCTAGGATACTAAATTGTTCGGACATAAAATAGGGAAAATGCTGGAATAAGGGTATAAGTGAAATCAGAATGTCCTGTAGCTGTTTCTGTGCCTTAACTTTGGCTTTCTTATCCAGGGTATCAGGATGACATAGCATGATATCAGCCAGTTTCAACCAGTCATTTTCAAAGCGCCAGATATATTGGCGTTGTTCTGCACGTGGCATTGGAGCATCGGCATAGAGTTTATTCTGGCGATAACGATCATCTATATATTCAGAAATAATCGGCGTATTGAATAATTTGAGCTCATTTTCAATCAGCATCGGCAATTGATTATAAGGATTGAGACTGGCCAAATCCTCATCATCAGTATCTACCAAAATCAGGTTATATTTAATCTGTTTTTCGGCAAGTACGTAGCGAATCCAATGGGAACGAAAGTCATCGGCATGACTATAGAGAGTAATTCCTTGAAGAGGCGCGCTTTCGACTGACATAAATCCTGATAAGCTTCTAATGAATAGACTAGGATACTAAAATTCAACCCAAAAAGCACTAATCATCAAAAGTCACTCCTTTTGAGTCGGGGTAGATTATAAGAAAAACAACTGGAGGAAAATAAAATGCTGATCAAGCTTCCTATCATTTTGCTGTTTATCTGTATTGGGATTGCAAATTATTATTTAATGAAGTCATTCTGGTGCCATGAAGGGGTATGGGGTAAAGATGTGCATGAACAATAAAGAGAAAATCTTTCCATCTACTCGACTAATATACCCATAAAAAACCCTGGAAAATCCAGGGTTTTTTGTCCGATTCGGTAAACGAATTAACGTTTAGAGAATTGAGGACGTTTACGAGCTTTACGTAAACCAAGTTTCTTACGTTCAACTTCACGAGCATCACGAGTAACGAAACCAGCTTGACGAAGAGCAGGTTTTAAAGTTTCGTCAGAAGCGATCAGTGCACGAGTAATACCGTGACGGATAGCGCCTGCTTGACCACCGATACCACCACCAGCAACAGTGATGTAAAGGTCATATTTGTTAGTCGCTTCAAGAAGCTCAAGTGGTTGGTTAACAACCATACGAGCAGTTTCACGACCGAAATACTGTTCAAGAGTGCGGTTGTTAATTACGAGTTTACCAGTACCAGCTGATAGGAAAACACGTGCAGTTGCGGTCTTACGGCGACCTGTACCATAATTAGTAGCCATGTGCTGTTATCCCTTAGATGTCCAAAACTTGTGGCTGTTGAGCAGCGTGTGGATGCTCAGTACCTGCATACACTTTCATTTTCTTGATCATTGCATAACCAAGAGGACCTTTAGGTAACATACCTTTAACAGCTTTTTCTAGAACTGCTTCTGGTTTGTGAGCGATTAACTTTTCAAAGTTAGTCTCACGGATACCACCAGGGAAACCAGTGTGGCGATAGTATTTCTTATCTTGTGACTTTTTACCAGTCACAGTGATTTCTTCAGCATTGATAACTACGATGTAGTCGCCAGTGTCAACGTGAGGAGTATAAGAAGTTTTATGCTTACCGCGTAAACGACGAGCGATTTCAGTCGCAAGGCGACCTAAAGTTTTGCCAGAAGCATCAACAACGTACCAGTCGTGTTGAACTTCAGCTGGCTTAGCGCTGAGAGTTTTCATTAAACCACTACCTATTATAGTTGGTTTGGACTATGGAATCTGTCCAAACTAAAGGAGACGCGATTCTAAACGAATACGTGAAGAATCACAAATGAAAATTAAAATTTCAAGCGCTGTATTTTATCTAATCTCCTTGGTGAAAGAAAGACCTAAGCCCTTATATGCTGCAAAAACTGCAACTATATTTGTAACCACAGTTTCAATCGTATCAAAATATTGATTTATAAGTACTCTTTGCAATGATCACTACAGCGTAGTCGTGATCGGGTTATAATATTTCTCAGCTTTGCCAAATTGAGAAGATGATGCTTCCTTTATATGTCACCAGTGGAGAACCTGCCGGAATTGGTCCTGATATTTGCCTGAGTCTTGCAGAGCGTGTTGATGAGCGCCCAATTGTGGTATTAGCAGATATGGATATGCTCAAGCAACGTGCTCAGACACTTAAATTGCCGGTTGAGCTGATTCCGTATCACGGGCAGGATGCATCTTCAGGTATCGGTGAGCTTTTTGTAGAGCATGTACCTTTGCAGCAAGAGGTGGTATTGGGTGAATTGAATCCGAACAATGCTGCTTATGTACTGGAGCAACTGCGTCGATCCGCAGACTACGCCATGTCAGGAAAAAGTGTCGGCGTTGCGACTGCGCCTGTACAAAAATCTGTAATTAATGAAGCAGGTATTTCTTTTAGTGGCCATACCGAGTATTACCAGGAATTTGCTGGTGTTCCACGTGTGGTCATGATGCTGGCCACCAAAACCTTACGTGTGGCTTTGGCTACCACACATCTTCCTTTACGTGCCGTGGCAGATGCAATTACCCCTGAACGCTTGCATCAGGTAATTGATATTCTGATTCACGATCTGAAATCCAAATTCAAGATTGAACAGCCGAAGATACTGGTTTGCGGTTTAAATCCGCATGCGGGTGAGGGTGGTTACTTGGGGATGGAAGAAATTGAAGTGATCAATCCGGTACTCGAAAGCTATCGTGCGCAGGGTATCAACATGAGTTTAAGCCTACCTGCTGATACTTTGTTTACCCCGGAAAACCTAAAAGATGCTGATGCTGTTCTGGCGATGTATCACGATCAGGGTTTACCTGTGTTAAAATCACAGGGCTTTGGTGAAGCCATTAATATTACCCTGGGCTTACCGTTTATTCGAACTTCTGTTGATCATGGCACAGCACTCTCCCTTGCGGGAACGGGACTTGCGAAAAGTTCCAGCCTGCACGTTGCTGTCGATTTAGCCCTCGATCTGGCGCGCCACTGATTATTGTTCATCACTCACGTTGGAAATGTTTTTATGTATCAAATTAATGCCTTAAACCCAAAAGATGAAGGGCATCAGGCTCGAAAAAGATTTGGTCAAAACTTTTTACATGACCAGCGTGTCATTGCCAAAATTGTACGCTCAGTCAATCCGCGTCCAGGTCAGAACATTCTGGAAATTGGCCCGGGTCTGGCCGCTTTGACTTCACCTTTAATTGGTGAATGTGATGCCTTAACTGTACTTGAGCTGGATCGTGATCTGGCTGCTGGTCTGCCGGGCCGTGTACCGCATCCCGAACGTTTAACCATTATTGAAGCCGATGCCTTGAGATATGATTATTCTCAATTGTTTCAGGAAGGTCGTCCATTACGTGTCGTTGGTAACTTGCCCTATAATATTTCAACGCCACTGTTATTCCATCTCCTGGAATTTGGTGACAAAGTGCAAGACATGCATTTCATGCTGCAAAAAGAAGTCGTGGATCGCATTACCGCATCACCGAATACCAAAGAATATGGCCGTCTGTCGGTGATGATTCAATATTTCTGTAAACCGACTTTCCTGTTCGAAGTACCACCAGGCTCTTTTAATCCGCCTCCAAAAGTAACTTCAGCGGTATTCCGTTTAGAGCCTTATAAAGTTAAACCGATTGTGGCGAAGAATGAAAAAGCGCTGGCACGTCTGGTATCTCATGTCTTTACCCAGCGTCGTAAAACCTTGCGTAACAGCTTGAAGGGTATGCTGGTAGAAGATGGTTTTGAAAAAGCGGGTGTTGACCCGATGGCGCGTCCAGAAACCCTGACCCTTGAACAGTTTGTTGCACTTTCAGATCAAATGGTGGCTTAAATTACGATGAACCGTACTGCTCGATATAATTATGTGATTGGTGATGTTCAAGGCTGTTTTGAGGCTTTGAAAGCTTTACTTAAAGAAATCAAGTTTGATGCAGATCAGGATTTTATCTGGTTTGCCGGAGATTTGGTGGCACGGGGTGAAAACTCAATTGGCGCACTGCGGTTTATCAAGAAACTGGCTGAGCAGGGTGCGGCTGCAACTGTCTTGGGAAATCATGATTTAACGTTGCTGGCCTATGCCCGCGGCATCAAGCCAGTAAAAGCAAAAGACAATGTTCAGGATGTCATTGATGCGATCGACAGCGATGAACTGATTGACTGGTTACGTAAACAGCCACTTTGTTTATTTCCCAATGAGCAGACTATTCTGACCCATGCCGGGATTCCGAGTCTCTGGAGTGCAGAAAAAACTGCACAGCTGGCACAGGAAGTAGAAGCAATTATTGCTCATGATGACTTTGATGTGCTGGATAATTTTCTAAAAGAGATGTTTGGGAAAGAGCCGGCACTTTGGTCAGATCAACTGCAAGGTCAAGAACGTATCCGCTGTATCGTAAACTATCTCACCCGAATGCGTTTAACCGATGTAGAAGGACGTCTGGAATACAGTTTTAAAGATGGGCTGGATGATCCGATGCCGGAAGGCTTTAAACCCTGGTTTGATTTTGAGTCCCAGGCTGCGAAAAGTCATCAGATCCTGTTTGGTCACTGGGCAGCTTTAAATGGTAAAACCATTTCAGACAGGATTCAGAATGTCGATGGTGGCTGTGTTTGGGGCAATCAGCTGATGGCATTTCGTCTGGAAGACCAGCAGATGTTTGCAGTTAACAATCCGGTGATGTAAGTAAAGCTATTAAAAAAGCCACGTGATTACACGTGGCTTTTTTAATTTTAAATTTAGTCTGCCCGAATCCAGGTCTGGTTTCGGCCCAATACAGAAACACCAATACTGGCACGTAAAGTTAAGCGTTTCCCCGTGTTGTTCAGACGCATTTTTGCATCATAAATTTTACCTACCAAGGGATCAATAACTTTACCTTTTTCATAGTTATTGGTGCCTTCTACATGTTTTAGGCCCCTGATAATGGTCATTCCCAGAATAGGCTGATTGGTATAGGGCGCGGGGCAATTATTGCATTTTTCACGTGGCGTATAACCCGGGCGAGGAGTGATCTTTACAATTTTGCCTGAATAGGTGTTGTTGTCCTCTTTGAAAATGACAATGATGGCTTTTGCTGCACCACTTTTATCATCAATCTGTTGCCAGATCCCGGTAATATCTTTTGCCCAAAGGTTGGTCATGCATGCTGCTAGCAGTATGACAAGCAATATTTTTCTAAACATAGAGGCTTATTCCACAGAATTTTTATCAGCGCCGCTCATGTTAGAAATCTTACTAAAATAGTCAATAATTATTTGAAAAAATCTAGAATGAATGCACTAAAAAGCTGCCAATTCGGCAGCTTTTGTATACTCAGAATTTATTAGTCCTGACGGATCCAGGTCTGGCTACGGCCTAAAGCGGAAACCCCAACATAACCACGCAAGGTTAAACGTTTGCCATTCGCACTCAAGCGTACCTTGGCATCATAAATTTTACCTGATAGTGGATCAATCACTCTACCTTTCTCGTAGTTATTGGTGCCTTCCACATTTTTTAAACCAGTCAAAACGTCCATGCCTAAAATAGGTTGATTGGTATAAGGGGCCGGACATTTATTGCAGGTTTTCTGAGGCGTATAGCCTGGACGTGGAGTCACTTTGACAATTTTTCCAGCAAAAGTCCCATTGTCATTTTGACGAATTTCAATAATCGCTTTTGGTGAGCCGGTTTTGTCATCAATTTGCTGCCAGGTGCCAGTTAAATCCTGTGCATAAATCATCCCGCTCATCATTGTCACGAAGAACATTAATACTAATTTAAATTGTTTCATTATATTTATCTCTTTTTTTATGGATGAAATAAAAGATCCCCAACACCGAAGTGCTATTTTATTAATCCTGACGGATCCAGGTTTGTGTACGCCCGATAGCAGATATCCCAATATATCCACGTAAGGTCAGTCGTTTCCCATTGGCGGAAATCCGCCCCTTTAAATCATAAATTTTGCCGGTGAGTGGATCGAGTACCTGGCCATGTGCAAAGTTATTTCTGGTGGTGGGCTTCAATCCTTTAATGACATCTAAACCCAAAATCGGTTTATCTGTATAAGGTGCCGGACATTTGATGCATTTTTCCCGTGGTGTATAACCCTGGCGGGGTGTGACTTTAGTAATCGTTCCTGTATAGGAGCCATCTGCTTCAGTTTTCATTTCAATCAATGCTTTAGGTGAGCCAGTTTTATCATCAATCTGTTGCCATAGGCCAGACAGTTCCTGAGCAAACGCCATAGAGCCAGTAAATAAAGAAGCTGAAATAATAGTTAAAGCTGCAATTTTATGCATGTTATATCCTTATTTTTTTAATTAACGTTCACCCAATTCCATGTGGTGAACGTTGCTGCACATTACCCTAATACATTTTCATAATCTTTATTGCATGAAAAAGCATGTGTCTAATATTCATACAACTTAATGTATAAAAATGCAAGCTTCTATCTACTAAAGCATAAATTAATCACATTTTATGTGATTAAACCTGACTTATTCATATTTGATCCAGGTCTGACTACGGCCCAGTGCTGAAACCCCTACATAGCCACGCAATGTCAGACGTTTACCATTGGCACTCAATTTCGCTTTGGTATTGTAAATGTTGCCTGATAATGGATCGAGAAGTTTGCCCTGACTGAAACTGTTATTGCCTGTGTATTTCAGGCCTGTCAGTACATCCAGTCCTAGAATTGGCTTATTGGTATATGGAGCGGGACAGGATACACAGGTTTCTTTTGCTGTATAACCAGGGCGCGGAGTGATTTTCGTAATTTTAGCTGTATAGACGCCTTCTGATGTCTCACGAATCTCCAGGAATGCTTTAGACGAGCCGGTCTTGTCATCAATGCTTCGCCATGTCCCTGAAAGGTCAGAGGCCAAAGCCAGATGGCTGAAAGAGGCTAAAAGTAAAGTTGAAAAAAATTGAACCTTTTTCATATATCTGTTCCTAGGTGAGATTAGTGTTCTTACTCTATAGTAAGAACGGTTACCACATAAAACAAACAATTAATTTGATTCACTAGTCACATTTTTTGCAGATACAGTATAAAAGTTGGCAACCAGATTGCAGTAAAGACTGCATTTACCGCCATGCCAAAAGCAGCATAACGTCCCGCAACACTGCCACGCTGCCAGGCCTGTGCTGTGCCGATGGCATGTGCTGCCAGTCCCAAGGCGAGTCCGGATGCACGTTCATCATTAATATGTCTCAGAATAAACGGAGAAAAAGCCGCACCAATCACACCAGAGAGAATCACAATCAGAATAACCATACTGATAGGTGCATCCAGCAGGGTGGCAATATTAATTGCAATTGGCGTAGTGACGGCACGAGTAGCAAAAGCCAAAATGTCGGCAGAAGCCATATGTAGCAGATAAGCCAGACCCATCGGTAAGGCAACCGCACTGATACTGGCAAAGACCAAAATGCCGATAATGGCTTTGAGCGGCAAATCATCATAGCGCATGGCAGCCAGAGGAATAGCCAATGCGACTGTCACATAGCCGAGTAAATGGTTGAAAAGTGGATTTACTTCATCCATGTAATTTTCATAGGGAATTCCGAGTGCAAATAAAAGTGCCAGCACAAAAAACATGCTAAACACGATGACGGGAATTTGCGGAATGATCCGGTTACAGGGTTTGGCAATCAGATAGGCGATGAGTGTGACCGCGAAGCCATACAAAATAGATAACATGCGGAACTCCTATAACCAGCGCTTGGCCATTTTGGCATACACCCATAAAGGAATTAGGGTGCTAAAAAACATGATGAACAGAAAAGCCGGAATTTTCTGGCCCATATGTACCAGCATCATTAGGGCACCTGCACTGACAGGAAGGAAAGCAAAGGCACTTTCCTTCATCAGTTTGTTATTGGTATCCACCAGGCGAGCGGGGAGTTTGCCGAAATAGCGCCAAGTAAAAAGTGCAATTAATAGGCTTAATAACCCGACCAGATTACCCAGTTCAGGATGATTCAGCTGGGTCATTAACCAGACCGAAGCTTCCCGAAAGATAACAATAAGTAACAGGGTGCCGATCCATGCTGGCCAGTCAATTTGTTTTATCCAGTTCATTACTCTGATCATTAATAAGTTTACTTATCAAGTTTTACTCGATCTTTGACTGGATTTCAAACGCTTCCAGTGGACGTTGAAACTGCTGCGCCTGTTTTCCCAAAATTTCGTCTAAAGGTAAATGCGCCTGTTTAATCAATTGTTCCAGTTTTTGTGGTGCAATTCGAATGTGCAGATGCAGTTGGCCTTCATCATCATAATGTTCAGACTGAATCACATTCAAGCTGTACAGCTGGTTGCGCAGCTTGCCATAGGCGGGTTTAAGAATTAAATCGAAGGACTGCAGTTGCCCCATCAAGGATTCATGTACCGCTTTACGCAGCAGGTCGATACCTTCGCCAGTATGTGCCGAGACATAGACCCGTTCCGGTTCACCCGGGCGTCGATAAATAATTTTGGCTTCTTCACCGCTACAGTCAATTTTATTGTAAACCTGAAGGATGGGAACATCGGCCCCAATTTCTTTCAGCACTTTTTCAACGGCTTCAATCTGTTCCAGCATCTCTGGACTACTTGAATCAATCACATGCAGTAACAGTGTGGCTTCAACGGTTTCTTCCAGCGTTGCCTTAAAGGATTCCACCAGTGAATGGGAAAGATTACGGACAAAACCGACCGTATCGGCCAATACCAGATTGCCGATACCATCCCATTCCAGACGCCGTAAGGTAGGGTCCAAAGTGGCAAACAGCTGATCGGCTGCATAAACATCGCTGTTGGCGAGTAAGTTAAACAGGGTCGACTTGCCGGCATTGGTATAACCGACTAAAGATACTGTTGGAACAGCCGCTTTTTGACGGGCTACACGACCTTGCATCCGGGTCTGGCGGACTTTATCAATACGTGCCTTGAGTTGCCCCATACGGATACGTAGCAAGCGCCGATCTGTTTCCAGCAGGGTTTCACCCGGACCACGCAAACCGATCCCGCCTTTCTGGCTGTCAAGATTGCCACGACTACGAATCAAGCGCGAAGATAAATGCTGTAATTGTGCCAGTTCAACTTGCAGCTTGCCTTCGTAGGTACGTGCACGCTGGGCAAAAATATCCAGAATCAGTTCGGTACGATCTACCACGCGGCATTTGATTACCTGTTCCAGGTTCCGGGCTTGAGCAGGGGTTAAGGCATGATCAAAAATGACCAGATTGGCATCTAGTTCTTTTACACGTTCGGCAATTTCTTCTGCCTTGCCGGAGCCGATAAAAAATTTGGCATCAGGTTTAACCCGCTGAGCATGAATATGTTCCAGAATTTCGGCATCTGCAGACTGTGCCAGCAAACGAAACTCTTCAGCATCAAGGTCATCCAGCATTTGTACGCTGACACTCACCAGAATGACGCGCTCTTTCCCTCGATGTTGTTGTAAATACTCCACTCAGGCCGATCTCCACTTAAAAACTTAAGTGTAGTAGAAAACGGACTATACAGATACTGAATTAGTGCGGCTTAGGTTTAAAGTGCGCTAATAAATAGTTGTGCAAGTGTTACCAGTACTACGGCATAGATAAGGGTACCACCCAAAATATATTTGAGCACTTGTAGAGGCTGAAGTGTTTCTTTCGCGGGCTGTATTTGATCTGGCATGGCTGCGATCCTTCTCAATCTAATATTTCGATAGTTTTATTTTGAATGATTTTTTAATCCAATTAAAATTGTAGATATAGATGTTATTGGCCGATTTTTATTATCAATGCAAGTTGCGAATGAACAGTATAGAATGAGTTTAATTCGTGGATATTCCCTGTATCTAGCTTAGGATTTTAGTGACGTTTTTATGAACCCGACTGTACAAGATCAAACATCCGACATACATGGCTTGTCAAAATTCTTCCTCTATACAAGAAAAATTGGTGCCTTGCTGGCAGCCATTAGTAACGGATTTTATCTGGTTTTTCGTCATGGCTTATATAAAAATCCGAATAATCCCTCCAATACCCGTTATGTACAATATTTTTGCCGCCAATTGTGTCAGGTTTTTAATATTAAAGTGCAGGTGCATGGGGAGATTCCACGGGAACCCGCCTTATGGGTAAGCAATCATATCTCTTGGCTAGACATTGCAGTGCTGGGATCAGGAGCACGCGTATTTTTCTTGGCCAAGGCCGAGATTGAAAACTGGCCTGTTTTTGGAAAATTGGCCAAAGGCGGCGGTACCTTGTTTATTAAACGTGGTTCTGGAGATTCTGTCAGAATTCGTGAACAAATTACTGATTTTCTCAAGCAGGATATTCCGGTGCTGTTTTTTCCTGAAGCCACGACTTCAGATGGCCGTTTTATTAAAAAGGTTCATGGCCGGATTCTAGGGGCTGCGATTGAAGCTAACCGTCCAGTGCAAATCTGTTTGATCTGTTATGTGAATCAGCAGGGTGAGCTGGATCTGGTCGCGCCGTATGTCAATGATCTCAGTTTTGCTGCCCATGTCAAAAAAGTACTGGAAATGCCACAAGTTACTGCACATTTAATGGCTTTGCCTGCAATTTCTTCCGAGGGGCATACGGTAGACAGTCTGACTCGTGAGGTACAGGAAAAAATGCAGGAAGGCTTACATGAGTTGCAATCCCGAGTATTAAAAAAGCCTCGGTAAACGTAGTTTTTTAGAAATAAAATTTATGCGTCGGCCTTACATAAAGCCTTCAATTGGCAACCACGACAACAGTTTTAATCCGGTTTTCTGATACCATTTTATTCCTGGCTCTTTGCTAAAGGTTTTTATTTCGCCATTGGCTTTCCTGATTTTCCAGTTAATGTTCTGGTTCGCATCCAAGACCAGTTTATAGGCATATTTACTCAAATTCTGATCCATGGTTTCGTGTACGGCTTTTGCCAGAGCAGGGCTGTTTAGCAACACACCAATTTCAGTATTCAGATAAGCTGAACGCGGATCAAAGTTAAATGAACCGATGAAAACCTGTTTCTGGTCCAGTGCCATCAGTTTGGCATGCAGACTGGAGCGACTCAGGCCTTTCAGGCTAACTTTCGCTTTTTTGGCAATCTCTTCTGTATTGACGTTTAAGTTGTGTGAATCCGGGGCAGCCAGAAATTCATATAGCTGTACATCATTTTCCAGCAAGTCCTTTCGATATTTGGCATAAAAGGCATGTACTACAGAAACGTCATTGGCTTTAAATGAGTTGGTTAATACCCGAACCTTGATATTCTCATTCACCAGTTTTTTCAGACGGTCTGCACCGGTTTTTTCCGGCACGAAATAGGCAGAGACAATGTCTACACTCTGTTCAGGCTTTTCCAGATGCTGTAATAACTGGAAATTGAGATGTTCTTCAGTTTTGGCTTTGGCCTTGATTTTACTGGGTGGATCTTTGACGACTTCTGCTTCAACCCAGTCTAGCTGAATCTTCTGTTCTAACCATTGATCAAAGGCCAGAGAACGATTCGCCAGATCCAGATAATTCTTTGTGGCTGGATCCTGACTATGGGCTTCAAGCTGTTGCCTCAGGCTCGGGAAACGTAACCCGTGATGGTGCGGATTGACAATTTTTTGTACCGGATAAGCATAATCATCATTCCAGTACTCATCGAAGGAATGGATGATTTCATCCGAAGCCGCACCGACCAGCATGACATCGACATCCGAGAACTGATAGTTTTCACTGACATTATAATACTGGTTGCTCATATTACGCCCGCCAATCAGTGCAATCTGGTTGTCAGCAATAAAGCTTTTATTGTGCATGCGGCGATTGATTCGCTTTAAATCCAGCACCATGTCCATGGCGCGATATTTACGAAAGCGATAAGGGTTGTACAGTTTCACATCGATATTCTGATGCTGGTTCAAGGCCAGATAAATCCCTTCCATTTTCTTGGCATTGTTATCATCCATCAACAGGCGTACTTTTACACCACGGTCCGCTGCCTGAATAATGGCATGCAGGGCGAGGGCGCCAATGCGGTCGTTATCCCAGATGTAATATTGCAGATCCAGACTGCGTTCTGCTTTATGGATCAGCTGCATACGTGCAGCCAGTGCTTCCAGTGGATCATAAAGCACGCGATAACCGGTCAGACCGATATTCTGTTCACGTAAAGGTTCAATAATTTGAGCCAGACTGGTTTGCGAGGTATCAGTTTCAAATGCCATCTGGCTTGGCTGTTCAGTTTGCTTGGGTAAGGTGCTACATGCAGGAAGTCCCAGTACCAGACTACAGCTTAGTAAAATGCCGGCTTTATAACGATGGGTGCGGATAAAACCTGAGGATTGAAGATAGATTTGATCGCTGGAAGCATTGGCCATATAAGTCGCAGAATGAAAAATTAGAATTGAGTATAATTGCCAGCTATGAAAAGATAAATATAAAGCCAGTGATATACTGCTTGACTGAAACAAGGCGAATATATGTGGGATTCAAATTCCGTACTTTTTTATTGTTATCTCGGCATGGCCATTCTCGCTATCTGGGCTGTGTATCAGGCCTGGTCGAGTCAAACCCGCACCGAGACCATTCACCCATTTAAAGCATTCTGTCATTTACTGGCTTTTTATCTTTCCTATTTATTAATCCCATTGGTGTTCTTCAGTATTTTTGCTGGATGGACGGGTCATTATTCGCTACATGAAGCTGTTTTTGTATTTCTACTCAGTGCGGTTTTAAGTTATGCACGCTTTATTGAGCCGCATCTAATTCAAGTGAAAACGACACAGTATCAGATCAATGCGGATAAACGTTTACAGAAACCGGTCAAAATCGCCCTGATTGCAGACTTGCATATCGGTCTGTTTTCAGGACATGAGCGGCAGTTACGACAAATTGTACATAAATTAAATCATATTCAGCCTGATTTGGTGGTGGTCGCCGGCGACTGGACCTACGAACCGGAAAATAAACTGGCTCAAGAGCTGGCAGTTCTAAAAGAGATTCACGCTCCGGTCTATTCAGTCAATGGTAACCATGACGAGCAATATCCTGGCCCCCCGATTCAGGAATTGTTGCATTATGCACTGCAAGTCAATCAGGTCATGGATATTGAAGGTCAAATTGTCGAATTTGATGAGTTCCGTCTCTTGGGCGTAGGCGACCTCTGGGCTGGAAAAGCTGATATGCGCAGTTTGCCTGATCTCCCTCAGGACAAGCCCTGGATCATTCTTTCGCATAACCCGGATACGGTCGATATGGTTCCAAAACTGCCAACGCGTCCTTTGATGCTGTCCGGGCATACCCATGGCGGGCAGGTGGAGCTGCCTTGGCTGACCGATTATGTGATGAAAAGAGTGTCCATTTTGGGACATAAGAAAGGCATGTACCGTCATGAACATGCAGATGTGTTCGTGACAGTTGGAACGGGGCTGGTTGGTGTACCTTTTCGCTTCCGGGTACCACCTACCATTGATATTATCGAACTGATTTAAAGTCAGTTCGCCTTCTGTGCAGGATTAACTGATCAGCCAGATCAGAATCAGCAAGATGACAGCGACTGTTGCTATTATCCAGATTTTCTTTTCGATTTTTCGGGGCGGTACATTTTCACGTAATTGTTGTGCAGTGATTTCAGCTTCTGTAGGTGCACTCAAACTAGGATGATTGGGAATTTCCAAGGGAGGCGTGACCAGGTCAATATCATCAGCATCATCACTAAAACGTGGGCCGGTACTTTCATGTTTCATGACGATGTCGTGTTCACGCACAATCTCTTCAATTACTTGCAGCGCCTGAACTTCATCTAAAGGGGTATTCCCGGTGATATAGCCAACAGCTTCTTTTTTCTT
The DNA here is from genome assembly GCF_048147885.1 of Acinetobacter sp. 228. Lineage (NCBI taxonomy): Bacteria > Pseudomonadati > Pseudomonadota > Gammaproteobacteria > Moraxellales > Moraxellaceae > Acinetobacter > Acinetobacter sp. 228. Next base: position 15,348 of record NZ_JAYWYV010000020.1, read on the forward strand.
ATCATCTTCCAGTAAAATAATGATATTGACCAGCTGTTCCTGTGATAAGGATTCGATGAAATCTTGCATACCCGTGCCTCATTTTTTGAATTGAGTCCATTTGATTGTTGAGCAAATTTAACGAGATAAGTAGCAGAGTTTTGTTGTGAAATCATAAAAAAGCCAGCATCGAATGCTGGCTTTTCATCCATCTAAAATCTTAGATCTGGTTATTTACATCATCATTCTTGGTTTCACGAATCATCAGAAACGCGACTAGGGACAGGATCGATGCTGCGGTCAGGTAGTAACCGACTGCAGACAAACCATAAGTAGTCGCCAGTTTGGTGGCGATTAACGGAGCAAATGATGCACCGAAGATACCTGCCAGGTTAAAAGTCAATGCAGAACCGGTATAGCGGACTGAAGTCGGGAAGATTTCAGATAATACGGTACCGATAGGCCCATAGGTTAAGCCCATGATTGACAGACCAATACACAAAAACAGGAACACCACCAGGGTACTGCCAGATTCAAGCATATCTGCAAAGAAAATACCGAAGATCGCAGAAACGACACATACCGCAATCGAAGTAGTCTTACGGCCAAATTTCTCTGCCAAAACTGCTGAAAGCGGGATGAATGCAGCAAAACACAGGGTTGCAACTAACTGCAATTGCAGGAATTCTTCACGAGAATAACCAAGTTGTTTGGTTCCCCATTGCAGCGCAAATACCGTAGTCAGGTAGAACACGACAAAGGTGCAGATTGCAGCAATCGTACCCAGAACCAGCATGCGGGAATGCTTTTTGAATACCTGAACAAAAGGAACATTCACTTCTTTTTGTTTATCCAGTACTTTCTGGAAAGCAGGGGTCTCATGCAATTTTAAACGGATCCATAAACCCATAATTACCAACAAGGCACTTGAGATAAACGGAATACGCCAGCCCCACGCCATAAAGTCAGCTTCAGACATGAAAGCGCCAAGCGTCAGGAAGGAACCTGTCGCCAGAATAAAGCCGATTGGGGCACCCAGTTGCGGGAACATGCCATACCAGGCACGTTTACCTTCAGGCGCATTTTCGGTCGCAAGCAGTACCGCACCTGACCATTCACCACCCAGACCCAAGCCCTGACCTAAACGGCACAGTGCAAGCAGGAGTGGCGCAGCAATCCCGATTTGTGCATAAGTTGGCAGCAAGCCAATCGCAACGGTTGAAATTCCCATGGTCAGCAAAGCCGCGACCAATGTCGCTTTTCGTCCGATCCGGTCACCTAAATGACCAAATAATGCAGCACCAATCGGGCGGGCAATAAAGGCAATGGCAAAAGTCGCAAGAGACTGAATGGTTGCGGTCATCGGATCTGTACTTGCAGGGAAGAACAGATACGGGAAAATAATAACAGCAGCGGTGGCATAAATATAAAAATCGAAGAACTCGATTGTGGTACCTACCAAGCTCGCTGTTAAAACGCGAAATTTTGAATTTTGTGCTGGCTGAGCAGCAGAATTAGACGACGCCATGGAAAACCTTACACTTACTAAAAATAAAAAAACTTAGTTTTAAAAGCGTAATCTTTTTAAAAAAGGCGTAATTTTTTAAAAAAACAACTGCAATCTTCTCGCTTAAACTCGCTCAGGGTCACTGAAATGAAAAAGGAGATGATTAAATCACGTAAAGATAGATAGCCAGAAAATGTGATCCTGCGCCTATCAATACAAATATGTGCCAGATAGCGTGGGTATATCTTACTCTTTTTAAAGCGTAAAACAATGCACCCACGGTATAAGCCAATCCGCCAATGATGAGAAAGGTTAAAGATTGAGCACTTAGATATTGCTGCATATCATCCATGACCAGCAGTGCCAGCCAGCCCATGGCCAGATAAGCAGCCAAAGAAAGTTTCTGGAAACGATGAATGAAAACGAACTTGAAAAGTGTACCAAGGATGGCAATCACCCACAGCGCAATCAATAAATAATGGGCTTTAGGGGTGGGAATGGCGATTGACAGAAACGGGGTATAGGTTCCGGCAATCAAATAATAAATCGCGGTATGATCGACTTTTTTGTAAAAATAACGACGGTCTGCTGTGGTGGCCATATGGTAAAGCATGGAAGCAGAAAACAGCAAAATCATGCTGAGCGCATAGACCCAAAGCCCAATCCATTGTCCGGTACTTAGATAAGAACCTTTAATAATTAAAAGAATACCGGCAACAACGGAGAGTCCGGCACCTATACCATGACTGACATAGTTAATCCGTTCCTCATTCTGATCATAATCTGGAACCAGTGGAGCATTCTGCATCATTGTCATTCTTTCTTCAAATATACACTTGTATAGTAATTCAATTTTGCTTTTAGGTTAAGAAGATTTAAACTTAATATGCAATTCATTTCAGGTTTTATCTATGTCAACATTGGCAACTCTCTCGGACCAGGAACAGCAATTCCTGGATACATTTCAGCAAACTGTTGAAAGGAATCAGTTTGATCGTCTGATCTTAAGCCAGTATAAGGGTGAGCTGCAGGATTTAGAGAAAATGACCTGGCGAGTCATTACATTAAATGAACAACGGGTATTGAGCTGCCTGTATCGCTACAAGACGCAGGATGTCACTAAAAACTATCCTTTGGAAGAAGCGTTATCGCAGGTGACTACATTGCTAGCATGTTGCAAGCAGGCCAATCTGATGACAGTAGATGAAGAATTACAGCTGAAAAAAAACAAGAAAAAAGCCATGTTGACACGCAACAAACATACAGGATCTGCTACTCAGGCAAAGCCCGCTGAACAAAGTCATGACCGGATGAAACAGCGGTTTGTGGATCAGGACAGTATTTTTCTCCAGCATCTTGGCATTACCGATCAAAAAGGGCAAATCATTCCGAGCATGGCGCGCAAATGGAAACAGATTAACAAGTTTGTGGAAATTTTCTCAGGCGCGCTGACGCAGATCAAGCCACAGGCTGAAGGCCTGCGCGTGGTAGATTTTGGTTCGGGCAAAGGCTATCTGACCTGTGCTTTATATGACTATATGCAAAAACATGGTCAAACGCCGTATGTCACGGGGGTAGAGCTTAATCCAAAAATGGTCGAGTTCTGCCAGAATGTCGCGCAGCAATCTGGTTTTGATCAACTGGACTTTTTCCAGGGGGATGTGCGTACTTATGCGCCAGAAAGACTGGATGTAATGATTGCCTTGCATGCCTGTGATGTAGCAACAGATTTTGCGATTCATAGTGGCATTCGCCTGAATGCACAGATAATCATGTGTGCGCCATGTTGTCATAAGGAGTTACGTCCACAGTTACAAGCACCGAAAGTTCTGAGTCCGATGTTGCAATTCGGTATTCATGCGGGACAGCAGGCCGAAATGCTGACTGATACCATTCGTGCTTTATTGCTCAAAGCTTATGGTTATGAAACCAAAGTTTTTGAATTTGTGGCGCTAGAACATACCAGTAAAAATAAAATGATTCTGGCAACAAAACGCAAAGACTATCAACAACCTGATCAGGCGGTTCTGGCAGAAATTCAGGCCTTAAAAGAGATGTATGGAATCCAGAAACATTCACTGGAATTGTTGCTCAATGATCAATGGGATCAGCAGGGAATTGGTTCTAAATGCTAAATAATCCAGAATTGAAAATAGTGTCCGGCAGCTGGAAAGATTTGGGAGTGTATGCCAAAGTGATTCGTGAAGCCGTATTTATTCAAGAACAGTATATTGCAGCTGAAGATGAATGGGATGCTGAAGATGCGGTTGCTGTACATTTCATTGTTTTTCAGCAGGATCAGGCGATAGCCACTGCAAGATTGCTGACAAATAACAGTGTAGGTCGCATTGCAGTTTTAAAGTCACATCGTGGTTTGAAGATCGGGCAGCGCCTGATGCAGGCCGTGATTGACTATGCGCGTGCCGAGCAGCGCGAGTTGGTCAAGCTGTCTTCGCAAGTGCATGCCATTGGCTTCTATCAAGCGCTCGGGTTCGAAGCTCAGGGCGAGGAATATCTGGATTGTAGCATTCCCCATATTGATATGTATTTAAAGCTTTAATTTTCAGCCATTCAAATATAAAAAAGCGAGGCATTGACCTCGCTTTTTTATGCATAGACTGAATCTGGATCAGTGGCCATGTGCTGGATTTGAGCTGTGCTCGGCATTATCCATGTTGGCATGTTCTTCAGCTGACATATGATGCTCAGTGGCTGTCGTATCTGTAGGAGCCACATTGGCAGCTTCACGTGCTTCACGATCTGCCTGAGCTTTGGCAAGCGCTTCTGGAGACATCGTTGGTGCATTTTTAAAAGCGTGTTGCTGGGTGTTCTGTTTATTTTGCTGGCTTGGCATATAATCCGGTTCATTACTTACTGCAAGCCAAAAAATAAGCATGAATAATCCACCTAAAATACAGAAGATAATAAGTGCTTTCCAACCCCAAGGAGATTTTTCAGGTGAACTGTGATCAGTCATAGGTCTTACCCACGTGGATACCAAACTTATGTAACTTTATAACATAAATTAATCAAAAAGCAGATCGAAATCTGTCATCACATAACTCTGTTCCGTGCTTGAAGCAAATCTGAAAGATAAAAAAGAGGAAACACGTTCCTCTTTTTTATTTAAGTGGCCACACTATTGAATCGGCTGGGCATGTGCTGCGCGATCTTTGAGGAGTTGCGGAGCTTTGAAGCGTTCGCCATACTTATTTTCAAGTACTTTGGCACGGGTCACAGCTTTGGCCAGTCCATACTGATTCAAGAATTGTACAGCACCGCCCGTCCAGGCAGCAAAGCCAATACCAAAAATAGAACCCACATTGGCATCGACTACAGATTCAAGGACACCTTCTTCCAGACAGCGTACGGTATCCAGTGCCTGTACAAACAGGAAGCGGTCAATCATTTCCTGTTCAGAAATATCGTTGTCTTTTTTCCAGTGGCTGAGACCAGACCAGAGCTGCTTTTTGGCATCAGCCGGATAATCATAAAAACCTGCGCCTGCAGCCTTACCTTTACGGTTAAATTCGTGAATCATGCTGTGAATCACGTCATCCGCAGGTGAACGAGAAATTGACTGTCCCTGTGCCTGCAAGGCTTTATATCTTTCATTGGCCACATGTTCAGACAGGGTCAAGGACACTTCATCCTGAATCGCCAACGGACCCACCGGCATACCGGCTTTGAGTGCAGCCATTTCAATTCGCGCCGGGTGTACACCTTCTGCCAGCAGGCATAAACCTTCCTGTACAAAGGTACCAAACACGCGGCTGGTAAAGAAGCCACGGCTGTCATTTACCACAACCGGTAATTTGCCAATTTGCTGCACGAAATCGAAAGCTTTGGCCAGCGTTTCTGCCGAGGTATTTTTACCTTTGATAATTTCCACCAGCTGCATTTTATCGACCGGACTGAAGAAATGCAGGCCGATAAAGTTCTGATCATTTTTTGAAGCCTGGGCTAATTCTGTGATCGGCAGGGTCGAGGTATTCGAAGCCATTACGCCGTTGCTGGCAAGATATTGCTCTGCCTCTTGCGTGACTTGAGCCTTGAGCGCGGGATTTTCAAAAACTGCTTCAATGATCAGGTCGCAACCGGCTAGATCTGCATTAGATGCAGTTGTTTGAATCAGGCTTAAAACCTGATCTCGTTTCTCGGCTGATAAACGCCCTTGAGCGACTTTTTTATCCAGCAGTTTCTGGCTATAGGCTTTGCCTTTTTCAGCCGCTTCGATTGAAATATCTTTTAATACCACAGGAATGCCTGTGCTGGCAGTCGCGTAGGCGATCCCAGCCCCCATCATGCCCGCACCTAGAATACCGACTTTCGTGGCTTTCCATCTTTCAATACCTTGAGGGCGACTGGCACCGGACTTGATCGTATTCAGGCCATGCCAGAAGGTGCTAATCATATTTTTAGAAATTTGACCGATGGCAAGATAAGTAAAGTAACGTGATTCAATGGTCAGGGCTGTATCGACATCGACCTGTGCACCTTCTACCGCAGCCGACATGATCGCTTCAGGTGCAGGGTAGCAGCCTTTGGTTTTATCGCGCAGCATCGCCGGAGCAATAGCCAGCATCTGGGCAACTGCTGGTGTCGAAGGGCTACCACCTGGAATTTTATAGCCTTTTACATCGAATGGCTGCTGAGATTTTGGATTGGCTTTGATCCAGGCAATGGCCTTTTCCAGCAATTCATCGGTACTGTCTGCGACCTCATGAATCAAGCCTAAAGATCTGGCTTTATCCACACCAAACTGTTTGCCTTCCATCAATAAAGGAAGGGAATTTTGCAGACCGAGCAGGCGGACGCTGCGGACGATACCACCGCCACCTGGTAATAAACCCAGTGTGACTTCAGGCAGGCCAAATTTGCTTTTAGGGTCATTCAGGGCAATACGATGATGGGCACACAGGGCAATTTCCCAGCCACCGCCAAGCGCCGTACCATTCAGAGCAGCAACCACAGGAATACCGCGAGTTTCGATATAGCGTAGTTTGACTTTCATCTCTTCAATCATATTGAAGAATTCAGTTGCATGTTCCGGAGTGGCTTGAATCAGTTCGTCCAGATCACCACCAGCAAAGAAAGTTTTTTTCGCTGAACGGAAAATAATCCCGGCAATATCTTCATCTGCTTGTAACTGGGCAACGACTTCATCCAGTGCCGTGCGAAAGTCGGCATTCATGGTATTGGCAGACTGGTTTGGAGAATCAAACGTTAAAATAACAATATTATCTTCATTTTTTTGATATTGAATTGCGCTCATTATTTTTCTCCTTATACCAGTTCAATAATGGTTGCGATGCCCATACCGCCACCCACACAAAGTGTAGCCAGACCCCGCTTTTTGCCCTGGCGTTCTAGCTCGTCCAGTAATGTCCCTAAAATCATCGCACCAGTCGCACCGAGTGGATGTCCCATGGCAATTGCGCCCCCGTTAACATTCACCTTGGCAGGATCAACCTTCATCTCATTAATAAAGCGCATCACCACGGCAGCAAAGGCTTCATTAACTTCAAACAGGTCAATATCATCAATTGTTAAACCGGCTTTCGCCAAGGCCTTACGAGCAGCCGGGGCAGGGCCGGTCAGCATAATGGTCGGATCTGCACCGACCAGTGCCGTCGCCAGTACTTTGGCACGTGGCTTGAGACCTTGTTCTTTTACTGCTTGTTCCGATGCGATCAAAACCACAGCCGCGCCATCGACAATGCCTGAAGAATTCCCGGCATGATGCACATGATGGACAGCACCCACTTCAGGATATTTTTGCAGGGCAATCGCATCAAAGCCCATTTGCCCCATAGTGGCGAAACTTGGATTGAGTTTGCCCAAGCCTTCTGCAGTCGTTGTCGGTTTGATAAATTCGTCTTTGTCCAGAATTACTACACCAGCTTTGTCTTTTACCGGGATAACAGAGGCGTTGAAATAACCATTGGCTTGAGCGGCAGCTGCTTTCTTTTGTGATTGTTCGGCAAACTGATCTACATCTGCACGGCTATAACCGTCAATGGTAGCAATCAAATCTGCACCAATACCTTGTGGAATAAAGTCACAGGCCATATTGGTTTCAGGGTCCAGTGCCCAAGGACCGCCGTCTGAACCCATCGGCACGCGGGACATGGATTCGACTCCACCTGCAACAACCAGATCTTCCCAGCCTGAACGGACTTTTTGTGCGGCCAGATTGACAGCTTCCAGACCGGAAGCACAAAAACGGTTAATTTGCACACCCGCTACATCATTGTCCCAGCCGGCAGCGATGGCAGCCGTTTTGGCAATATCGGCACCCTGATCACCAATCGGGGTGACACAGCCGAGCACGATATCATCCACTTTTGCGGTATCAAACTGATGACGCGCCTGAAGTTCGTTGAGTAAGCCAGTCAGTAAGGAAATGGGTTTTACCTGATATAAAGATCCATCTTTTTTGCCTTTTCCGCGTGGGGTACGAATGGCGTCAATAATATATGCCTCGCTCATAGCTTGTCCCTTTTATTGATTTGATGAAATTTATTCTAATGACTCGAGTGTAATACTTAATTTTTGAAGTGCAATGACGAGAACGGGCCAGATCATTTGAGCGATTTAGCCAATTTTAACTATAAAAAAAGCCTAAGCTAGGGAGCTTAGGCGGAGAGAAACGATTTTAATTTTTATCGGTTCGGGAGTATCAGCTTAATGATAACCGTGTAATTGACGATACAGACCCGGAGTCACACCTGTCCATTTTTTGAAAGCACGGTGGAAGGTACTGGTTTCACTGAAACCGACCTGTTGCGCGACATCTTCAAGGGTAAGATCAGGGTTAAGTAACAGGTGAATTGCGGCATCACGGCGCAAGGCATCTTTCACACCTTGATAGCTTTTGCCTTCGGCTGCCAGACGGCGACGCAAGGTTTGCGGTGATAGATATAACATCGATGCCACATCATTCAAGGTTGGCATTTCTTCACCAATCTGGCTCTTCAGCACATCACGGATTCTGGAGGTCAGTGAATTGGTATTTTTGAATTTCACCAGCAGTTGGGCCGGCGCTGCTTTCAAAAACTCTTCCAGAGTTTCTTCATTCTGGCGAACGGGCAGGTCCAGATAGTCTGCAGCAAAGGTAATTTCAGTGCGTGGCATGTCAAACTGCATCACTGGTGCAAAGAATAAAGCATCATATTCATCGGCATGGGCTGGACGCGGATAGCTAAAGTGTACGCGTTCCAGCGGTACACGACGCTCAATAAGCCAGGAAGCCAGACCGTGCCAGATCATTAGCATACTTTCGGTAATAAAATGATCCGGATCCATTGCATTTGGAATCAATGGCACCAGACGTGCTTCATGCTTGTCACGTTCTAGGGTCACCGACCAGTCATCACCGAAGAGTTTGTAGAACTGGGAAGAAAGTTCCAGTGCATCACCGAGGGTTTTGGCATGAATAATCAGCTGGCACATGATCGCAAACGTACCCAGACGGCGTTGCTGTTTGTCAAAACCGACATGCTCGTCCTGAGTCACCATCCACAACATTTTTATAAAGCGGGTATATTGTTCAGGTGAAATACGCGCTTTGGGTTGATGCAGCAGTTCTGCTTCAATCCCGACGTGAGACAATAAAGTATCGACATCCATGCCCAGACGTTTAACGCCAGATAGAGCTGCGTTGACGAAATGGATACTGATCGTATCACGACTCATGTTTAATCCTTCAGTCTCTTTAATGTTCACTAATAATTGACCTAAATGACGAAAAATAATAAAGCAATGGCAATTTACAAGAATACCTTTGCCATTTTCTTACATATTAGATTGCCGAAACTATCAAGGTAAATGGCTGAACATGACATTGTTTTTGTGCATTTATATTCTTATGATGCTAAAAAAAGCAATAGAAGTAGAGCAAATACTCCAATGTCATATGCATTAAAAGGATTGAAAATCCTAGACTTTTCTACACTTTTACCCGGCCCGTTTGCCACCTTGTATCTTGCTGATTTAGGTGCAGAAGTTGTGCATATTGAATCACCAACCCGACCGGACCTGCTACGGTTAATGCCACCTTTTGCCAATGGGCAGGCCACCTCACAGAGTTATCTGAACCGTAACAAGCAATCGGTTGCTCTGGATCTGAAAGATTCTGCAAATATCGAACTGATCAAAGCCAGGATTGCAGATTATGACATTGTGATTGAGCAATTTCGTCCCGGTGTGATGCAACGTCTAGGGCTAGACTATCAAACCTTAAGCGAAATTAATCCTAAACTGATTTACTGTTCCATTACCGGTTATGGTCAAACTGGCACATATAAAGATAAGGCAGGCCACGACATTAACTATCTGGCTTTGTCCGGAATTGCCGGACACAGTGGCCGGATTGAAAATGGTCCACCAGCTTTGGGAATTCAGGTTGCCGATGTTGCAGGTGGTTCCATGCATGCCGTAATTGCAATTTTGGCTGCCGTAATTGAACGTCAGCAAAGTGGCAAAGGGCAATATATTGATATATCCATGACCGATTGCGTGGTGACGATGAATAATCTGGCCGCATCTGCCAGTCTGGCTGGCAATCAGCATCAACGACCGGAATCGGGCTATCTGAATGGCGGGACTTTTTACGACTATTATGAAACTCAGGATGGACGTTATTTGTCGATTGGCAGTCTGGAACCACAATTTATGCAGGGGCTGGCACAGGCCTTAGAGCTGCCAATTATTCTGGAAAAGGGCAATTCTTTTGCTGAAGAAGATCGTGCTGAGGTGAAGCAGGCGATTCAAAATAAAATCAAGACCAAGCCTTTATCTGAATGGCAAACACAGTTTGCCGCGCTGGATGTCTGCGTCGAACCGGTACTCAAACTTGAAGAAGCCTTGCATTCTGATCTGGCCCAGCAGCGAGGCTGGATGGTACAGGTGCCACTTAAAGCCCGCAGTCAGCAAACTGAAGCACAACTGGCTTGTCCGATTAAATTTTCACGTTCCACGATACGTTATGAATTTGTAGGGCAGCAATTGGGAGAGAGCCAAAATTGGTAGCATTTTTCAAGTGTTAATAGATTAGATAACGAAAGTAGAGATAAATCTTTCTATATGAAAATAAGTAATAATGATTGAAGATTTTCATCATTATTACTTTAAATTTAATCCAATGCTGTAAATACAGAGATCCGTGAAATTTTGTCAGGCTTATCAATAAAACCGCTATGAAATATGTATAAAAAGCATTTTATTGATAGGTTCAATCTCGCTATCCTTGCCGGCGATATAATAGAAACTACTAGCTGTACGCCATGTATTTATATACTGATTTTGATCAGCAACTGATTAATGAACGTGTTGCACAGTTCCGAGACCAGACGGAACGTTATTTAGCCGGTAAACTCACTGAAGATGAGTATCGTCCGCTTCGTCTGCAAAATGGTTTGTACGTACAGCGTTATGCGCCAATGTTACGTATTGCCGTGCCATATGGTTTGATGAATTCAAAACAACTTCGTAAAGTGGCTGATTTGGCAAAAGAATATGACCGTGGCTACGCGCATATTTCGACTCGCCAAAATATCCAGTTTAACTGGCCTGCACTGGAAAATGTGCCGGATATGCTGGCTGAACTGGCGACGGTGCAAATGCATGCGATCCAGACCTCAGGGAACTGTATCCGTAATACCACGACGGACCAGTATGCAGGTGTGGTTGCCGGTGAAGTTGCCGATCCGCGTCCGACCTGTGAATTGATCCGTCAATGGTCTACCTTTCATCCGGAATTTGCTTTCTTGCCACGTAAATTCAAGATCGCAGTTTCTGCGCTGGAAGAGATTGACCGTGCAGCCACTGCATTCCACGATATTGGTGTATATATCGTGCGTAATGAAGCAGGCGAAATAGGCTATAAAATCAAAGTGGGTGGGGGTCTCGGCCGTACGCCAGTGATTGGTAGCTTTATCCGTGAGTTCTTGCCGCGTGAAGACCTGATTGCTTATCTGGAAGCAGTACTTCGTGTATATAACCTGCACGGCCGTCGCGACAACAAATATAAAGCGCGGATCAAGATTCTGGTAAAAGCCTTAACACCAGCTGTATTTGCCGAGAAAGTTGAAGCTGAATTTGAGCATACGATTAAAACACTGAAAATCGATGCAGACACCTTGGCAAAAATGGATGAGAACTTTACGCCATTCGATTACCAAGATTATGCAGATGAAGATTTCACTGAATTGTTCGCGCAATATCCAAAATTCAAACAGTGGTTCAACATCAATACCAATGCACATAAAGTGAAAGGTTATCGCATCGTGACGATTTCACTGAAACGTGCCGGAATTGCACCGGGTGATGTCAGCACTGAAGAAATGAACCTGATTGCAGAGCTTGCAGACAAGTATACTTTTGGTGAGCTGCGTACTACACATGAGCAAAATATTGCGCTTGTGGATGTACCGCAAAAAAACCTGTTTGAGTTATGGCAGATCCTTGATCAGCATAACCTGGCACGTGCACACATTGGTTTCTTGACCGACATTATTTGCTGCCCGGGCGGTGATTTCTGTTCATTGGCCAATGCCAAATCCATTCCAATTTCGGAAGCAATTTCACGCCGTTTTGATGACCTTGATACCATTTACAATTTAGGCAAACTGGATCTGAATATTTCAGGTTGTATGAATGCCTGTGGTCATCACCACGTGGGTAACATCGGTATTTTAGGTGTAGACAAGAAAGGTGCAGAATTCTACCAGATCACTTTAGGCGGTAATGCCGATCATGATGCTTCGATTGGTGACATTCTTGGCCCATCATTTGCAGCCGAAGTAGTGCCGGATATTGTAGAAGAAATTCTGAATACCTATCTTGACCTGCGTCAGGAAGGTGAAGAGTTTATCGATACTTATCGCCGTGTCGGCATTCAACCATTCAAGGAGCGTGCATATGCTTAATACCGCACTACAAGTGCTCTCTAAAGATGGCACGATTGCAGACAATACATACCAATTAATTGGTGAAGACGGCATTTTACCAGAGGGCGATGTCGTTCTGACTGTTGAACAGTTAGACCAGATTGCCAATGTGGTAGGTAAAAAAGCATTGTACTTAACTGTAGATGCTTCGCCGGAAAACCATGAATTTCCACTGGACCAGCTAGACACAATCTTTATCGAGTTTGCAGGTTTTAATGATGGCCGTGGCTATTCATTTGCAGCGCTGCTTCGTCGTCAAGGTTTCCAAGGTGAACTGCGTGCGACAGGTGATGTATTCAAAGACGTATTGAACTACATGAAGCGTTCTGGTTTCGACACTTTCGTGATTAAAGAAGGTAAAGATATTCAGGAAGCTGCTGCCGGTTTGAATGATTTCAAAAATCCGTATCAGGCATCGACTGCGGTTGCACAGGCACATTATCAAACAGGTGCATAATTTAAATTATGCTGCTGTAAAAAGCCGGATTGAGTCCGGCTTTTTTATGTCTTGATTAAGATACTCAACTTTCTTCAAGTTGACAGTTGATCATCCAGTGAATTCCAAACTGATCGCTAAAGGCAGCATAAAGTGCGCCCCAAAAGGTCTTTTCTAGCGGCATCTCAATTTGACCATTCACCGATAAAGCATCAAAGAGTCGTTGTGCTTCAGCTTGTTCGCTGGCGTCTAAGTTAATGGAAATATAGTGGTTATTACCTTGCATGAACACGGTATTGGTTTGCGTGCAAAATTGATCATTCGTATCGGATGCCATCAGTTCTGTAAAATCGTTAATGGGAAGTGAGATATGCAGGATTTTATTTTTATCCGCTTCCGACAGTGTGACACCTTCTTCAACTGGCATTTCACCATAACGACTCAGACTTGAAAATTCGCCTCCAAAAACTGATTTATAAAAGTTAAAGGCTGCTTCAGCCTGACCTTGGAAATTGAGGTAATGATTCAGTTGCATGGGAGAACTCCCTTTTTATTTTGCTTGCTTTAATCTACGCCACTTTGTGATATTTTGCGCGAACACGCTTTATCAAGATGTAAGCGAAAAAATCCTCCAGATCAGGAGGATTTTTAACTCCCTCTCCTTATGGGAGAGGGATGGGATGAGGGAAGAATTAAAGTAATTCAATCGCTACAGCAGTCGCTTCACCCCCACCAATACACAGAGCTGCAATACCTTTCTTGCCACCGGTACGTTTTAGTGCATGAATCAAAGTCAGGATAATACGTGAACCGGTAGAACCCACAGGATGGCCGAGAGCACATGCACCACCGTTGATGTTGACTTTTTCAGGGTCTAGCTTGAACTCATCCATTGGGCACATGGTCACCATGGCAAAGGCTTCATTGATTTCCCAAAGGTCGACATCAGAAGCGGCCCATCCAGTTTTATCGAACACTTTCTGGATTGCACCGACTGGAGCAATTGTAAACTCAGATGGATGTTGAGAATTCGATGCATAGGCAACAATTTTAGCCAAAGGATTCAACCCTTTTGCTGCTGCATTGTCAGCCGAGGTAATTACTAAAGCTGATGCACCATCCGAAATCGAGCTGGCATTAGCCGCCGTAATCGTACCGTCTTTAGCGAAAGCAGGACGCAAAGTTGGAATTTTATCGATGTTGGCATTGAACGGCTGTTCGTCTTTATCAACGACCACATCACCTTTACGGGTTTTAACTGTTACAGGCACGATTTCATCAGCAAAGTAGCCTTCATTGACCGCAGTTTGCGCACGCTTTAATGAGCGAATCGCAAAATCATCCATCTGCTCGCGGGTATAACCTCTGGTATTTGCCATATCTTGGGCAAATGAACCCATCAAACGACCTGTTTCAGCATCTTCCAAGCCATCCAGGAACATATGATCCTTGATTTCACCATGGCCCATACGGAAACCACCCCGTGCTTTTGGCAATACATAAGGCGCATTGGTCATGGATTCCATACCGCCGGCAACCACGATATTTGCAGAACCAGCTTTAATCATGTCAGCCGCTTGCATGACGGCTTTCATGCCTGAACCACATAATTTATTAATGGTTACCGCACCAGTAGAATCTGGAAGACCAGCTTGACGCATCGCTTGACGTGCAGGACCCTGCTTTAAGCCTGCAGGGAGTACACAACCCATAATGACTTCTTCAATATCCGTTGGTTGCAGACCCGCACGGGCAATTGCTTCCTTAATAGTGACAGCACCCAGTTCCGGTGCAGTTACACTGGCCAGACTGCCCTGAAAGCCACCCATGGCTGTACGTGCACCATTTACAATTACGATGTCAGTCATTGTTGTATCTCCCTATCAGTTTTGATCGTTTTATCTTGAACTTAAGCAGTATATTGAAAAAAACTGACGATTGAAGCTTTAATCGTACCGAAGCATAAACTGGATAGTTCTATTAACATGAGGGAAGACTTTCCCTCCGGATATGCCCCATTTTGCTAAGTACAATACGCTGTTGGCTAGAAAACTGGGCAGAACAGTAGTAGAAACTGCCATTTGAACCAATTGGCAGACCTGTTTGTGCCTGATAAGTGACACTCGGTAAGCTTAAAGCTCCTCGCCAACTCAGGTTACCGTATTTGAGATTAACTACATCAATATGTAAAATGGTCTCGCCTGTATCCACTTGCCTGTTTTTATTTTTATCAATGAAAACCAGCATAGTCTTGTTCCATTGATTGGCTTGGCAAGTGAGAGAATCCTGGCTTGGGCAGATCACTACATTCTGTCGCAAAATTGCAGCCTGACTGCGTGCATAACGATTAATTGTAGATAACTTGATCGGTATGTTTTGAGCTTCCTGTCTGGCTCGGTACTCGTGATAGTAGGGAAGTGCGATACTTGCGAGAATTGCAATCATTGCAATACAGATAATTAACTCAACAATAGTAAACGCTCTTGTTATTTTTTTATACATAGAGTTACCTGATTTATATATTATTTTTCTTATAAGGGTGCTATTAATTATATGTTTTTTATGCTTTATTGAGCGTGTAATTCATTGCTTACTTAAGTTTAAAGAAAGCTGTTAAAAATAATTGGCAATCACAATAGGTCATTCAGAATAAAAAATTGAGTAAAAAGTTACCGAATTACAACGGAAATTGTAAGTAATTTTGTCAATAATTTACTTGATTAGATTAATCAAGCACTTGGAAAAATAATAAAGTGTTTGTATGATGCCATGTGAATAGCTTAAGAATAATACTGGGGTAATAAAAAGCCTATCTCAGGATGGCCTATTTATAAGGCTTGAGCTTGAACAACAATTGTTATCTCTGGAGGATAAATCCATGAAAATGAGTCGTATTGCTTTAGCTATGCTTGTAGTTGCACCTTTTGCTGCTGCAAACGCAGGCGTAACTGTTACTCCATTAATGCTAGGTTATACTTGGCAAGACACCAAACATAACAATGGTCAGTCCCACTTGTTATCTGCACAACTCGGTCAAGGCGAAATGCAAAACGACTTGTTCGTTGGTGCAGCACTTGGTGTAGAACTAACTCCATGGTTAGGTTTCGAGGCTGAATATAACCAGGTGAAAGGTGATGTTAACCAATCACTTCGTTACATTACTGATGGTCGTCCATCACAAGTTGAACCAGGCGCTGAGTATAAGCAAACTCAAATCAACGGTAACTTCTATGTTACTTCTGATTTAATCACTGGTAATTATGACAGCAAAGTTAAGCCTTACCTATTGGCGGGTGCGGGTCACTACAAATATAAATTTGATGGTTTAACTCGTCTTAACAGCCCAACAGCTCCAGTACGTCGTGACCGTGGTAATACTTCAGAAGGTACTTTAGCAAATACAGGTATCGGTGCTTTCTGGCAGTTAAATGACGCGTTATCACTACGTACTGAAGCTCGTGCTACGTATAACTTTGATCACGAGTTCTGGAACTATACAGCACTTGCTGGTCTTAACGTAGTTCTAGGTGGTCACCTGAAGCCAGCTGCTCCAGTAGTTGAAGTTGCTCCAGTTGAGCCAGTTGCTCCAGCTCCACAAGAGTTGACTGAAGACCTGAACATGGAACTTCGTGTGTTCTTTGATACTAACAAGTCAAACATCAAAGATCAGTACAAACCAGAAATCGCGAAAGTTGCTGAGAAGCTAGTTGAATATCCAAACGCTACTGCTCGCATCGAAGGTCATACTGATAACACTGGTCCACGTGCATTGAACGAACGTTTGTCTCTAGCTCGTGCTAACTCTGTTAAGTCTTCACTTGTGAACGAATACAACGTAGATGCATCTCGTTTGTCTACTCAAGGTTTCGCTTGGGATCAACCGATTGCTGATAACACTACTAAAGAAGGTCGTGCTATGAACCGTCGTGTATTCGCGACAATTACTGGTAGCCGTACTGTTCTAGCTGAACCAGTTATGCAACAACAAGCTCCTGCTGCTCAATAATTCGTTATTGAACACAGACTGAAAAAGCGACTCTAAGGAGTCGCTTTTTTTATAGCTGTTTTTTGCATACACTTGCTGCTCTAAAATGATTTTGAGTAAAGGCATGAGCATAGAACTTCCTCAAGACTTGCTGAGTCTGGAAGCCAATAGTGGTATTTATGCAATTTGGATGATCTTTCATCATTATGGTATCGATCTACATATTCCTGATCTGGTGCAATTGACACGGCACAATGATGAGATGGGAACTTCAACTATTGCGCTCGCAGTTGCGCTCAAAACCTTGGGGCTAGATGCTGAATTTTTTACAGAAGTTGATCCTGATAAACAGCCTGTTGAAGTGGAATATTATCAAAAGGCCCAAGAACTCAAATTACCTGTTTATGAATCTCCTCTTTCATATGCAGAAATTCAAAAAAAGGCAGGTGAAGGTCGTTTTGTGATTGTGTTCTATGACACTTTAGACAGGGTAGGGAATCACTCGTTAATTTATACTATTGATGAGCAGGAAATCAGTTTCTTTGATAGCTTTGAGGCAATGCCGGCGCATGTGTTTGAGCAGCAACGTCGGGTAGATGGAATCTGTCAGCAAGCGATTGTGATTGATGACCGTAACTTTGTAATGCGAAATAGCTAAAATAGAGAGATTAAAAAAGCAGTCCTGAGACTGCTTTTTTTGATTATTGACTGGGTTATTCCTGATCAAGCTTCATGGGCTGTACATCCATTTCCTGATAAGACACCAGTTTGGTTTTTTTCTTCCATTTGTAGCCGAACCAGATGGCCAGGAATAGCGGAATACTGATATAGGTCGATAATACGCCCATCCAGTGACCGGCCAAAACATCCTGATAGTTCTGACCCAGAACGACAATCGTACACAGAATAAATGCAAACCAGGGAGCAAAAGGAAAAAATTTGGCACGATAAGCCAGATCTTCGAGTTTATATCCTTGTGCCAGATAACCTTTACGGAAGCGGTAATGGGAAATGGCAATACCGAGCCAGACGATAAAGCCGCACATTCCTGACATGTTCAGCAGCCAGTTAAAGACTTCCTGCTCACCAAAGAAAGTGGTCAGAAAGCACAGAGCTGCGATTACAGTCGTGGCATAGAGTGCATTCATTGGCACACCACGCGGGTCTAGACGCGCAAACATTTTAGGTGCACTACCTTTACGTGCCATATCAAACAGCATACGGGTAGATGAATACATGCCCGAGTTACCTGCAGATAGAATAGCGGTCAAGATCACCGCATTCATGATGCTGGCAGCAAAGGCAAAACCAGCTTTTTCATACAATAAGGTAAATGGAGAAAGCGCAATATCATCGGTTGCAGCTGCCTGTAACAAACGCGGGTCATTATAGGCAATCAATGTGCCGATAATAAAAATACACACGATATAAAACAACAGGATACGCCAGAATATCTGTTTAATGGCTACCGGAATGGTTTTCTTTGGATCTTTCGATTCACCTGCCGCGACACCGACCATTTCGGTACCCTGAAAGGAGAATCCGGCAATCATCGCCACACCAATTAATGCCTGAAAACCACCGACAAAAGGTGCATCGCCAATGCTCCAGTTGGCAAATGCTTCTACACCCGGAGTCAGCATGATCTTCACGATCATCCAGATTCCGATGATAATAAAGGCAATGATCGCAAGGACTTTAATCAGCGAAAAGAAAAATTCAGATTCGCCAAAGCCTTTTACTGTCAGGGCATTAATCCCAAAAATAATAGCAAGAAAAATTGCGCTCCAGTACACGCCCGGTATATCGGGAAACCAGAATTTCATAATGAACTGAACGGCAACCAGTTCAAAAGCCACGGTAATGGCCCAGTTGTACCAGTAATTCCAGCCTAAAGCGAAACCAAAACCACCTTCGACATATTTGGTGCCGTAAGTGAAAAATGCACCTGAAGTCGGATTGTGCGTGGCAAGCTCCCCCAAGCTGGTCATCAGGAAATAAATCATGATCCCAATCAGTACATATGCAAGCAGTGCACCACCTGGTCCAGCATTGGCAATGGTCGCACCTGAGGCCAAAAATAAACCTGTACCAATGGATCCGCCAATGGCGATCATATTCAGATGACGAGCACCCAGCTTACGCTGCAGCTGCATCGTATTTTGCGTTTCGCTCATCATGATTCCTTAACATTTTTTTGAGTGCTGGCGAAGAGCACTTTAAAGCCTTGTTGATCCGCTTTCACTGTGCAGCGACCAAAGTTTTGTTCAATCAGGGTAGGATAGTTCAAGAAACGGTTGGCCACGATCCAAAGCTCGCCGCCTGATTTTAAATGACGACGCGAGGTTTTACATAAGGTTTCACTTGCCGTGTAATCGGTCTCGATTCCCATATGAAAAGGCGGATTACTGACAATGGCATGCAGGAACAAGGGTGCATCCTCAATGCCTGTAACCGCTTTGATTTCAATCTGTTCAGGAGTAAGCTGGTTTTCTTCAAATGTCATTTGTGTAGAAGCCAGTGCAAAGGCATCAACATCCATGGCAAAAATCCGGTTTTTCGGATTCAACTTTGCCAGATACGCGCTAATCACCCCCGCACCACACCCAAAGTCGGCAATTTTACCTGAAGTGACTTGTGACAAATAAGGTAATAGTGTGGCAGTTCCTACATCCAAACGGTTTTGACTAAAGACGCCTGGAAGTGCACAAATATTCAGATCACCATTTGGTGTAGATACGGTATAACGCTGTGCCCAGTCTGCAAGTGCTTTTTTCTCGACCGTATGGTCTAGAACCAATTGCCAAAGCTGGCAATGACGTGCGCTGTCAAGTTTGAGAGTTTTACCAAAAGGCTGCAACTGTTTGGCTGCGCGTTCTATCCCGCCTTTCTTTTCACCGACCAAAAAAATACTGCTGCCCGGTTTAAGCTGCGCTGCCACAGTGTGCAGTAAATAATTCAACAGTTCTTTAGACTTGGGTACAAAAATAACTGCCTGATCAAATTCAGCTTCAGGCATTTCTGCACCAAAATGCACATCTGCTTGTTGTGACTGGAAATATTGAAAATCGTTAAAATTCCATGTCCAGACAGCCGGATTGATAGAGGCATCGAATTCAGCGAGCAGATTATCTGTCGGTGCATTAATCAGTAAGATGCGACCCGACAAAAAATCATATTGTCTTAATAAAACTTCGCTTTTAGGATCCATAGGTATCTCTCCAATATAAAGAACACTGCCTAAGCCTGACCTAGACAGTGTTCTTTGGACATGAAATTACTTCTTTGTTTCAGGAAGTACCACATTCAGAATAAGGGCAGCGATACCACCAGTGGCAACGCCTGAGCTAAAGATATTACGGAATAACTCAGGAAGATGCTCAAGAATTTGTGGAACTTGTGCAACACCTAAACCCAGTGCCAGTGAAATCGCAATAATCAGCAGGGCGCGACGGTCCAGATGGACACCAGACAGAATGTTAATACCAGAGGCTGCGACTGCGCCAAACATGACCATGACTGCGCCGCCCAGTACCGCTTGTGGAACGGCCTGAATAATACCAGCAACTGCAGGCAACAAACCAAGAATAACCAGCAAAGCAGCAATCCAGATGCCGACATAACGACTTGCTACGCCCGTCAACTGGATTACACCATTATTTTGTGCAAATACTGAACTTGGGAAGGTATTAAAAATACCGGCAAGGAATGAATTCGCGCCATTGACCAGTACACCGCCTTTAATGCGCTGCATCCATTTTGGACCATCAACTGGCTGGTTGGAAAGCTTTGAAGTCGCAGTGATATCACCAATCGCTTCTAAAGAGGTCACCAGGTAAATAAATGCCATCGGAATAAACAGGCTCCAGGAGAAGCTTAAACCGAAATGCATGGGAGTCGGAATCTGTACCAGAGGTGCATCTTTTAAGCCGGAAAAATCCAGATGGCCCATAAAGCCCGCCAGGATATAACCACAAACCAGAGCGATCAAAATGGCAGAACTTTTTACCCAGGTAATCCGGATACGGTTCAGAATAATAATCAGTGCCAGGACGGTACAAGACATGATCAGGTTGTCGGCATTGGCAAAAGTTTTATCGCTCATGGCCTGATAACCACCACCCATGCTGATTAAACCTTCTTTAATCAGGGTCAAGCCAATCAGAAGTACGACAATTCCGGTGACCAAAGGGGTAATCAGTTTTTTGATCCAAGGCAGAATTTGTGACACGCCCATTTCAATGAATGCACCTGCAATCACTACACCAAAGATAGACGCCATGACTGCTTCTACAGGTGTACCCGCAGCCACCATGGCTGACCCAATACCAATAATTGGACCGATGAAGTTGAAACTGGTTCCCTGAACGATCAGCAGA
This sequence comes from Acinetobacter sp. 228, assembly GCF_048147885.1. Lineage (NCBI taxonomy): Bacteria > Pseudomonadati > Pseudomonadota > Gammaproteobacteria > Moraxellales > Moraxellaceae > Acinetobacter > Acinetobacter sp. 228. The sequence goes on from NZ_JAYWYV010000020.1 coordinate 36,586, forward strand.
CCGGCACCAAATGGCCCTACTTTTTTAGACTGTAAAAAAGTCGCGATACCCGAGATCACCAGAGACATGGATAAAATCATGTTGGTGTCTTCTTTGGAAACACCAAGCGCCAGACAAATCAGTAGGCCAGGGGTCACAATCGGGACAATAATCGCTAATAAATGCTGGAAAGCAGCTAGAAAAGCAATCAGGGGTTTTGGACGATCATCCAGACCATATATCAGGTCAAGTTGATCTTTAGAAGGAGGAGATTGATTAAAATCAGACATGTGTCAATGCAAAATAAGGCTGGATGGCGCTATTCTAATCGAGTTACACGTCTTTACAAAATCAAAAAAGCCTCGACCAGACAAAAAAAGTTGAGGAGTAGGGCTACAGTGACTATAAAAGTTTTGTATTTTTCTGTATAATTTGCCCTCAAATTACACACGCATTGAATTTACATGTCAGATATTAAAACTCTCCGTAACATCGCCATTATTGCGCACGTCGATCATGGTAAAACCACTCTTGTAGACAAACTTTTGCAACAATCAGGTGCTCTCGGTGATCGCGCGGGTGAGATCGAGCGTGTCATGGATTCCGGTGCTATTGAAAGTGAACGTGGTATTACCATTCTTGCAAAAAATACTGCAATCAAATGGTTAGATGAACGTACCAATACTGAATACCGCATTAACATCGTGGACACCCCGGGACACGCCGACTTCGGTGGTGAAGTTGAACGTGTAATGTCGATGGTTGACTGCGTACTTCTTCTTGTAGATTCACAAGAAGGCCCGATGCCACAAACACGTTTCGTAACGCAAAAAGCATTCGCACGTGGTTTAAAACCAATCGTAATTATTAACAAAGTTGACAAGCCAAGCGCGCGTCCAGACTGGGTAATTGACCAAGTATTTGATTTGTTTGATAACTTGGGTGCTTCTGACGAACAGTTAGACTTCCCGGTTGTTTATGCTTCAGGCCTTCGTGGTGTTGCTGGTCCTTCTCCAGAAGAACTTGCTGAAGACATGACTCCGTTGTTCCAAACGATTGTAGATATCGTTGAACCACCAAAAGTTGACGTTGATGGTCCATTCCAAATGCAAGTGTCTTCACTTGACTATAACAGCTTCGTTGGTGTTATCGGTATTGGTCGTATTCAACGTGGTTCAGTAAAATTGAATACACAAGTCACTGTAATCGATAAAGAGGGCAAAACACGTAACGGCCGTATCTTAAAAATCATGGGTTATCATGGTCTAGATCGCGTTGACGTTGAAGAAGCTTCTGCAGGTGATATCGTTTGTGTAACTGGTATCGATGCACTGAACATTTCAGATACAATCTGTGATCCTAAAAATGTTGAAGCGCTTCCAGCACTCTCTGTAGATGAACCTACAGTGTCTATGACTTTCCAGGTGAACAACTCTCCGTTCGCTGGTAAAGAAGGTAAATTCGTAACTTCACGTAATATCCGTGAACGTCTAGACCGCGAATTGATTCACAACGTAGCACTTCGCGTTGAAGATACTGACAGTCCGGACCGTTTTAAAGTGTCTGGTCGTGGTGAACTTCACCTTTCAGTTCTGATTGAAAACATGCGCCGTGAAGGCTTCGAGATGGGTGTATCCCGTCCGCAAGTAATCATCAAAGAAATTGATGGTGAAAAACAAGAGCCATACGAAAACGTAACGTTTGACGTTGAAGAACAGCATCAAGGTGCTGTAATGGAACAAATGGGTTTCCGTAAAGGTGAAATGACCAATATGGAAGTTGACGGTAAAGGCCGTATCCGTATTGAAGCAACTGTTCCTTCACGTGGCTTGATTGGTTTCCGTTCTGAATTCCTGACCATGACTTCTGGTACAGGGATCATGACGTCAAGCTTCTCGCATTACGGTCCAATGAAACAAGGTACTGTTGCGAAACGTCAAAACGGTGTATTGATTTCTATGGTTCAAGGTACTTGCCTGGGCTATGCATTGTTCACGCTTCAAGACCGCGGTCGTCTATTCGCTAAACCTCAGTTAGAAGTTTACGAAGGTATGATCATCGGTATTAACTCTCGTTCAGACGACATGACAGTTAACCCGACTAAAGCGAAACAGTTAACGAACGTACGTGCCTCTGGTACAGATGAAGCGTTGACCCTTGTTCCAGCAATTGAATATACGCTTGAACAAGCGCTTGAATTCATTGAAGATGATGAGTTAGTAGAAGTAACACCTAAGTCAATCCGTATCCGTAAGCGTTTCTTGACTGAAAACGAACGTAAACGTAACCGTTCAGGTAAATAATCTGTAGATTATTGGCCCGCTTACTAAAAACCGTAATCTTTTCGAAGATTACGGTTTTTTTATATTTACGCTATGCTCACATCGTAATTTATTAAATCGTATTAAACTAAGTCAAAATTAGAAGTTTCTAGTCAGGTATAATTTAGCCCAAAACTTGAAAATAAAATATGGGAGCAGACATGAGTATTATTCAAGAATTTAAAGAGTTTGCCATCAAAGGCAATGTGATGGATCTGGCGATTGGTGTCATCATTGGTGGTGCATTCAATAAAATCATCGACTCGATGGTCAAAGACATTGTTATGCCGGTAATCAGCTGGATTTTAGGCGGAGATGTTGACTATTCCAACTGGTTCTTGGTACTGGGGGATAATCCGAATAATGTCACCACACTCGCTCAGGCCCAAGCGGCTGGCCTAAACGTTTTTGCTTATGGTAACTTTTTGACTATTCTGATCAATTTCTTGTTATTGGCTTGGGTGGTATTCCTGTTAGTTAAAGCGATGAACAAGTTGCGCCGTAAGCAGGAAGCAGAACCTACTACGGAAGAGACACCGGAAGATGTCGCATTGTTACGTGAAATTCGTGACGAGTTAAAAAAACATCCTGATCCTGAAGCTTAAGTTCCAGGGATTAAAAAACGGCGCCTATTGCGCCGTTTTTTTAATTTCCCTCTGCGGCCAAGAGATGAGACACATTGTTTCGCAAAGGGAGAGCTTAAATATAATCTAATTTATTTAAATATCTCGTTACCCTTGCGGATTATATTCCTCACCGCTTAAAAGAAGAAAAGAAAAATATTTAGAAATCTGCCCGAAACTTAATTTCGACTAAATGGAAACCAAACTGGCTTTTGACCGGGCCATGCAATACCCGTTCTGCTGCAGTAAAAACCAGTTTATCAATCACTGGAACCAGCTGGCCTTTTTTGATTTCACCCAGCTCACCACCACGTTTGGCAGAATTACAGGTCGAATACTGTTTGGCGATTTTATTAAAGTCTGCGCCACTTAAAATCTTCTTTTTAAGCTGTTCTGCAGTTTCTTTGTCTTTGACCAGAATATGACGCACAATGGCTGTTTTCATGACTTTTTCCCTCGTACAGTTGCCATTTTTTTGACAGGGAGCTGGCGCTTTTTCAAAGGTTGGCATTCAGGACAAAAAACGGAAGCCCGTTGCCCCAATTTAATATTTTCAAGCGTAGTTTCACAGTTCACGCACATTTCACCAGCGCGGCCATAAGCCAGCAAGGTTTGCTGGAAATAGCCATTTTCGCCCATGGCATTGGTGTAGTCTCTTAGGGTTGAGCCACCCAGATCAATTGCCTGTTTTAAAATGCGCTTAATTTCAACGACCAGTTTTTCAATCTGCTCAAAACTCAATGTAGAGGCAGGTTGTGCTGGATGAATGCCCATATTAAACAGGCTTTCAGTCGCATAAATATTGCCTACGCCCACCACCACATGGTTATCCATAATTGCAACTTTGGTGCCAACATTTTTATTCTTCAGTTTTTCAAACAAATACTCGGCATTAAAGCTCTCACTTAAGGGTTCTGGTCCCAAGGTATCAATCAGTTTGCTTTGGGATTGGGCATCTAGCCAAAGAATACAGCCAAAACGGCGCGGGTCGTGATAACGCAGTTCGATATCTTCAAACTGGATAATCAGATGGTCATGTTTGCGTAATTCTTCCGTGCTCTCGCATAGACGGAAACTCCCAGACATGCCCAAATGCCAGAGCATCGTCTCATGTTCAAACTCTGCCAGAATATATTTGGAACGGCGACTAAGCTTGAGCAATTTCTGTCCCACCAGCCTGTCTATATTTTCCGGAATAGGCCAACGTAAACTTGACTGGCGCACTTCAACACGTTTCACGCGTTGTTCCAATAAGGGTAATAAACTGATTTTAGTGGTTTCAACTTCTGGTAATTCAGGCATAACACATCGCTGGCGAGGGAGATGCAGCTAATATTGGGTGAATCGGCCAGGATTGCAAGCATTAATCTAAAGGAAATAATTGGAAAATGACTGGATATTCCATATTTATTTAAGCTGTATTTTGTTTGAAAAATGAACTTTATTTTTAGGCCTTTCTAGCAGAATTTTAGTTGAATAAACCTCACGATAAAATTGAGTAAATTATAAAATTTTGAAAAATATATAAATAATTTAAAGTATCAAAATAAAAATTATATTTTTATATTTAAAGCATAACTAAAAGTTTAATCAATAATAAAAAAAATGCTGAGAATTTATATGAAAATTTATGTAACTTCATGTGCCTGAAAGCAATTTTAAAACCTTGCTTGTTTTTCTCCTTATGTTCGGGTTTTACATGAAATATTTAGGTCTAGCTCTATTGCCTTTGTTGGCTGCCATGACAACCGCACAAGCGGAAACTGCATTTGATCCACAAGGTCAGTATTTACTGGGGGACTGGAATGGTCAACGTACAAAACTGGCCCAACAGGGGATCAAATTTGAAGCCAATCTGTTAACCGATACCGCATATCTTGCTGATGGTGGCCGTAATGAGGGTGCAGATCCATTAACTTCTGCCCAATTATGGCTGGGTAGTCAACTGGACATGGAAAAACTGGCAGGATGGGAAGGTATCACTATACGTGCCGCGATGACTGCACGTCAGGGGCAAAGTACCTCTATTCGTGATCTGCAGGATACTAATGCCCCACAGTTGGCAAATGTACAAGGCACTTTTGGACGCGGTAATCAGGATAGCCGCCTGAGCGAGCTGTCCATTGAGAAGAATTTTAAAGACCAGGGGCTCAGTATTAAGGCAGGCCGTCTTGGTCTGGGCATGGATTTTAATGTCATGGCCTGCGATTTTGCCAGTACGGCATTCTGTGCAGCGCAAATGGGCAAATGGCAGGGCAATATCTGGATGAATACGCCAGTTGCACAATGGGGTGCACGGGTGAAGCAGCAAGTGGCCCCTGAACTCGCGATACAAGTTGGTGTCTACGAGTTTAATCCAGATAATGGTAATGGTGCCAAAGAAGGTCAAGGCTGGAGTCTGGATACCGACCATGCCGATGGCGTAACCATTCCTGCAGAAATCGTATGGACACCGAAATCATTGGTGAATGGCTTGCCGGGCAGCTACCGTATTGGCGGGATGTACAATACTGCCGATGAAGTTGCCAACCAGAAAGATATTGCCCATCCTGCAGATGCCAAAAACCGTACCTTTGCAGGCTGGTTAGCAGTGGAACAACAGCTCACTTCAACAGGCGCAGGTCGCAAAGGTTTACACAGTTTTGCCAACTTTACCTGGCATGACCGCGATACTAACAAAGTGGATAATTCACAACAAATTGGTGTGAAATATATCGGTTTGGTTGACACTCAGTCAAATGATATTCTGGGCTTGGCGGTTAACCGTGTGCATGTCAATCATCGCTTCGCAGATTCGCGTCCAGCTTTGAATGCAGATGCAGAATACAATATCGAACTCAACTATAGCTATAATGCAACAAAGTGGCTGATGTTACGTCCAAACCTGCAATATGTGGTGAATCCAGGGTCAAGCAATAACGTAGATAATGCGCTCGTGCTCGGTTTAACCAGTCGCCTGATCTTCTAAAAAGTGATGCTTCACGTTATAACTAAACAGGCTTATTAAAGCCTGTTTTTTATTGCCCGATCATACTTGACATGAAGAAAGAGGGAATGCCACGTGACATTATTATTTCAACCGCTACAGTTTGGTTCATTATCACTCAGCAATAAAATTATTATTGCACCGATGTGTCAGTATTCAGCCACAGATCAGGGTGAAATCACCTATTGGCATGAGCAGCAATGGGCAAGTTATGCGCTCTCTGGTGCTGGTCTATGTATTGTGGAAGCGACTGCGGTACAGCCAGAAGGCCGGATCAGTTATGCCGACTTAGGCTTATGGAATGATCAGCAAGCTGCCCAAATAAAAGCATTACTGACCAAGGTCAAATCTATATCGCCAATGCCATTTTCGATTCAGCTCGCACATGCCGGACGTAAGGCTTCTACAGATAAACCCTGGTCAGGCAAAGGGCAGATCGCGCCAGATCAGCCCCATGGCTGGCAAACCGTTTCTGCAAGCAATCTGCCGTTTCAGGCAGACGAACATCCACCCAAAGCCCTAAGCCATTCAGAAATTGAGCAAGTCATTGCCGACTTTGCAAAAAGTGCCAAACGTGCAGTGGATGCCGGCTTTGACATGATTGAGTTGCATGCAGCACATGGTTATTTATTGCATCAGTTTATGTCACCGCTTTCAAATAAACGCGATGATCAGTATGGTGGTTCACTGGAAAACCGGATTCGTCTGACACTGGAAGTATTGCAAGCCATGAAGGCCGCAGTTCCGGAAGGCTATCCGATCGGGGTACGTATTTCGGCCAGCGACTGGATGGATCAGCCAGACAGCTGGACTATTGATTCTTCAATTGAATTGTCTAAAGCACTGGAAGCTGCTGGGGCTGCCTATATTCATATTTCCAGTGCCGGTCTGCATGTCAAACAGCACATTGATGTGAAACCGAATTATCAGGTGCCTTTTGCAGATGCGATCAAGAAAGTGGTGAGTATCCCTGTAATTGCTGTGGGATTGATCACTGAAGCAGAACAGGCAGAAGATATTCTGCAAAAAGGCCAGGCCGATGCCATCGCCATTGCCCGTGCCATTCTGTACGATCCACATTGGCCTTGGCATGCAGCCGCAGCACTTGAGGAAAAAATCAAAATTTCACCGCAATATCTGCGCAGTGCCCCACATGGGTTGAATCATTTATTTGAGCCTTTTTAACACTGCTTTAGTGTCAGAAATTCTTATAATAGGAAATCGATGGCAAGAGGATAGTGTATTATGATTTTTGCGGTCATTGTGCCCATATTTTTATTATTGGCACTGGGTTATCTGACTGTAAAGAGTCAAGTATTAAGCAAGGAACAGGTAGGTACGGTCGGTGCTTTTGTCATTAAAGTGGCCTTACCCTTGCTGTTCTTTCAATCCCTTGCCTCCAAAGACCTGCATGAAATCTGGTATTTTGAATACTTTGCAGTGTATAGCAGCGTGACCTTAGTGCTCTATGGCAGTGGCTTCTGGATCATGCGCCAGTATTTTCAGAATACGCATTCGCAAAGTGCTGTCCTGTCTCTAGGCGCCGCAATGTCAAATACCGGTCTGATTGGTACGGCTGTGCTGAGTCTATTGATGGGACAGCAGGCGATGACCTATACCTCTCTGGTGGTGATCATTGAAAGTGTATTGCTGATTCCGCTGGTGCTGGTACTCGCGGCAATGGGAACACAACATCAGGCGAATCTGGGTTCCATTTTAAAAAGTGCATTGCTCACCTTGCTAAAAAATCCCCTGTTTATGGGGGTGATGCTCGGGATGGCCTGTGCTGTATTCCAGATTAGAATTCCGGTCTATCTCGATCAGATGTTTGCCTTGATTGGTCAGACTGCCTCACCGCTGGCCCTGTTCGCAATTGGCGGTGGTATCGTGGGAATGAGCCTGAGATATGTCAACCTGCAAAGTTTTTATCTGGTATTTTCCAGCAATATTATCATGCCACTCTTGATGTATCTGGGGCTAAGCCAGTTGACGGACTTAAATCAGGAAATGGTTCGTGCCGGTACATTGATTGCAGCTTTGCCAATGCCCACGATTTTTGGCATGTTGGGGCAGGCGTATGGGCTGAATGATCGAGCCTTAACCCCATTGTTGATGAGTACTATTGCCGGTTTTATGGTGACCAGTGGTTTAATTGCTTTATGGTGGGGATAATCTTTTAGAAGATGAATGCTCTGTCATTAAAAAAAGCCCCCGATGTGTGGGGCTTTTTTATTTAAATTTATTGATTCAACTTAACTTTTTTTCGCAGGTGCTTTTTTCTGCTCAGCCAGCATTTTATCTACTGCTGCCAAAGATTCTTTGGCCTGCGGAATATTTTGCTGCGCCAGTGCGGCAAAGATTTTTTTCGCTTCTGGCAGGTTTTGCGGCACGATACTGCCATTCGCAAACATATTACCTACTGCCATCAGCGCCGGAATATAGCCTTTTTTTGCCAGTTCCTGAATGCTGCTTAGGCCTTGCTGAATCGGTTTTTCATCTTTGTTTTTGAAACCGCTGCTGATGTCATATAAGGCTTTTGCATGAATGGCCTGCATATTGCCTTTGCTGATTAGCGGTTGCAGTTTTTGCAGACCGGCTTTATTGGAGGCTGGCGTATTTTCAGAAAATAGCAGTACCGCCAGATCTACGCTGGCATCTTCAAAATTGGCTGCCGAGGCACGTTCCAGATGCTGTTTGGCTTTGGTCAAATCCTGTTTGAGACCGAGCGTGCCAGCTGCGTAGTTTTTACCCAATACATAATTGGCCACCGGATAGCCTTTGCTGGCAGACTGCTCATAGAGCTGAATGGCTTTTTTCTCGTCTTTGACGGTACCTTGGCCAGTCTGGGTTAAATAGCCTAAGTTATATAAAGCCTGGGCATTGCCTTGGCTGGCTAGCTTGTTTAAAGCTTCATAGGCGCCTTTAAAATTATTGGCTTTCACCATAGCTTCAATTTTTTCAAATTGCGGATCGATTTGATCTTGTGCAGTATTTGCCAGAGCGAATGATGCAGAAGCGGCGAGAGCTACCGCGAGGATTAACTTTTTCATGGTTCCTATAACCTTATTATTGCTGGCACCTTATTCCTTGGTGCGGTTTTAATCATTTTTACTTACATCATCATAAAAGGATTTTATGCTTTGTAAATATGTAATTTGTCACTAAATACAAATCATCAGGACATAATTCACTGGTTTAATCGATGCATGATAGGGACAGGTTTTCGCTCAATTCCAAAGATATTGAAAGGATTACTTTAATTCAGCTATTTTCTCTGATTAAATCTCGCTTTATATCAGACTCCCAGGATTTCCCCATGTTTGTCAAAACCATTAGACGTCACTATGACAGAATCAACGCAGATGACTCGATTGCCGATGAGGACAAGATTGATGCGTTATTGATGAAACTTGGGGCAGAGTTTTTGATTAGCCAGGAAGACCGGGTATATATCTTTCAAAAAGGCGAACTCACGGCAAAGTTTGATGCCAAGCATGCGCGAGCCTATCATTTCAAAGACTATGTCGTGAAAGACATGAACAAACTGTTCCACGGTTTCTAAAATTCCAAAATAAAAAAGCCAAGAATTTCATCTTGGCTTTTTTTTTCATGGGCGGAACCTGAATTATTGCGGACGCGCGACATCACCACTCAATGCTTCCGGAAGTTCCAGCACTTCTAGGCCCAATTCGGTTAATGCCTCAGGCTTTGCGACCACCAGCGCTTTGTAACCGGCATCCGTCGTGATGCTATTGACGACTTCTACATCATTATTCAGTTTTGTCGCCACAGCAGGGGTGACACCTGTACCTTGAACCAGATGTAACCAGTGTTTTGGCTTGGCTTTAAACCATAAGCGCGCAATCACTTCCTGCCCCAGATAGCAGCCTTTATCATAGTGAATGCCGTCGCGTTGATGTAAACGCAATTCCTGAGGTTGAAACAGATTGGCGGTAGCTGCCTGAATCCAGGCCTGACCTGATTCAATGGCTTGCTGCTCCCACAGGGCGACATTGGTTTCAGTCGCAACAAAGTCAGTATAAATACCATTGATGACCGGATATACCGGACCGACCAGTTCCAGTTTCATTTTTGAAAAAGCACCAAATTTCTTAATATGATTCGCCAGTTCTGTTGCCTGATCTTCAGTGCTTACGATTTCAAAGCTTTCCTGACTGATCTTTTTAAGCCATAAGCCAAATTGAATCCGTCCTTTCAGGTTACAGATCGCAGTATAGCGGGTCTGGTTTTCTGCCAAAGTTTCAGTATTCAAAGTCACCTGACCTTGAAGGAATTTTTGTGCATCGACACCATTTAGACTAAACAATGTGAAAGCAGGAGACGTTGCCATAATAAGCCCCAGTTTGAATACTATAAATCAATGCAGTTATTGTGCAGCATGCATCAGACAGAGGCAAACAAAAAAGCCAACAATCTAAATCAAGAGGTTTTTGGGGTAATTGGGAGGTAGAGATGATATGTTTCTAATGCAGATCAATGACAATGAGCTTACCTTCAAAAATACTTACTGTTTTTCTCAAGCACTGATTTTTGGGGGCGGGGATAGAACAAAGATTCTGCCTGAAATTTGATGGTTTTTTATGCTTTCATTAATTTCTCATACTAAAGAATGAGAAAAATTCAGGTCAATTTTTAAGAAAAATCACAATTTAGAGTCAAAATTCTAAAGTGTGAAGCGTAAATTACTGTAAAAAGGCTATATTTCATATTTAAAGCTTTGAAAATTATAAGATTTGGGAAATGGACTTTCGACAGCGTACAATGCCTTGATTAAAAAACAAGTCATCAAGAAAATTTGATGAATAAAAAGAGTAATGAATGAGGGCAGGTAAGCTATGAATAACAACTACCGTAAACCACTACAAGGCACCCAGTTAGAATACTATGACGTGCGTCAGGCCGTTGAAGATATCCAGCCAGGCGCATATGCCAAACTCCCCTATACCTCCAAAGTGCTGGCTGAACAGCTGGTCCGTCGTTGTGATTCTGCCATTTTAGAACAGTCTTTACGTCAGCTCATCGAACGTAAACAGGACCATGATTTTCCCTGGTATCCGGCACGTGTAGTCTGTCATGACATCTTGGGTCAAACTGCACTGGTTGACCTTGCAGGCCTGCGTGATGCCATTGCCGACCAGGGCGGTGATCCTTCTAAAGTCAATCCGGTGGTGCCGACCCAGCTCATTGTCGATCACTCTTTGGCTGTAGAATATGGCGGCTTTGATCCTGATGCTTTTGAGAAAAACCGTGCCATTGAAGACCGCCGTAATGAAGACCGTTTCCATTTTATTGAATGGACCAAAACGGCATTTGAAAATGTCGATGTGATTCCGGCAGGTAACGGCATCATGCACCAGATCAATCTGGAAAAAATGTCACCGGTGATTCAGAATCGTGATGGTGTGGCATTTCCTGATACCTGTATCGGTACAGATTCGCATACACCACATACCGATGCCTTGGGCGTAATCTCGATTGGTGTCGGTGGTTTGGAAGCTGAAAATGTGATGCTGGGCCGTGCCTCGTGGATGCGTCTGCCAGATATCATTGGGGTAGAGCTGGTCGGGCAACGTCAGCCGGGCATTACTGCAACGGATATCGTCTTGGCATTAACCGAATTCCTGCGTAAGGAACGTGTGGTTGGCGCATATTTAGAATTCTTCGGTGAAGGCGCAGACAGCATGTCAGTCGGTGATCGTGCCACGATTTCTAATATGACCCCGGAATATGGTGCAACGGCAGCCATGTTCTATATCGATCAGAACACCATTGACTATCTGACTTTGACCGGCCGTGAGCCTGAGCAAGTCAAACTGGTTGAAACTTATGCCAAAGAGATCGGACTTTGGGCATCGGAGATGACTCAGGCTGAATATCCGCGTGTGCTGCGTTTCGATTTATCCACCGTAACACGCAACATTGCCGGCCCATCCAATCCGCATGCACGTGTATCTACGGCAGATCTGAAAGAAAAAGGCATTGCCGGTAATCTGGAAGCTGCACGTGCACAAGAAGCAGAAGGTTTAATGCCGGATGGTGCGGTGATTATCGCTGCGATTACCTCATGTACCAATACCTCCAACCCGCGTAATACCGTAGCAGCCGGTTTGCTGGCACGTAAAGCCAATGAACTTGGTCTGACCCGTAAGCCTTGGGTGAAATCATCTTTCGCGCCGGGTTCTAAAGCGGCAGCCCTGTATCTGAAAGAAGCAGGGGTTTTAAAAGATTTAGAAAAGCTGGGCTTTGGTATTGTGGCCTATGCATGTACCACCTGTAACGGTATGTCGGGCGCATTAGATCCAAACATCCAGCAAGAAATTATTGACCGTGATCTATACACGACTGCAGTATTATCAGGTAACCGGAACTTCGATGGCCGTATCCATCCCTATGCGAAACAGGCTTTTCTGGCATCTCCACCGCTAGTAGTTGCTTATGCGATTGCCGGAACCATCCGTTTTGACATCGAAAAAGATGCTCTGGGCACAGACAAAGACGGTAATCCGATTTACTTAAAAGATATCTGGCCTTCGGATGAAGAAATTGATGCCTTGGTCAAAGAGTCGGTCAAGCCGGAACAGTTCAAGAAAGTGTATATTCCGATGTTTGATCTGGGTGAACGTAAAAAGGCAATAAGTCCGCTGTATGACTGGCGTCTGCAAAGTACCTATATCCGCCGTCCGCCGTATTGGGAAGGTGCACTGGCTGCACCGCGTACCCTCACCAACATGCGTCCATTGGCTATTCTTGGCGATAACATCACCACCGATCATTTATCCCCATCGAATGCGATTGTGCGTGACTCGGCAGCAGGTGAATATCTGGCGAAAATGGGTGTGCCTGAGGAAGACTTTAACTCTTATGCGACGCATCGTGGTGATCACCTGACTGCACAGCGTGCAACCTTGGCGAATCCAAAGCTGTATAACGAAATGGTGGTACGTTCTGACGGCACCATCAAGCAGGGTTCAAAAGCACGTGTGGAGCCGGAAGGCGAAGTGATGCGCATGTGGGAGGCGATTGAAACCTACATGAACCGCAAGCAGCCGTTGATTATTATTGCCGGTAAGGATTATGGTCAGGGTTCTAGCCGTGACTGGGCTGCTAAAGGTGTGCGTCTGGCTGGTGTGGAAGCGATTGTAGCAGAAGGTTTTGAACGTATTCATCGTACTAATTTGGTGGGTATGGGCGTGTTGCCGCTTGAGTTTAAGCCGGGTACAGATCGTAAGACTTTAGGTCTTGATGGTACTGAGCTGTATAGCGTGATTGGTAATATCGCGCCACGTTCGACGTTGACTTTGGTGGTTGAGCGTTCAACCGATGATGGCAAGAACCAGATTATTGAAGTGCCAGTCACTTGCCGTCTGGATACTGAAGAAGAAGTACATGTGTATGAAGCGGGTGGGGTATTACAGCGCTTTGCACAGGATTTTTTGGAAGGGAATGTAGCTTGATGATTTAGTCTAAAAGTTGTTGATATTGTGTGAAAAAGGCCCTACTGTAAAGTGGGGTTTTTACTTTAAGAAAAATATGAAAGTTAAAGAAATACGACTTAATGAATTTAAAAGGTTTTCTAAGTTAACAATTACCGGTTTAAGTGAAAGCACGAAATTGGTAGTAATTGTAGGGCCAAATGGGAGCGGTAAATCTTCTTTATTTGATGCCTTTTATCATTACTATAGAAATAGGGCGGGATGGGGGTGGCAGGGGGATAGCGCCTACTTTTCTAGAAATGAATTATTAGGCTTTGACAGTTTTAATTCTGTTCAAATTGATTTTTATGATTATCAAGACCTTCATTATTTACCTAAAAATGCTGTATATTTTCGATCCGCATATAGGCATGAACCTGATTTTCAAATAAATCATTTTTCGAAAATGAATCAACCATTTGATAATTTGAAAATTAGTAGGTCAATAGATGCAGACCAAACGGTATCTGAAAATTATCAAAGACTTGTGCAACAGACGATGCAGTCGTTATTTAGTGAAGATAATAATCAAAGAACTGTTAAAGATTTGAGAGATGAGTTAATTGGTAAAATTCGTAATTCATTTAATAATATTTTCCCAAATTTAATTTTAAGAAATATTGTTGATCCATTATCCGATAGTTGTTTCACTTTTAAGAAAGGAAATATTGAAAGTTATCCTTATAAAAATTTATCAGCAGGCGAAAAAGCTGTTTTTGATTTGATACTAGATTTACATGTAAAAATAGATGCTTACAACAATACTATTTTTATGATTGATGAGCCAGAATTACATATTCATACCTCCCTTCAATCTAAATTGTTAGAAGAACTATATAGAATTATTCCAGAAAATTCACAACTTTGGATTAATACTCATTCATTAGGAGTAATGCAAAAAGCTAAAGAAATTTCAGTACAAGATCCTTATTCAGTTGAATTTATTGATTTCCATGTTGAAAATTTTGATGAAGAAGCAATCTTGTATCCGACTTCGATTGATAAGGTCGTATGGGAGAAGTTTCTCTCCATAGCCTTGGGTGAAATGCAAAATATATTTTTACCTTCTAATATTGTTGTATGCGAAGGTAGTCTTTTAGGTACAGCACGAAAGAGTTTTGATGCTTCAATTTATGGAATGATTTTATCTAAAAGCTCTAAAAATATTACTTTTATAAGTGGAGGAAGTTGTAACGATATAGAAAAAGAGGATCATGCGCCTACATTAGTCTTAAAAAATTTAATGCCACAAACAAAAGTAATAAAATTATTAGATAGAGACGATCGTTCCGATCAAGAGGTTGAAGACCTTCTTCAAAATAATATTCATGTTACGACGCGACGTAATTTGGAAAGCTATCTTCTGGATGATGAAGTAATAGAGGAATATCTAAAGGTTATTAATCAACATGAAAGATTATCGGATGCGCTTAGAATTAAGTCAGAAGCAGTAAATGCAAGTGTAGCAAGAGGAAATCCTATTGATGACTTAAAGTCAGCATCAGGTGATTTTTTTACAAATTTTAAACGAGAATTTGTATTAACAAGAATGGGAAATAAGACAGATGCATTTTTAAAAGATACGTTAGCTCCAGTAATCAAGCCTGGGATGAGAATTTATGATGAAATAGAAAATATGTTTATTACGATTTTGAATAATTAAAATCTATGTAGTAATCTTAATCTAATATTGTCCTTCGCCTAAATGCCATCATCATTTACAAAAATGGACAATAGACATTCATCACCAGAGGGTTATACTAGACAGACCATTTCTAAAACCATGGAGAACAAAGATGGTTACTGCTGGCGAAAAACCCGGAACAGGCTTCTATTTTTGTGTTCAATGCGGACACCGCACCTACTTAGAAATTGGTACTGATCGTTTACCACCGTGTACCAAATGCCAAGGCAATCAATTTAACAATAAGAATGCCTAAGCAAAAAAACTCAAACAGTTACCCTCTGTTTTGAATGAAAGCCCTATTACTCGATAGGGCTTTTTGCTATCTAAACATCCCTGTTTATAGTTTGAGATTGATTGAAATTTGATCAATAAAACCCCATATAAAAGTCTGGATTCACAGTTTTTAGGATAGCTCAATTGCAACATTATCTTGATCTGAATCACGACTCAGGTGTTGCCAACTATGAGATTGGTAATGAGTTTATTCGTGTGCAATTCAAGAAAACCTCGAAAGTTTATACCTACAGCTATAGCAGTGCCGGTTATCAGCATGTCGAAAATATGAAACAGCTTGCCCAATATGGCGATGGGCTAAATGCCTATATTAATCACCATACTCGTCACCTGTTTGTACGCTAAAACTGGTCTGCTTCTTGCTTGGTTAATAGTGTGATCAAGGTAAATATTTTTAAAGAATAAATAGCTGCCTTGAAATAGTACCCGTGTATATAAAAGAGAGGACAGCCACCTATGGACATTAACGGGCATGCACCAGAATCAGGAAAATTAGATCAAAAAGCCCATTTTTATTCCGCATGGCCGCTCATCTTGATTCTTTTCGGAGGGGTGATTGGCTCACTATATGGTGTGATCGCCTATCTGCTTAATCTAAAAATCTATGGTTCTGAACTGACCAGACTCAACAAGGTTTTGGCTAATCTCCTCTGTGGGACGTCAGCCATCAGTGCCTGGTGGTTTAGTGCACAATGGATACAGAGCAATTTCTTTCAATAAAATAGAAATTTTCTACTGAATATAAATTGCAATAAAGATCATTTTTATCGAATAAAAAAGCGTAAAAAAATGGAAATAGAATTTATTTCTCTTTATTTGGGTCAATATTGAAATAAATTTTCAGATTTAATCGAAATTAAAAAAACATAGGAAATTAATTCCGTCTATCTTTGCCTAATATAACTCTCAAGGGTGTGATGGGATCGGAAAGAGTAGCATGCTGTGAGCGGCGCAAAACGCGAGTGCAGTACGAACCCAAAAGGTCTCGATTCGGCTTAGGACGCTATAGACCAAAAGTTTATAGGCTATAAGATCAGGTCTTACAAAGAATGATAGTTGAAGTAAACCATTGCGAGTTTTCCCAACACCCTAAAAAATTCTCTGCTCAATTTAAATCATAAAAATTAAAATATATAAATCATTATCTTATAATTAATCTTCATTCCAATAAGATACAAATCAATTCTTCATTTTTCAAGATGATCTGCTATTTTAAAATCATGAGTTGTCCCGCAGGGGAATCAGCATGAATCTCGATATCTGGTTTCAGTTTTTAGTGTTTTGCACACTGATCAATTATGTCATTCTGATGATCTGGTGCATGCTGTTTGTATTTGCCCGAAACTGGATAAGACAAGTGCACGGCAAATGGTTTCGGCTGTCAGATGCCAGTTTCGATGTGATTCATTATTCAGGTATGGCACTCTATAAAATTGGAATTCTGCTATTTAATTTGACGCCCTTAGTCGCAATTTATCTGATGAATCAAGGCTAGGTACTCAACTGCGATTGAATCTTCGAGCGATAAAAATAAGACTGGCTCAGCATGAGTTTATCGTGAATGTATTGCTTGGCAGGATCAATAAAAACTAATAATATTTCAAAGGAGTTGAAGCATGAATCAATTCAAATCAGCACTGATTTTAGGTGCCTTGATCGGCTTGGGGATGATTATAGCAGGATGGATTCTGGGTCATAGTGCACTGAAAATTAAAGAGTATGAGCGCATAGTTTCAGTTAAAGGCTTGGCAGAACGCGAAGTCAAAGCCAATGTGGCGGTATGGCCAATCCGTTTTAATGCCGGTAGTCAGGATCTGGCCGAACTGTACGATATCATGCAAACCAATACCCAGGAAATTCAGACCTTTTTAAAAAATGAAGGGTTTAGCGCGGAAGAAATTACCAGTGCATCACCGAGTATCACCGACAAATACGCGCAGCAATATGGCGGTGATGCCAATGTTGCGCTACGTTATACTGCCAGCCAGACCATCACCGTCTATACCCACAAAATAGATAAAGTGCGTGTAGCACAAACTCGACTGGTGGCTTTGGGCAGAAAAGGTATTGCCTTTGCGGGAGATGATTCTGGACAAAGAACAGAATATCTATTTACCAAGCTGAATGACATTAAACCGGCGATGATTGAACAAGCCACACAAAATGCCCGCAGTGTGGCAGAAAAATTCGCTGCAGATTCAAAAAGTCGTCTGGGTAAAATCAAGTCCGCCAACCAGGGGCTGTTTAGTATTGAAGATCGTGACAGCAATACGCCATATTTGAAGAAAGTACGCGTGGTCTCAACGGTCGATTATTATCTGGCAGATTAAGCTGATCTGGTCAGGAACTGTAATTGACAGCCTGAAAGCAGCTTGTTATTTTGCGCGCATTATTCCCGACGCTGTACCTAAAATGCCCATTAACCATGACTTTGTCTATCGTCCACCGCAAGAACCGCTGCGTATTATTTATGAAGATGATGATCTGGTGGTGATTGAAAAGCCGGCCGGATTATTGTCGGTTCCGGGGCGTTTACCTGAACATCATGACAGTGCCTATTTACGTGTGCTGGATAAATATCCGCAAGCCAAAATTACCCATCGTCTGGATATGGCCACTTCCGGTATTTTGATGTTCGCCAAACACCGCGATGCAGAAGTGGCGGTGAGTAAAATGTTTCAGGCACGTAGCGTACTGAAAAACTATGTTGCACTGGTACAAGGCAAACTTGAAGGTGAGGGCAGCGTCGACGTGCCTTTAATTACCGACTGGGAAAACCGGCCGCGTCAGATAGTGCATTATGAACTGGGCAAGGCCGCCAAAACCTTGTATCAGGTCTTAGAATATTTACCCCAGCAAGACATTAGCCGGGTACTACTGACTCCAATTACTGGCCGTTCCCATCAGTTGCGAGTGCATATGCTGCATATCGGTCATCCCATTACTGGTGATAAAATTTATCATCCTGAACCTCAACGCAGCCCTTTAAATCGTATGGCTCTGCATGCCAGTTATCTGTCCTTTACCCAGCCTTTGAGTGGTATTCTGGTTGAGATCAAGGCTGATATTCCATTCTGATTTATTTTATTGAATAGTTATCTCGTCATATATCCGGGTTTTAAACTCATAAACATGATGATGATCATGCCATTAACATGAGTTGGCCGAAGAGAAAAATGTGAGAATTTGTTTCCGCCACAGCTACAAAAAAGTATCTAGGCAAGCCTGTTTCAGTGAAATTCGTGTATTGATCAGTTGCCTTTTGGGCTGATGATGAATCATATAAATTTTTAATGCTCGGTATATATTTTGAGGAAATACTTAAAGATTTCTATTTTAAAAGTTTTTCCCTATACCCTTGATGCCTTTATTTCCCTAGGTGTTAATTTTTCCATCATTATTTTTAAACTTTAAGAATATATCCTTTGATATAAAAAATATCGTAAGTTGTTTTAGAAGGAAGGTGGTTTGGACTAATTATTAGCCCATCAGGAATGACATATCCTTAATAATAATTATAGAAAAATAAAATGAATGAATGACTTAGTGATGACCAATGGCTTTGATTACCTGCCAAAAATGATGCAAAATCAACCAATACTTTATAATAATTTTTTTAAATTAATAATTTAGGGCAATGCCCGGGGTTAAAGGAAAGAACGATGCTCAATATAGCTCTCTTCGTTCTCGCGAGTGTTCTGCTATTTGCTTTGTTATGGAGTTTGAAGGGACAGACTTCACTACGTAACAATATCCAGTTTTTACAGGAGAATCTGGATCATTCACGTAGCAAGCTGACAGATTATGAAACTCAAGTCGATGAATTGAATTATGAAATCACCCAATTACGGGTACAGAATGGCAGTTTAAACATTGCGCTGAATAAATACAGAAAATATCAGGATATCTGGAATATCGAGCAATACATTGTTAACCGGACCTTGCAGGCCGAAAACTTTGTTGAGGTGACCAAGCTGGATGCCTCGATCATGATCGATGATCTGAAGGCTTATATTGCAAGAGTCAAAGATTATCTTGTCCAGTTTCAGGCGCAGGCCATAGCCGAGATTGAGCAGCAAGCCCGAGAAAGTTTACAAGGCTATTATGAACAGGCCAGGCAGCAGCATCGCCTGCAGGAAGTATTGAGTGCTTTAGAGCATAAAATACAGGAGAAGCGCTTTGGTTTACAGTTTTCAGCTTCCCACCTTTTAAAGCAGTTGCTTGAGGATTATGGCGAAATAGATGCGGCTCGGCATCTGCGTCATGTCCGTGAAAGTATTCAGCAAGCCATAGAAACACAGCAGGTGGCGAACTGTAATTATGTCGATGATAACCGCCGTCGAAGTACGATAGAGATCCTCAGTCTGGCTTTCAACAGTAAAGCAGATTTATACCTCTCCCAATTAAGCCCAGACAATCTCGCCGAGATGCTGCAGGCCTTAAAGAATGATTATGTATTACTGAATTATACTGGGCAGGCACTGAGTCAGGCCATGATTCAGGAGTCCTATCTTAACCTGCGTTTAGAGGAGCTCAAGTTTGCTGCAATGCTGTTGCAACTGCGACAAAATCACCCGCATCCACAGATTGCCTAGATGATGAAGGCTACAGGTCTAAACGATTTTTCTGGAACATTCTGATGGCCACATATTGCTTTAAACCCTGATATTTTGAGGATTTTTAGTTTGAAGGAGTGGATCAGTTATTCATTTTATATGTATAAAAATCATGTGTTTATTTATGGTTAAAAGATAATATTTTTTGTCTTGTTCTCGATAATTGTACAAAAATCAGCTAATCTTAAATGCAGAATAAAACAGCATCATAATAAGGATACTTCTATGTCACGTGATTACAATCAATTTCCTGACGATGAAAATGGCAATGTACTGTGGCAAATGCATCAGGATGGCGACGACCTGCAGGAAGCACACGAGATTGAATTTTCGATTGCCTTTGCGGATGAAGCACAGGCGGATCGTTGTGCCCTGCATCTATTAAAAGAAGAGCAGAAAATCAGCCTGTTTCAGGATGAAGAAAGCGATACCCTGGAATGGATCATCACGATTTATGTGTATATGGAGCCAGCTTACGAAGATATTGTGGATCTGGAGCAATGGTTCAGTAAAATCGCTGCACAATTTCAGGGCGAATATGATGGCTGGGGTTGTATGGCCTACGTCTATGACGATGAGCTGGATGAAGAAGAAAGTAGCCTGCGCAGCAGCTGATCCAACCTATACTTAAATGATTTAAATAAAAAAAACCGGGATTACCGGTTTTTTTGTCTGTTCAATACAATTTTTATGCAAAAAACTTGAATTCGCACATAGATACATACTCATTATATATGGCCAGATAAAAACTGGATAAAATGACCGAGATGAGTTTTCAACTCAAGCTGATCATTTACTATAAATGCAGGGACTATCCCTCAATATAAAAATAATAAGAATAAATAAAGGACAGGACCAAATGAGTTACACCTTAAAAATGCATCGTGTGTTCAGTGCACCACCGGAGCGGGTGTATCGTGCCTTTGTGCATCCGGATGCATTGGCGAAATGGTTGGCACCGCATGGCTTCATTGCCAAGGTTGAACATGCGGAAATCAAACCCGGTGGCCGCTATAAAACCACTTTTACCAATTTCTCTACCGGTACCCAGCATCATTTTCACGGCATTTATCATGAAGTTGTTCCTAACCAGTTATTGCGTTACACCGATCAGTTTTCTACCCCGGACCTAGAGGGTGGAATAGAAGTCACCGTCATCTTTGAAAAAGTATCAATCGGCACCAGTTTACATATTATTCAGGTAGGTTATCCGGATGTGGTACCACCGGCGGTGTGTCATTTGAGCTGGCAGGAATCACTGCAACTCTTATCTTTACTGGTTAATCCACAGATATCAGATCATTGATTTCTTCAAGCTCAGGTGCTGGTTGCATTCCAGCTTTTCTGGTAATTAGCGCTGCCTGCAAAGATGCTATACTGTACGCTTATTTGTTTGTTTATTTAATTTTTCTCTTTTTCGAGGTTTTTATGGGTCTGCCAAACTGTCCAAAATGTCAATCTGAATATACCTATGCAGATGGCGATCTACTTATCTGTCCTGAGTGTGCACACGAGTGGAAAGAAGGCGAAATCACTGAAGAGCAAGTGATCATTAAAGATGCTAATGGCAATGTGCTGGCAGACGGCGATAGCGTAACGGTCATTAAAGACCTGAAAATCAAAGGTTCATCTTCAGTGGTAAAAGTGGGTACCAAAGTGAAAAGTATCCGCTTGTTGCCGGATGCGGCCGATGGGCACGATATCGATTGTAAAATTGAAGGCATTGGGCCGATGAAACTGAAATCTGAATATGTAAAAAAAGCTTAACTTGATCTTGGCTAAAGAAATCTGTTGAGAAATAACATGGCTGATTTAGCCTATTATTTCTCAATATTGCCATAAATGCTGGGCTGACCATTTTTGTAGCGCCCTGATCCTTACCTTTCTGATTCGAGATCCCTTCAATGCCACACCTGCATCTGGAATATTCTGACAATCTGCAACACATTGAGATTAAGCCTTTATTGGTCGCGATCCATCAGGCACTTGTGGGCGCCGGCTATGTCAGCGATCCCAATGATTTAAAAAGTCGTGCAATTATGCAGCAGGATTATGTGATTGGACTGGATGTTGTAACAGACCAGGCTTATGTGCATGCCAAAATTTCCCTGTTAAGTGGACGCAGTGTCGAAGTACGTCAGGCAATTTCTGAATTGGTACTCGATCTGATGCAGCAATATATTGCGCCCCAGCCGGGCTTAAACATACAGCTCTGTGTGGAAATCATTGAAATGCCAAAGCAGACTTATAGTAAAGTTGTTATTTGAATGCTGGCGTTGACAGGAGGATGGGATAAGAATTAAATGTATTAAAATTTTATCAATTGCAGTTTGAAAATTATAAATAATAAAGCTAACTGGTCTGCAAGGAATTCCTGTTTTCCTTTCTGCAGACTTTTAAAAAATCTATTTTTAAATGATGTTTTATGTCATTTACAGACAGGAGAGAAAAGCTCTAAAGTAGATTTCGATCGCTGCTGCTTCCTGAATCATCCAATCAAGAAACAGCATGCTCATTCTGAGAGAAATAAAAATAATTGTATAAATGATGTCAGGTGAGTTTGGGTGGATCAGGTAGTAAAAAGAGTGAAGCGAGAACAGCGCTTTAACATAAGCAGAATAATAAAAAACAAAAGATCAAAAATCCGGTGAGATGAGTGAGCCGCGATTTCAGGTCTGAATTGTCCGGTTAAGGGGAATTTTATGCAAGTTTTTGGCAATCAACAATTGGCTCGGGAAGTCATGGCATTTCTTCGAGAATGGGACAATGCCATAGCCAGACTCGAAATTCAGGATATTATTGAATTGTGCCGGCCCGATATCCGTCTGGTTGATGTCAGTATGGAGGTGAAAGGCGTCGAAGCCTATCAGGCCCTCTGGCAACAATATCGGCGCTTTATGCCCGAAGGAATACGTGTAGAGCGGCAGAATATAAACATTCATGTCACGCATGATCTGGCCATGGTAGATGGCTATGTGCGAGTCAACTATGCGGTGATTGAACCGATTTTTCAATTAGGCTGGTGTCGGGTGAGCATGTGCCTGAGCAAGCAGCAGGGCAAATGGCAATTATTACATCAACATACCTCAGTTCCGGTACAGCTCGAAACCCGGAAAATGCGTCGGATCAAAAGCGTGAGTTAAGCCACCAGGCTGAAAAGATTTAAATGAAATATCTTTGCAAATGATTACAGGAATACCTTTGTAACAAAAATAGAGAAAGTCCTAAATTGTGTTGAAGGAATAATAGTTTAGGACTTTTCAGGTGGCTAACAACAAGAACAGTCAAATACAACCCCGATCAAGCAACCTGCAACAGCAGAATGAAGTATTCATGCCGGATCAGTCCGAACAGCAGCGCACCCAACATGCACTCAGAATGATGGCTGGCTTTGTGATTGCTGCCGTCGTGATAATGGCACTATATTTTGGCCGTGATATTTTTCTCCCTCTGGCCTTGGCTATTCTGCTGGCATTTTTGCTCTCGCCACTGGTTTCCCGTCTAAAACGCTGGGGCTGTCCTCAATGGGCCGCAATTGGCCTGGTTATGTGCCTGACCTTGTCATTTTTGGGGGGTACTGCAACCTATCTGGGGGTACAGCTTGGCAAGCTGAGTCAGGAGCTGCCGCAATATCAGGACACCATCCAGAAAAAACTGAATATGCTCAAGGACTATCGTCAGGGGCCGAGTATGTGGGATGGCGCAATCCAGACCTTTGACACGGTAGAGAACTCGATAGAAGTTCCAGATCAGGAAAAAGACGACCCGAATGTCCAGAATGTCAAAGTAGTAGGCCTGGAACCCTCGAGTGAAGAAGCTGCACTGGACTGGTTAAATAAAATCCTGAATCCGCTGGCAATTATCGGGATTGTGTTCCTGTTCATGGTATTAATTTTACTCAATCGCAAAGACCTGCATGACCGCTTTCTGAAGCTCTTGGGCGGTAATTTGAATATCGGAACCGATGCGCTTGATGATGCCGCCAAAAGTATCGGAACCTATTTGCGCATGCAGCTGCTGGTCAATGTGACCTATGGTATTCCCATGGCGATTGGACTGCTGGTGATTGGTGTGCCGGCAGCGATCATGTGGGGACTGATCGCGGTAGTTATGCGTTTTGTGCCCTATGTTGGCCCGATCGTTTCAGCTATTTTTCCGATTACGCTGGCCTTCGCCGTTGATCCGGGCTGGGACATGGTGCTATGGACTGTAGCCTTGATACTGGTGCTGGAACTTATCAGCAATAACGTGATTGAACCGTGGCTCTATGGGGAAAGTACCGGTCTGTCTACTTTGGCAATTATTCTGGCTGCCACGTTCTGGACCACTCTCTGGGGACCGGTGGGGCTAATCTTGTCGACGCCTTTAACTGCCTGTCTGCTGGTTTTGTCCAATTATGTGCCGGCACTGGGTTTTGTCAAAACCCTGCTCGGCAGTACGCCAGTATTGTCCCCCTCCGAGCGTTTTTACCAGAGACTGGTGGCTGATGAAGTCAATGATGCAATGCAGGTAGCCAATGATTACATCTGTGCGCAATTGCCAAAAAAGCCCAGTGCAGAAGAGGTGGCTCGTCGTGTACAAATGTTCTATGGCGAAGTGGCTATTCCAGCCATTCGGATTTATTCGCAAGGACATGATAGCGATGTTACTGCCGAACACCGGTTGCGCCTTTATCAGGGCTTGCAGTTCTTTAATCATGCGTTTCAAAAAGCTTATCCGAGCAAATTAAATGCCGAGCAGCCCGAAGTCTATTGCGTTGGTGCGCGTTGGGAAATTGATACCCAAATTTCTGCCATGTTGGCGCACACCCTGAATCTTAAACAGATTGCTGCCCGGAATGATCCGAATGTGCTGATTCAATCGGGCGAATCTGAAAAGGGCATTGTATTGCCAGCTTCAACCAAAATTTTATGCGTGTCGATTTTTCATCATGCGCCTGCGGCACAGATTCGTTTGCTAAAATATAATTTGGAACAGCAATATCCTGATTTGAAAATCATTTTTGCGACTTGGGGTGTGACACAGCTAGAGCTTCTGGATGAACTGCAACAACGTTTTGAGCTGGAGGCACTGGTCAATAATGTCGATGATCTGATTCTGACTGTCGAGACTTATACCTTGGATGAAGGGGAAAGCTGGTTTGAGAATCTGGAGATCAAGAATGAAAAAGAACGACAACAGGCTTTAAATGAATTGGGTTTATTGGATCATCGTCATCAGATCCTTTATAAACAATATATTGAAGAAGCCCATCAGGCCTTTGACGTTGATTACGCACAAATTTCCTGGCTGAATCAGCATGAAATGTATATTCCGGTCAGTCCTTTTAGCCAAGAACCTGTAGCAATCCGACAAATGTGCAAGGATTCAGTCTGCACTCATCTGCTCTATCAAAATGAGCCTTTAGTGATAGAAGACTTGCAGCGTGACCCACGCTTTCCACATCTGTCAGAATTAAGACAGCAGCCTCTGCACACGACAAAAAAATCATCCCCACCCGATTTTCATAGGTTTAGGGGTTAAAAAGCTAACTAACTGTCGAA